>JAYVZL010000183.1:0-12116 GCA_043783505.1 Elusimicrobiota bacterium
GTTTTTTCGTCCTGGACCGCGTTCTGATAGATCATGAGCGTGGAGATACAGGTGTT
The DNA here is from genome assembly GCA_043783505.1 of Elusimicrobiota bacterium. Lineage (GTDB taxonomy): Bacteria > Elusimicrobiota > Elusimicrobia > UBA1565 > UBA9628 > GWA2-66-18. The sequence goes on from JAYVZL010000183.1 coordinate 57, forward strand.
GAACCCGAACGACTCGATGTCCTCGGTGACCTTCTTGATGGTGCGATGGCGCAGGGCGATGAGCCCTTCTCCATCGACTCCCTCGGCGCCGCGATCGAGGATCAAGGTCCAGGTCCGGCGCAAGAAGCGCGAGACGCCCTCGATGCTGCGCATATCCCAGGGCTTGGCCTGCTCGAAGGGTCCCATGAACATCTCATAGAGGCGGAACGCGTCGGCGCCGTACTTCTTGAGCACGATGTCGGGGTTGACCACGTTCTTCTTGGACTTGGACATCTTCTCGACTTGAGATTCCAAGACCTCGCCGGTTTGAGCGTGCACCGGGCGGCCCTTCTCGTCGTATTCGACGTCCTCGGGGAGGTGATAAGCGCCCTTGGCATCGCGGTGCGAGTACGAGAGGATCATGCCCTGATGACGAAGCTTCTGAAAAGGCTCTTTCGTCGAGACAAATCCGAGGTCGAAAAGGACCTTATGCCAAAAACGTGCGTATAGCAAATGCAGGACGGCATGCTCGGCTCCTCCGACATAGCAATCCACCGGGCCCCAAGCCTTTTCGAGATCCTTACTCCAAGCGGCTTGGGTATTCTTTGGGTCGAGGAAGCGAAGATAATACCAGCACGATCCCGCCCACTGCGGCATGGTATTGGTCTCGCGCTTGGCCGGCCCCGAACACGTCGGGCATTTGGTGTTGACCCAATCGGGGACATTGGCGAGAGGCGATTCGCCGGTCCCGGTGGGCTTAAAATCGGCGACCTCGGGCAAGCGGATAGGCAGCTGGTCCTCGGGAACGGGGACAATGCCGCATTTGGCGCAATGTACGATAGGAATCGGCTCGCCCCAGTAGCGTTGTCGGGAAAAAAGCCAGTCGCGAAGCTTGTAATTGATCTTCCCAACGCCGATATTTTTTTCCTGAAGCCAAGCCGTGATCCTTTTCTTGGCTTCAGGCGTAGCCAGGCCGTTAAGGAAGTCGGAATTCACGGCCGTTCCGTCCCCCGTGAATGCCGCGCCTACTTTGAGTTCCACTCCGTTTGGCGCCTGCACCACGGTCAATATATCGATGTTGTATTTAGCGGCGAATTCATGGTCGCGATCGTCATGCCCAGGCACCGCCATGATCGCTCCCGTGCCGTAGCTCCCCAACACGTAATCGGCAATATACACCGGTATCTTCTTGCCGTTGACCGGATTGATCACGTGTCCGCCCGTAAACACACCCGTCTTTTCTTTCTGCAGTTCCGTCCGTTCCAGGTCGGATTTATTCCTCGCCGTTTCCGCATACGCCGTTACTTCGTGTCTCTGTGCCTCTGTGGTTAATTTTGTCGTTAGCGGATGCTCCGGGGCCAGGACCATATACGTCGCCCCGAACAACGTATCCGGTCGGGTCGTAAAGACTTTGATCTCGTCCCCGCCCTCCGATTTAAACGTCACCTCGGCCCCTTCGGAACGTCCGATCCAATGCCGCTGCATCGACAGCGTGGACTCAGGCCAATCGAGCCCGACAAGATCGGATTCCAAGCGATCGGCGTACGCCGTGATCTTCAAGACCCACTGGCGGATGCTCTTTCGTTCGACCTTCGCGCCGCAGCGCTCGCAGGCTCCGTTGAAAACTTCCTCGTTCGCGAGGCCGGTCTTGCAGGAAGGGCAAAAATTGATCGGCGCCGTGCTCTCATAGGCGAGACCTTTTTTGTACAGCTGGAGAAAGATCCACTGCGTCCAGTGGTAGTAGTTCGGGTCGGTCGTGTCGATCTCTCGGTCCCAGTCGTAGGAGAATCCAAGCGACTTGATCTGCCGCCGGAAATTGTCGACGTTGTGGCGCGTGATCTTCGCCGGGTGCGTGCCGGTGGCGATGGCGAAGTTCTCGGCGGGCAGGCCGAAGGCGTCCCAGCCCATAGGGTGCAGGACGTCGAGGCCGCGCATGCGTTTGTACCGGCATAGAATGTCGGTGGCGGTGTAGCCCTCGGGATGGCCGACGTGCAAGCCCGCGGCCGAAGGATAGGGGAACATGTCTAGGCAGTAGAATTTTTTGCCCGGGCGCGGAATCTTCGGCGCGCGAAACACACCCTCTGCTTCCCATCGATCCTGCCACTTCTTCTCGATCTCCGAGAAGTGGATATGCTCGGTCTTCACGACGTGATTATAGCTTTTAGTCATATCTGCTAAACTCGGCCCAATGGATAAGATGGATTCGAGTTATCCACGGACTCGTCGCGCGACGAGTTTGTGGATAACTAGCGCTCAATGGTGGACGAAGGCGTGGCTTCCATTGTCGTTGGCCGCGTTTTTTGTCTGCGCGGCCTATCCGATCCACAATCCGGATGTTTTCTGGCATTTGGCCATTGGCCGCGCCCAATGGGATCAAAAGGCTCCGTTGCGCAGTGAACCTCTCGCTAGTATGAGTTATCCCCAAACTCATCCCGGGATGAGTTCGGGGATAACTTCGGCTGACAAATCCCAACCGGCGGCGCCGCTGCCGTGGCTCGGCTTCGAGTGGTTGAGCGAGTTGTTTTATTATTTCTTGTGGGCGGCCGGCGGCGCATGGGGGCTGATCGTCTTTAAAGCGCTGATGGCGGCGGGGACGGGATTTGTAAGCGACCTGGGGCTGGCGCGCCGCGGCGTGGGCGTCGCTTGGCGCGCGGCGGCTCTGTTGGGATTGGCGTGGGTCAGTCAAACGCGTTGGATGGCCGAGCCGGAACTATTTACATTTATAGGTATTGCCGGCCTTCTGGCTTTTCTCCGCAGCGCCGAGAAGCCTTTTTCTAGACGCTGGCGAGCCCACGCGGTCATTTTTTTCTGTCTCTGGGCCAACCTGCACGGCGGCTTCATATACGGCGTGGCGATATGCGGACTCCATCTTGTTTTCTCGAAGCAGCGACCGCGCGCGAAGATCGAAGCGGCGGCCGCCGTTGCGGCGGGGACTATGCTCAATCCCTACGGCTGGCACGTTTACGAGGTTCCGTTTTTTCTGCTCGCCAATTTCGCGAAACTGCACGCGGGCAACGTGGAATGGGGATCGCCGGTCCTGCTCAAGAACTCGGGCTTTCCGCTGTTCGCGGCGATTGTCCTGTCCAGCTTGGCGGCCGCAGCTTATCTCAACCGTCGCGGCAAAAACATCGACGCGGCAGGAGTCACCTGTTTGGCCTTGTTCGGATTCTGGGGCGTATTGTCGTATAGACACCTATCCGTTTCATCCATCGTCATCGTCCCTCTGACCGCGGCGCTCATGGCTGAGGCGTTCGAATCAAGACGGGTCCCGCGTTGGTCGGGCCCCGTCCTGGCTTCATGTCTCGCGTTGGGCTGGTTGGCGCTGGCGCGCAATGCCTTGGCGTTGGGATCGCCTGCGCTGGGAGTGATCTGGTCCCAGTATCAACTCGGGGTCACCGAGATGATCGCCCGGCAACCCTGGTCGGGCCCCGTGCTGCTGCCCCAGCACTGGGCCGCCTATCCGGCTTGGAGGCTGTACCCGCAAAGGCGCGTGTTCGCCTACGGCCGCCTTGACGTGTTTCGCGAACGCCTTTTCGAGTATCAGCACGCCAAGTCCAGGCCCGAGGTTTGGCAGGCCTTTCTTGACCGCTACGGCATCGAGGCGGTCGTCGAGCCCTACCCGCGTGGTTATTTTGACGGCGAGTTGACCGATTCGCGCGGCAAAAAAACCACGCGCGTGCTCCGCTCCCCGTTGGTTCCCTATCTTCCGCGCGAGCAATGGGCGCTGGTCTATTGGGATGACCAGGCCTTGCTGTTCGTTCGCCGAGGCGTTCCGATTCCCGGCGAGTACCGTCTGCTCGACCCGACGGATATCCCCTATCTAGCGGCGTTAAAGCAGCGCGGCTGGCTTGACCAAGATTTGCTGGCGGCGGAACGGCGGAGGCACGAAAGCGAAGTCGGCGCTACGCGCTTTGATGCGGCTCTCGACATCCTGTCGAAAGCACGTTAAAGAGTCGATCGCCGTGCGGAAAATAAGCACAATTACCCATATTTATTAATCGCTATTTGTATCCCGGCGCCGCCGTTGACAAATGATACTACTCGTAGTATCATAATAACAGTGAAGAAAAACAATCTATTTGTGCGGATCCTGAACAATCCGCACAATATCCGATTTTCCGATTTATGCGCGGCGATGGAGTCGGCGGGCTTCTATCTCGATAGGCAGAAGGGCAGTCATCGGATTTATTTTCACGATGGAATTAAGAAAAGACTTGTTATTCAGACGTGCAGGGGGATGGCGAAGGGGTATCAAGTCAAGCAATTCATCCTTCTGCTTCAGGAGTTGGGGGAGAAATATGAAACATAACTACGAAATGCATGTTATCTACAGCCAGGAAGATGGGTGTTGGATCGGCAAAGCCCCCGAACTTCAGGGTTGTTCGGCTTTCGGAGACACGGCAGAAAAATCTCTCAAGGAACTGAAAATCGCCGTGCAGTTGTGGTTGAAGGCGACGCGCGCTAAAGGCTGGCCCATACCTGCTCCGATATCAGAAAAGGAGCCAAAGGGAAAATTTATCGTTCGAGTGCCGAAGGAGCTGCATAAGAACCTTGCCATCGCCGCGGCCGGACAAGGCGTTTCGTTGAATCAATACATAGTTTATAAGCTGGCGGCCAGCACGCCTTCGCATGTTGCGGATGCCCCAAACGATTTTTTCATCCCAAAAAAGACACGGAAATGATAACCGTTGTTGTCAGACATTTGGGCTTGTCGTTGTCAATAATGCGGTTAGCGGGTTATAATCGACACGATAACCTCGGCGCGCAGGGCTAGCCGTCCCCGCCATAGACCCGCGCGAATCGTCGAGGTCGAGGCATACAAGAACTCGGTCCCGTATATCAGCGGCCAGCTCGTGGTTTGGCTCGCGAGCAGCGGCCCGTCGGCGGACATGTTCTGCTCGAAGCACAGCGTCGCGTGAGGCGGAATCTTGACCTGTTCGGTGAGCGCGCGGGTGACGACGTGGGATGAGGACAGCGCGTCAAAGGGCCGCAGCGGCTCCCCCACTCCCAAAACCAGCGGCCGCAGGGCCGCGTCGCGCACGAAATCCAGGTAGACGTTTTTTTTCCCGGGGTTCTGGATCTCGACGATCAGCGAGACGCTCTCGCCGGGCCCGTAGACGGCCTTGGCCGTGCGCGCCCTGGCGCGCAGGCCGTTGGAGAACCGGCCCCATTTCGGCGCGGGCGGAAGATCCTCGGCGCCGCATAGCGCCGAGCGCTTGAGCGGGTTTTCGGGATGGAGCTTGAGCTTGGCGTCGAGATCGAGAAAGACCAGGGAGAACGGATCGATCCGGGCGTTCTGGAACTTCAAGGCCCAGTGCAGGTGCGGCCCCGTCACCCGCCCTGTGGCGCCGACCTTGCCGATAACCTGGCCTTTCTTGACCATGTCGCCGGTCTTGACCAGGAACTTCGAGAGATGAGCGTACAGCGTGGTCAGCCCCAAGCCGTGGTCGATGACGACGGTCTTGCCCGAGTAAAAAAGCGGATCGGCCAAGACGACGCGGCCGGCGGCGGAGGCCCGCACAGGATGTCCGAGTTTGGCTTTGAGGTCCATGCCCGAGTGGGGCGCTTTCGGCTCCCCGTTGAACACCCGGCGCTCGCCGAAGCGCGCGGTGGCCGCCCCGGGGATCGGCGAGTCGAAACGCCCCTCGAAGAGCCGCTTCTCCTCGCCCGCGGCGAACAGCTTGTGCAGCTTGCTGGCCTCGGCCTCGGCGCGCTCGGCGTCGCTCTTGTCCGGAGTGACGAATTTCTGCTCGACCTTCAATTCCACCACGGGGAAGCTAGCCGCCTCGATGGAGAGCGTCTGAGTCGAGCGCACAGCCTTGCCTCCCGGCGCGCGCAGCAGCGCGCTGAGCAAGGCCGGCCCGGTGGACGTCTCGAGGTCCAGACCGATCAAGGCCAGCCAAGTTCCCGTCGAGGCGGAGGGAAAGAACTGCAGCGGCTGCCCGCGCAGGGTCGCCGTGGGCGGAGTCCTGATATCGTTGCCCTCGACGGTCACGAGCACGACCTCGCCCGGCTTGACCGCGCGCGCCTCCACGGTCAGGCGCGGATCTGGATGTATGACGGTGCTGAGAGCGGGCGCGGCAAAAAATAAAACGGCAAGGGAGTAAAACCTCATTCGACCATCTTCTTATACCACACCTGAGCCTTGGCGTTGGACGGATCGCGCTTGAGCACTTCCTGCAGCTGCGCGGCGCACGGCTTGAGCCTTCCGCTTTCGCAGAGAAGCTTGGCGAGGTTCAGGCGCGCGTCGATCTGCTCGGGAGCGACCGCCAGAGATTTCTCCCACCAGCCGATGGCGCCGTCGGCGTCGCCCGAGAGATAACAGAGGTTGCCGAGATTGTTGAGAGGCCCCGGCCGGGACGGTGCCAACTCGGCGGCCCGGCGGAACGCGGTCGCGGCCCCGGCGAAATCCGAAGCCTTGGCCTTGAGATAGCCGATCTCTTCTTCCGTGTCGGCGTCATTGGGCGCCCGCTTTAAGCGGTCTTCAAGCTCGGCCATGCGCCCGGCGTCCGCGCCGACATGAAACGGAACTTCCGCCGCGTTGCGCCGCACGGCTAAGGCGGGTCGAACCGCCAGCCAGGCGCAGGCAGCCAAGGCGCAGGCGCTCAGAGCGCCCGGGACGAGCGTCGGGCGGGCCTCGACGGAGGCCGCGGCGCCCAGCAGCGCGAAGGCGGCGAAAGACGAGGCGCCGAAGCGCAGATCGGGAGAAACGAAGGCCGCGGAGAACAACGCCAACGCTCCCGCCGAGCACGCGCCGCGCATCGCCCCTGTGTTGTCACGGCGCAGCGCGAGCCAGCCCGCGACCGGCACCGCGAGAAGCGCGCCGAGCCCCAGCGGACCCGTCTCGACGAGCGTCTGCAGATACTCGTTGTGCGCGAAATTGATGATGACGGCCCCGGCCGGCCAACGAGCCTTGAGCTCGGTGGAAGCGAAGCCGGGAAACTCGAGATGAAAGCGGCCGAGGCCGCAGCCGAGCCAGGGCTTGGCGCGCCACAGGGCGAACGCGTCGCGCCAGATCAGACCGTGCGTCCACTCGCGCCCCCAGACGGTCCAGGTCACCGCCGCGGCCGCGAGCGCGCCGGCGGCCAGCGCCTGAAGGAGCCTTCGTCCCTCGAGCCGGGCGAGCGCCCAGAAGCCCAAGGCCGCCAATAGTCCGAAGGCCGCCGCGCGAGAGTGTGCCAGAAAAAGACCCGACGCCTCGAGAGCGAGAGCGCCGGCCCAAAGCAGTCTCGCCCGTCCCGTCCTCGCGACGCCGGCGAGGACGATGGGCAGCGACGCGGCCATCGCCGTGCCCAGGAAGATCGGATTCCCGAAGCTCGCGAAGGGACGCGTTTGTCCGCCCCAAGCCTGGATCACGGCCCACAGGCCGGCGGCGGACGCCCCCGCCGTCCAGACCGCCGCGAAGTATTCCGCGCCGAAGATCGCGTCCTTTGCGGCGAAGCTGCGGCTGGCGGCCCAATAAGTCAGGCCACAGAAGAAAATCCGCGTCAGCTCCGTCTCGGAGGCGGCGCGCTCGGGCGAGAGCGTCCAGAACAGGGCGCCGGACAAAACGAGAGCGGCGACGGACGCGTCGAGCGCGGCGCGTCCTCCCGGCGAGGGATGTCTCGCGCCGCGCCAGAGCAGACGCGCGCCGGCGATCAAGACGGCGGCCTGGACCGCGAGGAGCTTGGCGCGGATTATTTTTTGATCGGGGACCAGCCAGAAGCCCGCAGTCCCCAGGACCCAAAGCATGGGCAGGATTCGATCGGTCTGCGGCGCGGGAGCCGGCTTTGTTTTAGGCACGCAAGGAAGCGACGATGCGGTCTTGGATCTTGAACATCCGCGCCTTCGCCCGAGGCTTGGAGTCGTCGTGGCCGAGCAGGTGCAGCGCGCCGTGCGCGGCTAAGGTCGCCGCCTCGGCTCTCGCCGAGTGGCCGAGCTCGCGGGCTTGGCGGCGGACCATCCAGGCCGAGATGAAGATATCGCCGATCGGAAGCCCCGTCTTCGGAAGACCGGGAGGAAGGTCGTGCTGGAAAGTGATCACGTCCGTGTCGTAGTCATGTCTCAGATATCGACGGTTGATCCGCAGCATCTTGGCTCGAGTAATGAACACCAGGGAAATTTCGCCGTTCGCCGTTTTACGCGCCATTTTAAATGCCAGATGTACCGCCTTTTTATAAAGCGAAGCCCGCCGTGCCGAGGACGGCAAAGTATCCAGTCCCGCGACGGCGACGCTCAGCCCGCTTTTTCGTCCCATTTGTCGTAGGCGCGGATGATGCGCTTGACGAGCTGGTGGCGTGAAACGTCGACTTCGGCCATGCGCATGGTGGCCACGCCCTCCACGCCCTTGAGGATCTCGAGCACGCGCACCAAGCCCGAGGCAGCGCGCGCGCCGAGGTCGTTTTGGGTCGTGTCGCCGGTCACGATGGCCTTCGATCCCGTGCCCATGCGGGTGAGGAACATCTTCATCTGCTCGGGGGTGGTGTTTTGAGCCTCGTCGAGGATCATGAACGCGTCCTCGAAAGTCCGTCCGCGCATGTAGGCTAGCGGCACGATCTCGATGACGTCGTTGTCGCGCCAAGTGCGGAAGCGCTCGCCGCCGAGCAGGGAGACGAAGGCGTCGTAGAGCGGGCGCAGATACGGATTGACCTTCTCCATCATGTCGCCCGGCAGGAAGCCCAGCTTCTCGCCCGCCTCGACGACCGGGCGCGAGAGGACGATCTTCATGACCTGGCGCGATTCGAGCGCGCGCAGGGCGCAGGCCACGGCCAGGAAGGTCTTGCCGGTGCCCGCCGGACCGATGCCGAAGGTCAAGTCGTGCGCGGCGATGGTGTCGCAATACTTCTGCTGGTTGGGCGTGCGCGGGCGGAGCACCTTCCCGTTGTGCGCGCGGTAGATGCCGTCCTCGGGAAGCGAGGGGGAGTCGAGGTTGATGGGCTCGAAACCGCGCGGGTCGACGGGCGCGGCCCGGCGGCGCAAGGCGTCGATCTCCTCGCGCAGGCGGCGTGCGGCCTTCGCCACGCGCGCAGCACTGCCCTTGACGCTCAGCGACAGGCCGCCGCTGGCGGCGTCTTGGCGCAGGAATATCTCCACGCCGAAGTCGCGCTCAAGTTCCCGCAGCCGCGTGTCCTGCTCGCCGAGCAGACGCACGGTCTCCGCCTGATTTTGAAGTTGGATCTGTTTAGTGGTCATAGTGTTTTCTCGAGAGACGCGGCGAAGCCTAGGCGTTGGCTGAGCGCTCCGCAGGCGTCCAAGGCGGCGCAGGGCTCGTCGCCGAGCGCGTCGCGCCAGCGCTGTTGGGCCTCGCGCAGGCGCCAGGGGGCGGTGATCAGCTTGGCCTCGCGCAGCGCCGCGAACCAGCGCAGGACGCAGGACGCCAAGGCAGCGTCATGAGGCTTGGCGATAAGCAGCTCAAAACGCCCGTGCAGGCGCCGCTCGAGCGCCTCGAACCAAGGCAGCTCCTCGCAGCGGATCGATCGAGCCGTTCTCTGGGCCAGCAGTTCGAGCACGGCATCGTCGTCGGGCCGGCCTAGGCGCATGGCCGACACGCAGGCGACCCAGCGCTTCAGGAAAAGCGAGCGTTCGGGGCCCATGGAGTCCTGGGAAGCCAGGACTTTGACGACTTCGGGCCGCTCATCGGGGAGGAGTGCGTCGAGGCCGCGGGCGGGCGCGCCGAAACGCGCGTCAAGAGCGTCTTTAAATTCATCGTCGGTGCATCGATAGAAATCATGGCTGATGACCTCCAGCGCGTCGGCGCTCAGGCGCGCGACGACCCAGCAGGAGACGTCGAGACGGTCGGCGCGATGGACGATCGCGTGGAATTCGCAGGCCTCTCCCGTTTCGGGACGTGAAATGGAGATGAGGCGCATGGACAGGGTCCGGTCGCGGCCTGCCAAACCGGTTTTGTTTTCGCGCAGGCGCGGCCCGAGGCTCCAGCGCAGAGACGGCGGTTCCGGCGCGGGGAGCTCGAGGTGATCCAAGATGGCGGCGTGCGCGGCGGCGCGCTCCAGGTCGACGCGAGAGCGCAGGACCAGAGACGTCCAAATCTTAGCGGCGTTCTTGAAGCGCGGGATGTTCGAGCGGCAGGCGTCGAGATGGATCAAGAAGTCCACCTCTATGTCCGCTCCCAGCCCTTTGGCGAGGTCCAGCGCCCGAGCCGCGCGCTGAAGGCATAGTACGGTTTCCACGCCCGAGACATCGTCGAAGAACCAGCCGCAGCTGGTGAACATGGCCAGACGATCGCGCTGTATCGCCAGAAGCCGTAGCGCCCGTCCGTGGTCCTGGGCGGAGAGTCCGGGCTTGGCGTGCTTTTCGAGAAACAGGCGCTGAGCGGCGTCTCCGGGCTTCAGCCACAACGCGATCGCCTCGTCTCGTGCTTTCCAAGGGTCGATAAGGCAGCGCGAGGCCTCCTTCTCATACAAAGCATCGACGCCGCGGGCCAGGTGCGTGAGCGCCGCGCGCAAGGGGCCTCGCCACTCCTGTCTCCATTGCGACAGATGCGCGGAGCGGCAGCCGCAGTCGCGCTCCCAACGACCCAGCCCGTGCTCGCAGCTCCAGGCGGTTCTCTCGCGGATTCTCACTTCGTGCGACGGCGATCCTAAGGCGAGAAAGCGCGCGTGGTCGATGGGGGTGATCGCGTCGGCCTCGAGGAGCTTGAACGCGCGGTCGAGCAGGCGTCCGGTCCTCTTATGGTGGTGGCCGTAGAACTCGCCGTCGGAGGCGATCTGCAGGATCTGAGCGGCGTCGTCGGGCGTCAGACGCGAGCGCATCTCCTCGGCCAAGTGAGCGGGATTAGAGAGGATGTCTCCCGTGACGACGGCGCGCGAGAGGCGGCGATGGTAGAAGAAGACGGCGAGCTTCTTAGCCGGATCCCGCGGCGAGATCCATAGATACGGCATCTTGGAATAGAGATGATCCGCGTCCATGGGCGTCCAGACGCCGTTGTGGGATCGGACCGATTGGGCTTGCTTGGGATCGAGTATGGTGAAGGCGACGCCTTCGGCGCTCAGCACCTCGAGGGTCTCGTTGTCGACCGCCGTCTCCGGCAGCCACATGCCTTTGGCCTCGCGGCCGTAGCGGTGCCGGAATTCGGCCAAGCCCCAGCGCACGAGCGTCTCTTTGTCGCGGCGAGACTCGAGCGGCATGATGTTGTGAAAGTAGGGCTGGGCGATCGCCGCATGCGCGGCGCGGTCGGCGGCGAGGACCCGCTTCAAGATGGACGGGCGCTCGCGCTCGAGCCAGGACAGCAAGGTCGGGCCGAAATCAAAAGAGAGGCGCTTAAGCGTCTCATCATAGGCGAGGGCGCGGCCCTGCGGACTTTCGTTCGCCCCGAGCGTGATCGGGCCGTAGCATTCCTCGGCGATGCGCTCGTTCCAGTCATGAAAGGGGGAAGCCGACTCTTCCCGCTCGACGGCGCCCGTCCACGGGTTCTCCCGCGGCTCTGATAAAAATGACCGTGAACGCAGATATGGCGACGGCTCACGCCTCAATTGTAGTTATTTCGAGGCTCCTCCCCGCGGACGCTATTATTAACCAATCTTTAACTTGCCAACGGCGCCCCTGGGGGCTACACTAGACCTATGGTCATTAGAGACATCGTCAAAAACGCGAGTATGGGATTTTTCAGGCGTCGAAATTCAACCATACTCGTCTCTGACTACGATTCCATCACTCGGCGAAGTTTAAGCGAGCTTCTGCGGGGCCAAGGCTATGAGGTCTTGGAGGCGATGGACAGCGGCACCGCGGTGCAGATCGCCGATAAGGAACGCCCCGATCTGGTTCTGTTGGGCAACGACACGCTCATGCTGTCGGGAAGGACGGCCGTGGCGATCCTTCGCTCCAACGCCAAGACCCGAGATATCCCGATCATCGTGATTTCACCCAACAACAAGCTTTCAGACGTGGAGGAGTGCCTGTCGCAGGGGGCCAGCGATTATATGGTCAAGCCCGTTGATACGGAGCATTTGCTCGTCAAGATACGGAAATTATTGGGCGTCAAAGCGGAACAGTAGCGCTAACCGACGGCAGAAGACGCTATGAAAGGGAAGATTGACGTGATGGATATGCCGGTCGGGAAGCTGAAGCGCGTCAAGGACGACTTGC
>JAYVZL010000184.1:0-4944 GCA_043783505.1 Elusimicrobiota bacterium
GCCGTCTGGATCTGGCCGCTCGCCGCGCTCTCGCTGGCCGTTGGGTTGACCTACTACCGCCTAGTCGAGATCCCTCTCTCCAAGCGGACCAACGCGTGGATTGACGCCCGTTACCCGCGGAAACGAATAGACGCATAAGACCGTAGCGTCAATTCTTGGTTATCCGGCGGGAATTCAATCCATCGATGATCAGTCCCATTCGGATCACCTGAAGGGGGGTATGTTGATCCCAAGGATCGTTCAAGTATTTCCCGGGGCAGGCCGTGTATTTCAAGTGATGGTGGCCCAATATGTTTTTCGCGGAGATGCCGTGTACCGCGATGAGCCAGCGCAAGAGTGTTTTGAGGCTGGCGAGCTGCTTGGGGGTCGGGCGTTCGCGCGCGAAGTCTCCCATGAGCACGACGCCGATGCTGCCGCGGTTGTTGCGCTCGGTATGAGAGCCCAAACGATCGACCGGGCGGCCCTGAAGGATCCGGCCGTCCCAATCGATCATGTAATGGTAGGCGATATCGCTCCAGCCATGGATGTGTTTGTGAAGGTGCTGCGCCTCGTGGGCATGCTTGACCGCGGCCTTCCAGCTCTCCTTGGCCCCCATCGCCTTCATGGCGTCGGTCACGTAAAAAGCGGTGTGATGGACGACGATCCTCTCTTTGACCTTGTCGAACGGGATCCTGTCGGCGATCTCCGCATGCCATTCCCTGCGTGAATAGATATGCGGTTTGAGCAAATCCGTCTCTCCGCTTGCGGCCGCAAGCGGGGCACAAATGAGGAGGAGAAGTTCAAGGGCAGCTAAAACAGTGATTCACCAACGTTACAAAACGTTGACCCTGTGGTGCGCGGCGACTGCATTATAATGCACTCGTTGCATGGAGGCGCCTATGAAACGACGGATAGAATGGACAGCGTTGGCCATGACCCTGGCTTTAACGGTGCTGGGACATGCTCATGACGTGGATTCGTCCGCGTCCTCGCCTGTGGCGGTAACCCAGGAAGATGACACGGCCGACATCGAAGCGTGGCCCGAGAATACGCAAATCACGGCCCGCGGCTTGATCAGCAAATATGGACCGCCTGATGCCGTGACCAATCAAAGACTCATCTGGAATAATCGCGATCCGTGGAGCCAGATCACGGTGTTGCGCGACGGCGTTTCCGACGACTTCCCGACGACTCATCTAAACATCGTTGAGAATACGATCCACTACAACGTGCCGCATGAAAAGTCCGGCGAAATCGCGAAATTCAATTCCGCCGTTATCGTCAATCGCAAAACAGGAACGCTGTCGGCTCGTTCCGACGGCGAAGAGGCCAACATCTTAGCGCTGAACTTGGCCGACGAAATCGCCAGAGGCAAGCGCGATGTGCGCGAGGCTCGAGTGTTTATGCGGGACACGCTCAGGAAATCCATGGCCGGCAAGTCGTCGCCGTACATGGACCATCTTTTATTCACCGGTAAAGAACCCCGGACCAGCGAAGACTAAGCCCCGCAAAGGCGGCCACGAAAATATTTTTTCGTGGCCGCCTTCTTCTCGCCGGGCGCAACGGCCGGCTCCGGCCGCCAGCGAGTCATAAGTTATAGAATCAGCTGCGTTATGGATCATCATTCCGCGTCCCTGCTGACCGACATCGGCCTCGGGATCATCTTCGCCGCCGCGGCGTCACACGTCGCCCGAATATTCAAGCAGCCGCTGATCCTCGGCTACGTGTTGGGCGGCATACTCTTGGGAACGAATCTGGGCTTCGGGCTCGTCACCAACCAAGCAAGCATCGAGCTCATCTCCGAGATCGGCCTGATCCTGCTTCTCTTCATCATCGGACTCGAGATCAACCTGCGCGAACTGCTGGGCATGGGAAAGGCCGTGTTCGCCATCGGCTTCCACCAATTTCTGATCTGCGTCGGCCTCGGCTTGGCCGCGTTCAAGCCTTTGGGTTACTCCATCGGCGGGGGGAACTTCGATCTTCTTTACCTCGCCGTCGCCCTGGCGTTGAGCTCGACTTTGATAGTCGTCAAGCTCTTGCACGACAAGTTCGAGACCGGCACCGTGGCCGGCCGCCTGACCGTCGGCATCCTCGTCTTACAGGACATCTGGGCCATCGTCTTCATGGCCTTCCAGCCCAGTCTTCTCGACCCCCGCTTCGGGTCGATACTGAGCTCTTTCGCCCAGGGAGCGGTTTTGGTCGCCGTGGCGTTTCTCATCAGTCGGTACGTCTTGGCCCGTCTCTTTCACGCGGCCGGAAAGTTCCCGGAGCTTATCCTGCTCAGTTCGATCGCGTGGTGCTTTCTCATCTGCGGACTGGCGGAGCGCGCGGGATTGTCCAAGGAAATGGGCGCGCTGATCGCAGGCATGAGCATTGCGGCTTTCCCCTATGCGACCGACGTCGTGTCGAAACTCGCGGGCGTGCGGGACTTCTTCGTGACGCTCTTCTTCGTCGCCCTGGGTTTGAAAGTTCCCCATCCCAGTCTCCACGTCCTCGGTCTTTCGGCCTTGATCACGATCTTCGTGATCGCAAGCCGCGCGGCCTCCATCGTCCCGACCGGACGCCTCGTCGGCCAGAGCCTTCGGACTAGCTTCGTGACCGCCCTCAACCTCTCCCAGATCAGCGAGTTTTCTCTCGTGATCCTGGCTCTAGGAGCGGGTTACAAGCACATCACGCCGGAGCTCCAGGCGCTGGTCTTGACGGCGATGCTGCTGGCCTCGATCGTCTCGACTTATCTGATCAAGTACAACGATTTTCTCGCGCGTTTAGGCGTGAGGCTCGCCGGGCGTCTGGGAGTCCGAGACTCCCGCCACTCCGATGCCATAGCCTCGGACGGGAAGAAGCGCGATATCATCCTGCTCGGCTGCTTTCGAGCCGGCGAGGCGTTTCTGGCGGGCGTCGCGCGGGAAAGGCCCGAACTGAGGCAGCGCATACTTGTGGTGGACTATAACACCGCCATGCGCGCGAAGATCGAGGATATGGGCTTCAAGTGGGTTTACGGCGACCTCGGCCACCCGCAGACCCTACACCATCTCGGAATTGAAAGCGCTTCCCTCATCGCCTGCTCCATTTCGGATACCTTTTTAAAAGGGACGACGAACCGAAAACTGCTGACCCATCTGAAGCATCTCGCGCCGAAAGCTCGCCTTATCATGACGGCCACCGACGCCGCCGCGGCGAAGCATCTCCTCGAGGCGGGGGCGCACGAGGTCTTAAATCCCAGCGCGTTGACCGGCGAGCGGCTGCTTCGCCTGATTGGCGAAGCGTCCGACGGACTGAAGCCGGCCTAAGCGTCTTATTGAACGAGGTTGGAGTCTACCGGCCGCTCATCAGCCCTGCCGCCGAAAATAGACTCGCCTTTTTCCCGCAGCATCTTGCCGCGTTGAGGCGCTCCCAACGGGGGGATGACGATCGTATCGCCGGCTCGGATCAGCTCTCCTGGCGGGAGCTCCCGTTTAACCCCATCGGATACTTCGACGACCGTGTTATTGACGACCGTCAGCACCCGCTGCGAACCGGCGGATTCTCCGATCCAATCCCATACTCCGCCGCCCGTCTGCCGCGCCGCGCGGCCCGTGTCCGCGTCGATAGCCTGCCCGGGATTGAGGCGGATCACATTCATTCCTTTCTTTCTAGCCATTTCGACGAAGTATCCGTCGGGGAGAACCCCAGCCGAGGAATCCTTGCCGGGCCGGCTCATGCCCTGCGTCTCGACGATCGTCCTGGACGCCGTCGCCATTCGTGATCGCACCAAGCTCCGCGAAACTCCGGATCGTCCCCTGGCTCGCTGCAGTTCGGCGGCCCTGTCGGCCACGCGCTCGCCCAGAAGCTTCTCGATAACAGCATACCGCTGAAATTTTCGGGAATCCTTGATGTTGATCCATTCGCCGGCGACGGCGATGGAGGCCAAACCGAGCCCGAGGACGCATAGAGCCCACGAACCGAGTAAACCGATCAAACGGCGCATAACCGTCTCCTAGAAGATATAAACACGAGTTTTCGGCGTGATGCGATCCCAGATCGCCTGAAGGTCCGATTCTGAAACCATGAAGGATCCCGGCTTCGGACCTTTCATAAGACCGGCCGGGAACGACTCAATGGCATGATCGCTCGGAAGCCGTATGACGTACTTGCCCGGCCCGTTCTTAATGGCGGGGCGAAGCATAAATGTCTTGCCGGCGACGGTGACCGCGCCTTTTAGCGCGACAGGAGCGCCTATCCGAACCGTCGCCTCGTGTACGGTTTCATTGCCGGACTTCGGGGAGAGAATTTTTTTAGCGGTATCGATGGAAAGATAGAATTCCTGCGACTTTAGGCTCTCGATGTAAGCCAGCCGGCTCTCGAGTTCCTTCGCAAGCGTCTCATCGTTTAGATCCAACTCCGCCAACTCGGCGGTGATCTGGTTGAGCTCGGAAGGCCCAGAGGATGACTTGTTCAATACGCGCGTGAAATCGACATCGATCCTCTGCCGATGGTATCTGGCGAAAAACAACGTGACGACGGCGATGCAGAGAAGGAGGAGGTTCAGCCGCAACGGAGGACGGCGGATATCCCTGCGGTCTGATGCTTCGGGTCTCACTTCCGTCCGTCGTTCGGGCATGCCCGATTATAACCTCGGGCGGATGGGAGCGCTATGCGGAATTATACCGGTGCCGCTAGCCGCTTAAGATATTTACCGTTTGGATTGAGGTTTGACGATCAATATCTTTTCCGAGCAGTTTCCAAACTGCGCATCTCCAACCACAACGATCGCATCTCCGAGCTTATGGGAGGCCGGAAAAGGATGCTTGAGGCTGATCCTTACTTCGTAAAGCACATCGATCCCATTTATTTTCTTGCATGTAAGCGATAAAGCGTCGCCGGCAGCACCGCCGAAGCTTTCACTGAATTGCGAGCGCAGTTCTCCAGCGGCGACCGCGCGGCCGACATTGGCGGCGATAAATTCCCCCAAACTCGTCTTAGCGA
>JAYVZL010000185.1:0-4935 GCA_043783505.1 Elusimicrobiota bacterium
CGAGGGCGAGAGCCTGCGCAATTTCGGCGTGCGGGGGCCGGGCAAGTTCCTGTTGCGGCTGCGCTCTAAGTACAAGAACGCGGGCAACGCCGAGGCGGCTTACGATTTGCTCACCGAGCTACGCCCCTATCAAGGCCGCACGGAGTTCGAGCCTAACGATCAGCGCGCCGACGCCACGCCGCTGGAGCTCGACTCGATCTCGGGCAGCGTCGCTCCGGCGGGAGACCAGGATTGGTACAAGATCGCGGTCTCCACCGAGGGGAAGTTTCTCCTGCGCGCCGAGCTCTCCGGCTTGGCCGGCATGGACCTGTCGCTGTCTCTGCGCGACAGTCTGGGCGGCGAGTTGGCCCTCATCGACAACATGGGCAAGGAGCAGCCCGAGGTCTTGACTGGATGGGGCGTGGCGAAGGGCGAGTATTATCTGGTCGTCGCCGAGAAATCGGGGAAGAAAGGCGACAGCCGCCAGACGTATCAGCTCTCCACGCGCCAGATCCCGTGGCAAGCCGGCCTGGAGTGGGAGCCGAATAACTCGAGCGTCACGGTCCAGTCGCTGAAGATCGGGGAATCGACCGACGGCTACTTCGCGCCCAAAGGCGACGAGGATTGGTACGAATTCAATCTGTATCAGAAAGGCGTCGTCGTCTTGGAGCTGACGGGCGTGATCAACGTGACGCCCCAGATGACGCTGTTCGACCAGGAATACAAGGAAGTGGGCTCCGCCGCCGCGGCCAAGGCGGGTGACCCCGTCTCCCTCGAGCGCGAGCTCGACCGCGGCACCTACGTCTTGCGACTGAAACCTGCCGACCCCGCGCAGAACAACGTCCGCGACAAGTACTCGCTGCGCGTCCGCGTCAAATGAGGCGCGCTGCGAGGATCGCCGTTCTCGCGTTATTGGCGGCTTGCGCCGCGCCGCGCCCGGCCGCGCCGCCGCGCCAGCCTGATCAGCCTGCGCCCGTCGCGCCGGTCGAAGTCAAAAACCCGAACTTCGAGCTGGTCGTCACCGAAGCCGTCCCCAACGCCGACGACGAGGGCGTGTCCTTCACGAAGATCTTCGTCGACGGCAAGGAGGCGGGCAAGACTCCGGTCGGCCCGCGTTCGCAGGAGAGGCGCGTTCAGCTGAACCTTCCGACGGGCAACCAGCCCGTGCGCCTGGAGCATTGGATCCTGCCCTCTGTCGGCGAGTGGACGCGCCTTCCCGACGCCCAGCAGCCGCGCGAGCGCTTCGTGAATGTCAAAGACGGCGGCATCACCAGACTGACCCTGCGCTACGCCGCCGACGGCATGCCCTCTCTCCAGCTGACGCGCGACGTTTCGGCGCATTGATGGTTTGCTAAAATCATAAACCGCTATGACTAACACGATCGAGCTGTCCAACATCCGATTATTCGACGTCCTGCGCAACGCTCTTAGCGGCGAGCTCGGCAGCGTGATGGGCGTGGCCGGCGACAAGCTCGATCTCATCGAGAAGTCGGGCGCGATCGTGCGCTACAAATACGGCGAGCACTTCAGCCGCGTCGGCGACGACGAGGCGGTGGCTTTTCGTTCCGAGATTCAGGCGCTGCGCCGCGCCCGCGCGCTGGCCAATCCAAAGAAAAAACGCAAGGCCGCTCCCGCCCGTCCCAAGTCACGCGCGAAACGGTCCGCGCGCCGCCGCGGCTGACCTGTCCCGAAAAATGTTAAAAGGGGTCTAAGGATGTCCCCCTGTTGGTTCTTTGCTCAAAAGCAAAGTGAAGCCAAATAGATGGTTTTATTTTCGGCATTCATGGACGGTTTTGCTTTTGAGCAAAGAACCAACGGAGGATGCTTCCCCCAGAGCCGAAAGTTAGCGCGGCCTTTTAGCGACGTTGTGTCCGCTGGGCTTGCGTCGATCAGAAACGGCCTGTTGACGGCGTTCCAGAAGGTCGTTGGCGGCGATCTGCAGGCGTACACGTTCGTTCTTGGAGTCGAGGGTTTCGGCGCGGGCGATGACCATACGGGCCTCGTCCAGATTCCCGGCGGCGCGCGCGGCCTCGGACCAGGCGATCAAGTTCGTCACGTCGATGGGATCGAGCTCGGCTTGGCGCCTGCGCTCGGAGGCGGCGGCGGTCCAGTCGCCGAGTTTGGCATAGGCCGCTCCTTTTTGAGCGTGAACCTGAACGTAGTCGGGGGCTTGGGCCTGGAGCCGGTCATAGGCAGCCAACGCCTCCTCATGTTTTCCCTGATCATTTAAAACGTTGCCGCGGAAGTACAGAGCCATCACGTAATCGGCGCTTCCGGGCAGGACTCGGTCAAAATGTGTGAGTGCTTTGTCGAAATCTCCCTTCTTGGCGTGGTAGATCGCGACGTTATGATCGACGCCTGAGCGCAGCCAGAGGCCGGGCATCACGCTGAGCGCGGCGAAAGCCAATAGACTCGGCGCGTACAGGGCGCGGCGGATGTCCTCGGAAATGGGCAGGGGATAGACGCTGACGGCCGCGCGGCGCGCGGCTAGGGGAGCTAGGCCCGCGGCTAGTCCCGCCAAGGGCCAGAGGTACCAGCCGGGCGCGGGCATGAAACCGGAATTGCCGAGATGGGCGGCGGCCAGGCCTCCGGCCGCGGCGGCGGAAAAACCGGCGGCGTAGATGGACTCGGGCATGGCGCCGGCGCGGCGCAGCGCGGACGCTCCACGCGCGCCGGTCCATAGAGAGGCGCCGAACAGCCATAGCCACAGTATCGCGCCGACAGCGCCCAGTTCGACGGCGACGCCGAGCAGCGGGAGCTCGGGATACTGGGTCATGGTATTATGCTTGCCCTCCAGCCGGATGATGTCGACGGAACGAAAACGCGGGTAGTGCACGGAGAAAGAGCCGGGGCCGAAGCCGATCAAGGGTTGTTGGGCCATCATCCGGAGTTCGGCCGCGACTGTGGCCTTGCGAAACTCAGTCGTGTAGGACCAACTGTCCTCGCCGCGTCCATCGAGGTGGTAGGCCGCGGCACCGGCGACGAGCGCCAGGACAAGAGCGGCGGCGGCGGAGGATAAAGCCGCGCGGGTGCGCAGAACCGTGGACACGATGGCGGCATAAAGGAGGCAAGAGACGCCGACCGCGGCCACGCCCATGGGCGCGCTGGTCAAGATCGCGACGAACAAAGCCATCGGTGCCAAGCCGAGGGCGGTCCAACGCAGGGCCTTCGGCGTTTCTGGATCGAGATCGAGGCACAAAGCCAGGGGAACGGCGACGGCAAAAAAAGAGGCGCACAGATTGGGGTTGCCCAAAGAGGAGAACGCGCGCGTGCCAATGGGCCCCGCGCCGAAAGCTCCTTTCCAGACGAACGGGTCGAAACCCGCCGTTTGCGCCAAACCGTAAAGAGCGGCGATCCAAGCGGCGGCGACTGTCAGAACGGCGAAGCGCGAGGCCGAGCGCGCCCCGGCGAAGCCCAGGAAGGCGGCGAGAAAACCCGCGAGCATCGTCAGCTGGGTCAGAAAATCCGGCAAGGCCGCGAGCTTGTGCGGGGCCGTCGCGAAGCGGGCTGCCATCCAAGCTCCGTACAGCGCGGCCGGCAGCAAGACGGCCCAGGAACTGGCCGGAACTTGGAAGCGTCCTCGGGAGATTCCCTGCCACAGCCACGCGAAGAGCAAGGTCAGCGAGCCCCATTGCAGCACGGCGAACTTGATCGCGGTCGAGTCGTAGGTGCGGAAGTAAAAAGCCAGGGGCAGGACGAAGGCCATGGTCAGCAGCGCGGTCTCGCCCAAGCGATGGGCCGAATCGGCGGAAGGGGTTCTCATGGCGTTCTCCCAGCGGCGAGTTCATCGCCGCTTTCATAGCGTTGATTGGGCGCGCCCGACCAGCCGATACCGACGGCGATCAAGGCGAGAGCGGCCGCGGCGAAAGCCACGGCGGACAAGTCTTTAGGCCAGAGATTCAACTCGCTGGGGGCGCGCGGCGCCGGAGCGGTATTATTGACGGCCTTGAGGGCCGAGGCGAGGCGGGCCTTGAAATCGGCGCCCGCCGCTTTGACGGGAGATGCAAGCGGCGCGGCCGCGCGGCGGCAATCCGCGCAGGAAGCCAGATGCGCCTCGATGGACTTCGCGCGGCGCGGCGTCAGGCGCCCTTCGGCGTGGAGGTCGAGCACAGAGCGGGCGGCGTGGCAGTTCATGACAATAGCTCCTTGAGGTGGGCTCGCCCCCGGTGCAGGCGCACGTCCAGGGCCGAGAGCGAGCAGCCGAGCGCGGCGGCGGCCGCCTCGCGCGGGGTGCCCTCGAGCTCGACGAGGACGATCGCCATGCGCAGGCTTGGCGAGATCTCGATGAGCGCGGCCTGCACCCGGTCGGTGTTCTCGTTAGCCTGGGCGATGCGTTCGGGCCCGGGCTCGGTCTCGGCCAAGAAATCCTCGAGCGAGGCGGAGTCCTCGTCGGTTTTGTACGAGAGCGGCACGGATCGGCGCGAGGCCTCCTTGCGTAGGCTCGTGAAGTAGACGTTCTTGAGGATCTGGACCATCCAGGCCTCGAAGGGCAACGTCGGGTCGTAGCGGTTGAAATATTTCATGACTCTTAGAAACGCTTCCTGGACGACGTCTCCCGCGTCGGTCGGGTTACCCGTCATCCGCAATGCGACGGCGTAAGCCTTATCGGCGTGTAGGGCGATGAGACGGTCGATCTCGGCGTCCACCTGTCTCTCTTTACCTAGGTTGGGGGGGATAACTTACAACGGTGGGGGAGGAGGGGCTCAATGCGGGGTTGAAGCGGCAGGCTTTCCGCCGGAAGGGTATCGTTTTAGAACGAACTGCAGCCAATCGGCCTCAAGCCTTGTCTCTCCGCCAAGCTCGGAATAGAGAATTCTCTCGGTTTCAGAACGATTATTTTCAGACAGGTAATCCGCGGGCAGGGCGCGGATTACCGCGAGAATCTTATCGCGCCCGAATCGTTCAAACAAGAACTCGGCGATCGTCCCAAACACCGGATATCCGCTCTCGGTCATT
>JAYVZL010000186.1:0-4927 GCA_043783505.1 Elusimicrobiota bacterium
TTCACCCCTCGTTCAACGTCTCGGACTTCGACTCAAACGGGATCTTCGGCTGCCTGCCTTTCACGCTCAACATCCGCGACAAGGCCACGATCCTCCTCGAGTGGGACAACATCGCCAACTGGAGCGATTCCCGCTTTAACGCCGGCCTGAGGGCGTACCTGTCGCAGAATTTTCACGTGGATTTCGCCGTGCGCGCCATCGGCGCGGGCGGAACCTACGTCGACGGAGCCTCGCGAGGCCCGGAACGCGTCGTTCAACTGATGTACAGCAACAGCTTTTAGTTAAAAATCTTCACACGGAGGAACTATGACCGTCACCGCAACCATGCCCAACGCCGCCCACAAGTCCCATTTCACCAACCTGACCCCCGGCAAGCTGTCCGGCCTGCGCCAGATCACCGATGAGAAAGGCCGCTTCCGCGTTTTCGCACTCGACCAGTCGAACTCGTTTAAGAAGGCCCTGCGAGCGCTCGCCGAGAAGCTCGGCAAGCCCGCCGAGCCCACCTACGAGCAGATTCGCGACTGCAAGATCGAGATGGTCAAGGTCTTGTCTCCCCTCTCCTCGGCCGTGCTCCTCGACGTCAACTTCGGCGCGCGCCAGGCGCTCAACGCCCTGTCGTTCCCCAAGTCCGTCGGACTAATCGTGCGCTCCGAGGCGTCCAAGGACGCCGGCATCCCCTCCGACTTCGAGCCCGGCTGGTCGGTAGAGAAGATCAAGAAGATGGGGGCCGCCGCCGTCAAGCTCCTTGTCTACCTCGACGTCGAGGACAAGGAGAACGTGAAGGCCCAAGTCGGCTTCGTCGAGAAGGTCTCCAAGGCCTGCGCCGAGCAGGACATTCTGCTCATGACCGAGGAGCTGTCCTTCCCGCGCAAAGGCGAGGATAAGACCACGCCCGCCTACAAGGCGCGCAAGGTCAAGAACATCCTCGAGGCCACCAAGCTCATCGGCCCGGCCACCGACATCCTCAAGCTCGAGTTCCCGGCGAACATGAAAGACGACAGCGACGACCAGATCGTCGACAACCTGGGCAAGCTCAACGAGGCGGCCATCCGCCCGTGGGTGCTGCTATCGGCCGGCGAGAAGTTCGACATCTTCTCCACGCAGGTCGAGCTCGCGATGAAGGCCGGCTGCTCCGGATACATGGCCGGGCGCGCGATCTTCAACGAGTACTTCGATTACAACACGCCCGCCGAGCGCGCCAAGTTTCTGGCCACGACCGGCGTCGATCGCATGAAGATTCTTAATAAACATATCGACGCGCACGCCCAGCCGTGGATGGCTCGTTACGCGATCACCGAGGCCGATCTGGCCGGAGCGGTTGCGCCGACGTGGTACCTGGGCAAGGGCGAGTCGGCAGTCCAGGGCGGCGCCGTCGAGGGCGCCTACTAAGATGCCTGCCAAGCGCATCGCGATCCTGACCGGGGGCGGCGACTGCCCCGGTCTTAATCCCGCGATCCGCGGCGTGGTGCTCAAAGCCGCGAAACTGGGATATGAGTGCGTCGGCATTCAGGAAGGCTGGAAGGGCATGATCGGCGCCGTCGCCAAGCCCATCGGCCCCGACGACGTGGGCGAGATGGTGGGCAAGGGCGGCACGATGCTCGGCACCTCGCGCACGAACCCCTACAAGAAGGAAGGCGGGGTCGCGGCGGTTCTTGAGGCGTTTAAAAAATTAAATCTCCATGCCTTGGTCGCCATGGGCGGCGAGGACACCCTCGGCGTGGCCAACAAGCTCTACAAGGAGCACAAGGTCAACGTCATCGGCGTGCCTAAGACGATGGACAACGACCTCGACGCGACCGACTACACCTTCGGCTTCGACACCTCCGCGACTTTGGCGATGGAGGCCTGCGAGAGGCTCATCGACACGGGCCGCAGCCACAGGCGGATCATGGTGCTGGAAGTCATGGGCCGGCACGCCGGCTGGGTCGCTTTATTTACGGCCATCGGCGCGGGTGCCGACTACGTTTGCCTTCCTGAGCGTCCTGTCGACGTCAAAGACATGTGCGCCAAGCTCAAGGCCGCGCACGCCAAGAAGAACGTCGCTTTGGTCGTGGCCTCCGAAGCCGTGGAGATTCCGGGCGAGAAAAAAGAAGAGGAACTCGACGAATTCGGGCACATGATCCTCAAGGCCCGCGGCGTCGCCGAGCGCCTGACCAAGATCATCGAGACCGAGACCAAAATTGAGACCCGCTCAGCCGTCATCGGCCACATGCAGCGCGGCGGCCCCCCCACACTGTTCGACCGCATTCTAGGCACTCGCGTCGGCGTCAAGGCCGCCGAGCTCGTGCACGAGGGAAATTTTGGACACATGGTCGCTCTCAAGGGCGACGCCGTGGTCGCAGTCAGCCTGGAAGCCGCGACCGCCAAACTCAAGACGGTGAGCCCCGCGTGGCTTAAGCTGTCGGACGACCTCATTTAAGGGGGAAATCGATGGAAGACGAGACACAGCGGTTTCAGCGGAAGACGGTCCTCGTCAAGCGCTCGCTTCAGCTCAAGTACATCGGCATGGTGTTCTTAAGCGTGCTGGTCGCCTCTCTGATCGTGGGCGGAGACGTGTATTATTCCATGACCCGCGTGATGCTGACCGAATGCCCGTCGGTCACCGACCGCATCGTGCAGTTCAACACGGTGCTCCTCGTCAAGATCGCCCTGTATCTCGGCTTGATGCTCATGATCTCGCTCTACGTCTCGCACCGCTTCGCGGGGCCGATCTATCGCTTCGAAAAAAGCTGCCAGTCCTTGGCCCTGGGCGACCTGTCCCATCGCGTGAGCCTGCGCACCGGAGATGAGCTCATGGAGCTCCAAGAGGAGTTCAACGGCATGGCCGCAGCACTCCAAGCGCTGGTGCAGAAGGACCGCAATCTCGCCACTCGCGTCTCCGAGCGCGTCGACGAGATCGCCAAACGGCTGCCCGAGAACGCCGACAGCGCCCGCGAGAACCTCAAGTCTCTGAAAGTCGAACTCGATCACCTCACCAAGTCGTTCAAGGTCTGACCGTTTTTCATCGTCTAAAATGAATCGCCTCCTTGCCGCCGCGCTAGGACTCTCCCTTGCCGGGGCGCCGTGCTTCGCCCAAGCTCCCGCCTCGGAACGCGCGGCGACGTCCGACCGGGTCTACACCCTCGATGAGTGCCTAAGGCTCATTCGCAACGATCCCAAGCTGCAGTCCGCCGAACAGGACGTGATCATCGCCGAGTCCCGCGTCACCGAGGCGCGCCTGCGCTTTATCCCGGAAGTCGGGCTGCAGGCCAGCGCCACCAAGTTCGACGCGCGCTATCCCTTCGCGCTCTCGCCGGAGTTCCGCAACTTGCTTCTTTTTCCCGGGACGCCGGAGAACATCTATTCCGCGCGCGGCTACTTCAACATCCCTCTTTACGAAGGACAGCGCACGCTCAACACCCTGCGTTTGGCCCAAGCCTCCCAGAAACAGGCGCTCTCCAATCGTGACTCGGTCAAGATAGACCTCATCCTCCAAACCAAAGAGGCTTTCTACCGCCTGCTTCTGGCTCAAGAGCGCGACGAGGCCCTGGGTCAGAATCTGACCGCCATCGAGCGCACCGCCGATGATGGCGGGCTGGGGCCCTGGGAACGCGTCGAGGTCGAGGCCGCGCTCGGTTCCGCCCGCTCGCGTGCGGCCGACGCGCATTACGCTCTCGACGCGGCTCGTCTGCATTTTCTCAACACTCTCAGCCTGGAGCTCGACACCCCCTTTCGCGTCGACGGGCGCCTGGAAACCCGTCCAGCGCGGCTTGAGGTCGACCGCGCCGTGACCTGGGCGATGGAGCTGCGCCCCGAACTGCAGTCGCAGACCTATCGAGCGCAGATGGACGCCATCGGCGTCAACCTCGCCATCAGCCGCCGCAACCCGACGGTGGTGCTCGCCGGCGACTACGAGCTCACCGCCCAGCGCTTCCCCCTTAAGAACAACAATTGGGACGTGACTCTGGGCATCAAGATCCCTTTCGCCTACGACTTCTGGAGTCAGCTCAAGCAGAAGCGCGCCGAGCAACGCCAAGGTCAGCTCGCTCGCGCCGAGCTTCAGGACCGCGTGCGCCTGGAAGTCCGTCAAGGAGCGGAGACCTTGCGCTGGTGGCAGGAGGAGTGGCCGCGCCGCGAAGCGCAATACAAGCGCATGAAATCTCTTTACGACGCAGCCGTCGGCAAGCCCGGGCCCGTCATGTCGCGGGTGCGCGCCCGCGAGGGCCTGCTCGAATTCCAGCTCGCCCATTTCGCCGCCATCATGGAGCACATCCTGGCCCGCGCGCGATTTGAGCGCGCCGTGGGCCGGGAGCTTCCGCAATGAGGCGCGCGGCCGCGGCTCTGCTCGCGATCGCGCTTCCTTTGGGTGCCGCGGCTTCTCCCGATCTTTCCGCCGAAGGGCTTCTGCGCGACCATCTGTGGCGCGAAGTTCGCCAAGCTCCAGTCGGCAGGCGGCCCCGGGTCGGGCTGGTGCTCTCGGCGGGCTCGCTGCGGGGCGCGGCGCACGTGGGAGTGATCTTCGCCCTTGAGAACGCGGGGTTTCCCATCGACGTGGTCGCCGGAACGTCGATGGGATCGGTGATAGGTGTCATGTACGCCTCGGGGATGCCTCTTAAGGAGATGTGGGCGCGCACCCTCGCTTTTAAGATCAGCACCGGAAACGACATCTCCTCGGCCCGCCTGATCTCCCTGATCCTCTTCGATAAGCTTCTCTCATCGGAAAAGACCGAAGGCATGATCCGCAAAGGCATCGGAGACATCAGCTTCGACCAGACGCTCAAGCCCTTCGCCTGCGTGGCGATGGACGTCTACACCGGAGAGGCCATCATCTTTCGCGACGGGAAGGTCGCCCCCGCCGTGCGCGCAAGCATGAACATGCCCGGCATCTTTCGCCCGCTCGAGTACCGGCATCGATACCTCGTCGACGGCGGAGTGGTGGACTACATCC
>JAYVZL010000187.1:0-4919 GCA_043783505.1 Elusimicrobiota bacterium
GGGCCGGATATTCGACGTCAAAAAGCTCCTGGGGGAAGCCGCCGAAGTCATGGATTGTCTTGGGCTTGGGCATGTGCGTCGCCCAAGAACCCTCGGTGAACCAGTGCGCCGACACGCAGATGACGCCCTCAGGCCGACCGATTTCCCGGCCTAGCCGGGTCAGGGTCCGCGTGAATTCGTTATCGTGCACAGCGTGCATAGGGCTGCCGTGGCCGATGAACACAACGGGCATTTTTTTCATGGCGCCGCCTCCGGTCCGTATTGTCCTAATTTCAGTGACGCCGCCGCGACGCCGGCGTCACGGCCTGCACCCGTGAACGATCCGAGCGACGGAGCGCTACTCGCCCAAGCCGATCTGCTTCATGTAGGAGGCGTTGTCCCAGAACAGGTACTCCTTGTCCATAGTCTCACCCTTCCAGTGGCTGATGGTGGCCATGGAGATCTTGAAGGCCTTCCCGGTCGGCGGGATGGTCTTGCCGCCCATCATCATCGGCTTGCTGAAGGTTCCCTCCATCACCCCGATGACGCCAGTGTACTCGCCGCCGCCGAAGCGGACGGTATGGACCTTGATGCGCGTATCCGGAGCGTAGGTGAACATGAACTTCAGGTCCTCGATGTGCTTATCGATCCCGTGGGTCTCATGGCCGTCCGGCCAAACTACCGTCACGTCCTTGCTGTGGCTCTCATGCAGCCGGTCCCACTGCTGATTGCTGAACACCTCGTAGTCCAGCGTGTCGAACTTCTTGAGCTTTTCGTCCACGGTCAACTTCAGGATCTTCTCGGCGGCCCAGGTCGTACGGCTCACTCCGGCAGCGACCAGCATCACGGCAACTGCGATGTAGCGTTTCATTTTATTGCTCCTATGTTTTTTCTTTGGCTTTCAATCTAAAGCCGTGCGACTGCGACTTCACGACAACGGCAACAAAATTCATGCTTTGGCGTTAACCTCGACCCATCTTGTCGGCTCCCCCAAGATAGGCTTCCGGCTGGACCATCGCGGGCACGTTGAGGAAGACGAGAGCCTCGAGCCGATGTCCAGCGCGCGGCCGGAGGATTCTCGTCGAGGCGGTTCCGACGTTTCCGTTTCCGACGATCGCGATCTTTGGCTTGTTCATTGTCATTCTCCTTTCCGTCTTCATTTTCGAAAATTCGCATGACACCGACGCGACGGCTGCGTCATGACCTGCACCCTGTCCTTGACGCACTCCGAAGGTGGGGTTATCATTCAGGCTTGGCTACCCCGTCCGATCCACGAACCTCCGCCACTTCGCCGCTATTGGCGATTCTTATCTCCATTCCGCTTCCGGGGTTGGGCCATTTCTACGCCGGGGCAACCGGTCGCGGAGCCGTCATCACGATCGGCTCCTGCATCATCATACCGGCGTTGAGCACACTCCACGCCGCAATCGCCGTCATCGCTTGGGGCGGCGTTGTCGGCTTCATCGGGCGCGACGCATGGTTTTGCGCCAAGGCCGCGAACCTAAAAGAGCAAGCCGAACTCGCCGCCGGCGTCGCGCCGCGGCGCTGGCTCGTCTGGGTCTGGGCCGCGTGTCGTGTGTCGTGGATCACGGCCATTCCTGGCCTCTTCGGCGTCGGCCTCATGATCATCGCCGTGATGAACGCCAGACGTGCTGGAGTGCTCGCTGGACTGATCTCCGGCGCGTTCGCCTTCATCCCGCTTTTCCTCGTTTGGTGGGCGGGCCGCGAGACCTGGTTCGTGCTCATCGGCGCCCGACCCGCGAGCGAGAACTCGCTGAAAGCCGAGATAGGCACAACCGCCCTTGTGACCGGAATCTGCGCCCTTCTCATTGCCATCGCCGTCCCCGCCTTCACCGGCCTCTTCCGTAAAAGCGCCGAAGGCGGCATTAAGAACAACCTTGGTGAGTTGCGCCAGGCTGTCGAGCGCTACCGCCGAGACCATGATGGACGTTCTCCTGATTCGATCGACGCCATGGTCGTGGCCAAGACCATCCCCGTGATCCCGGCCCTCTGGAGACGATACGACGGTATTGCGCACTCTCGGACGCCCGCGGCAGGGATCGTTGAAAACACCGCCACGACCGATAGCGGACGCTGGGCCTTCGTCGTCTCGCCGTCCTCTCCGGGGCTCACCGGCGCCATCTTCATCGACTGCACCCACACTGACACGAAGGGTTCCGCTTGGAGCTCTTACTGATGGAGAGCAGAGAGTTTCGCGCTGCCTTCGCCGTCGTCATCATAAACCTTCTCTTATTCATCGCCGTCGCCTCCTTGCCCTCGTTCCAAACGGCACACCATCACTGGATCTTCCCCATCCTCGCCGTCCTCCTCTCCCTCCAGTGGGCTGCGACCTTCGCCCTCAACAACGCCTCGGGGAAGCACGCCGCCGCGATGGCGCGATCCGCGCTCATCTCGGCCATACTTTTCCTCCTCATCATGGGAGTCGTGCGCCACGCGACTATATTGGCCTGCTTCGACCGTTGTGCGTTTAAACTTGCCGCTGCGGCCGCCTTCGCCGCCCCTGTCTTCTGGGCTCATGGCCGCTTAGGAGGCGGCCGATGGTGGGGGCCGCTGCGTTCCAACCTTGCTGCAATGGGTGCAGCAACCTGGGCGCTCTACCTCGCATTGACGGGTCTTCATCTCGGATCGTGGATTATCGACATGATCTTTGCCATCGTCGCGCTCTTATTTTGGCTCGGCCGCGCGCGCGCGGATTTCCTTCTCGTCTCTCTCGGCATCATCGCCGGTATCTTGATCCGAGAGTCGACCAGTGAAATCGTGCGCATTAGCCTCGGCGTGGTCTGGGGCGCGGCGTTACCGCTGGCCGCCGTCGAGCGTCTCCAAGCTTGGCTAAATTCGCGCCCACGCGCGACAGCGCCCCCACCCCGATTGGCCCGCGTTCTGGCCTTCACCGTCGTCCTCTCCGGCATTCTCTTCTACGTCGTCGGGCCCGTCTTCCTGATGACCGACCGCGCCGAGCGCCAGGTCCGTCTCGCCAAATTCGCTCCACCATTCCCAATCCAGGACCCGCAGATTCTCTCTCCACTCGCTGCGCGTCTTCGTGAGCATGTCGTTATGCTGGCGCAGACCATCGGCGAGCGCGACGCCTTCTCGCCAAAAGCGCAGGCACGCGCGCGCGACTATGTCCACGCACAATTCGCCCAAGCCGGTTACAAGCCTAAGAATATCCCGTACGGCGCTCAGTGGCTTCCATCCATTAAGAATGGCTTCCAGTTCGACAATGTCGAGGCCGTCCTCCCCGTGTCTCCCTCCGACCAAAGCGGCGCGTGGATCGTCGGCGCCCACTACGACTCCGCCCCCGGCACCAACGGGGCCGACGACAACGCCAGCGCCGTTGCCGTTCTCATCGAAGTGGCTCGCTTGATGAAAGTTCGCAAGTCGAGCCGCGACATGCGCTTCGTCGCCTTTGGCACAGAGGAGCCTCCCTCCTTCGGCACACGCAACATGGGCAGCTCGCACTATGCGTACGCCATGCGAGACAACGGCGTGAAGGTCCACGCGATGATCAGCCTGGAGATGTTGGGTTACTACAATCCCCGCAAAGGCTCACAACTGTATCCGCCCTTCATGCATCTCTTCTACCCTGCGCACGGCGACTACGTCAGCGTCGTCGGTAATTTTCAAAGCTGCCGATTACTCAACCGCTTCACGCACGACTGGCGAGCCGCCTCCAGCTTCCCATTGCGAGGCGCTATCCTGCCTGGGGTTTTCTCGGGACTGGCGCTCTCCGATCAGCTAAATTTCTGGGACCTGGGATTTCCCGCACTCATGCTGTCAGACACCGCGTTCTATCGCAATCCGAACTACCACGAGCACACGGATGTCCCCGATACATTGGACTATGAGAAAATGGCGAAGGTCGTGCTCGCGCTGTCTGAGACCCTCCATGCAAGATAAACCATGAATGACGCTAGAACTATATGTCGCAAAGCCGCCGCCTTGGGAGCAATCGGGATGGCACTTCTGTTGGGGCCCAATTCTCAATTACAGTTTATCGGATGGATCATCGCGTTTATTTTGACGGTCTCCGCAATTCCAGCCTATCTCGGAGTTGGATGGGGCGTCACGATGCTGCGGATTTTGTATTGGCTGCTCCTAATCGGCTGGGGAAGTATTGGGTGCCTTTATTATCTTGTCGGACCAATGGGCGGGAATGTTCGATCTCCGGGGCTGTTTTTTGGAATCGTGCTTGTGTGGTGTATTGGCGGAGTTCGAGGGTTAACCTCGCTGCCACCGGCACCCGCAAGTTCACCTCAACCCAGATAGTCGCATGGAAATATTCTTCTTCGCCTTGGCGATCATCTTCGGCCCGACGGTGCTCTATGTCTGGATGGCCGCGTACCCGGACTCGACCGGCTTCGCGTTACCGTTCGCCTTTATCGCCACGATTCTTCCTTTCGGGGTTAAGGCAGTATTGCATCACAGTTCAGAATCCCATCCTGAGGACAAGCGCCTCGCGCAATTAAACCGCACCGCTGCGTCAGCCCGCTGGGCCGGAATCGTGGTAATGCTTACAGCACTAATCGTCGTCCCGAAGCTCATGTGGGCGGTGCACATGAACTGGTGCGGCATGACAGAACTAGCGACCGGCCGCGAGCAAGTCGAACGCTTCCGCAAGACACACGGGCGCGCTCCCTTAAACCTCGATGAACTCGGTTCGCTGCCTCGCTTGCGAATATGGACGATCACGGAGCAGGAAGCGAACCATATTCATCCTGCGACGAGCCGTGTGAGCATCTTACGCGACGGTGTACCGCCTCCGGACGACGGGAGTTGGGGCTACGATCCGGACACCGGACGTATATTCCTATCCTGCACGGGCAAGGAACCAAAGCTTAGAAAGCACTCGCTCTACGAATTGTAGGGGAACACTGTGTCGATACCTGCCGTTTAGGTATCGATGCCTCCGGAATAATTCC
>JAYVZL010000188.1:0-12046 GCA_043783505.1 Elusimicrobiota bacterium
CAGGCCAAATCTTCTTTGTCCAGACGCGCTTTAGCCGGATCGTCTTTTTTAACGACGATCACCGGCTGCCAACCCCGCGCTTTCAGCGTCTTCGCCACCACGAGTCCGGGATAAAAATGCCCCCCCGTCCCGCCCGCGGCGATCAGCACCCGCTTCATTTTAATGCCAACGCCTCAGCGCTCGTCTGCCGCGAGATGTTGAGCAGAATCCCAATCCCGATCATAGTCGACAGCAACGAGGATCCCCCAAATGAGATGAACGGCAGAGGGATTCCCTTCGTCGGCAAAAGCCCGATCGACATGGCGATGTTGAAGAACGCCTGCAATGCTATCGAAAAACTGATCCCGCACGCCAGCAGCGTCCCGAAAAGATTCGGCGCCGCTCGTGCGATCCGTATCCCGCGGACAAGGATCGTCGCAAACAGCGCCAAGATCAGCAGCGCCCCGATCAGACCCAACTCCTCGCAGATGACCGGAAAGATAAAGTCCGTGTGCGGCTTGGGCAAATACATCAGCTTGAGCTTCGAGGCTCCAAAACCCTTGCCCAACCAACCCCCCGATCCCACCGCGAGAATCGCCTGGGACAACTGGTAACCCACGCCTTTTATATTTTCGAACGGATGCAGGAAACTCAACAGCCGCGCCCGCCGATAAGGCTTGCGCCACAACTCCTCGGCCACGATAGGAATCGCCATCGCCAAGGCCCCGAACAGACTCCTAAGCTTAGCTCCCGCGACAAAGAGCATCAGCACGCTGACCGCGAAGATCAGCGCCGGCGTCCCCAGGTCCGGCTCCAGCCCGATCAGAAAAAGAAGCATCCCCACCGCCCCCAACGGAAGCGCTATCCCGTGAGCGAACGTCCCCAGCTTGCTGTGCTTCTTGTCGAGGTACGTGGCCAGAAAAAAAGTCGCCGTCAGCTTCGCGAACTCAGCCGGCTGAAGGCCGAAAGGACCCAGCCGAATCCAGCGCCGCGCCCCCGCGATGGGCGGAAAGAAAAGACAGGCGATCAAAGTCATGGCCGTCAGCGCATAGATCGGCATCACCCACTCGCGCAGGCGGTTGTAATCGAGACGGCTGGCCGCCCCCATCGCCGCCAACGAGATCAGAGCCCATACGAACTGACGCTGGAAGAAATAGAGAGGACGCCCCAGGCTTTTTTCGGCGTAAATCGCGCTGGCCGAGTACACCATCACCACCCCCAGCGCCAGGAGCGCCATCGCCGCTCCTAAGAGAGTGTAATCGACCGTCGCCCGCCGTCTTGGAGGGCTCACGTGGCCTTGGCGGCCGCGGCCACGAGAGCCTTAAAGCGCCGACCCCTGTCTTCAAAGTCGCGGAACTGATCGAAGGACGCGCAGGCCGGAGAGAGAAGGAGGATGTCCCCCTTTTGCGCGATCCGAAGACCCGCGTCGACCGCAGTTTCAAGCGTGCCGCACGGAAATATCGGCGCCATCCCGGCGAGATCTTCCTCGATGCGCCGCGCCGCGGCGCCGATGGTCA
This sequence comes from Elusimicrobiota bacterium, assembly GCA_043783505.1. GTDB lineage: Bacteria > Elusimicrobiota > Elusimicrobia > UBA1565 > UBA9628 > GWA2-66-18. The sequence continues at coordinate 1,497 of JAYVZL010000188.1, forward strand.
AGATCCCTTTGACCGTCTTGTCGATCCAGGGCTTGAGAGGAGTGTAGGGGAAGCCTTTGTGCAGGCCGCCTAGGATGAGAAGCAAGCGCTTGCCGGAAGGCTCGAAAGCTTTCAGCGCGACCAAAGTTGAGTCCACGTTGGTCGCCTTGGAGTCATTGACAATCGAAGCGCCCCGTACGACTCCACAGTTTTCTAGGCGGTGCTCGACGCCCCTAAATTTTTTAAATGCCTTCTGCACCGACGCCGGTTTGATCCCGCGCGCGAAGGCCAGCAGTGCGGCGGCCATTGCGTTCTCGAGATTGTGCCGACCAGGCAGCTTCGGCGGAATCAGAGCTATTTCTTTTTTCCAGCCCGGCAGCTTGAAATGGAGCTTGCCCTTCTCTTCCCAGGCATGGACGTGAGGCGCCTTCTTGCCGAAGTAGAGACGCGTCGCGAAGCACTCGCGCGAGAGCTTGAAGACGATCGGGTCGTCGGCGTTGAACACGCACGCGTCGCCGGGCCCCTGCTCGCGGAAGACCTTCGCCTTGGCCGCGAGATAGGACTCCATCGAGCCGTGATGGTCGAGGTGGTCGGCGGTGACGTTGAGGATCGCCGCGGCGCGCGGCTCGATGCGCACGCTGTCCTCGAGCTGATAGCTGGAGCATTCGATGACGATAACGTCTTTGGGTTTGGAGACGGGTGCTGTCGTTGAGATGGGTATGCCTATATTGCCGCCTAATATGGCGGTGCGGCCGCGCGGCAGGCCTGCCTTGAAGATTTCCCAGGTAAGCTGCGTGGTCGTTGACTTGCCGTTGGTGCCGGTGATCGCGACCACGGCTTTTGCTTGAGAGTACGCCAAAGCGATCTCTAGTTCGCTGTAGACCGGGATCTTCTTATCGGCGAGTTTCTTGAAAATCGGGCGGTCGGGCTTGATGCCGGGGCTTTTGACGACGAAGGCGCATTTAAGAAGGCGCTCGGAGTGGCCGCTCCATTCCCACTTGACCGCCTTGGGCAAGCCTTTTAGCGCTACGGTCAGTTCCGCTTTGGGGCGGGAATCGGAGCCGAGGACCTTGTAGCCCTTCTTGAGGAGAAGTTTCGCGACGGACTGTCCCGAGCGGCCCATGCCCAACACGCCGGCGAGCTGGCCGCGCTTGACGGCTTTGGGATCAAAGCCCTTCATCGCAGTTTAAGGGAGGCCAGGGCCGTCAGCATCAGGACGATCGACACGATCCAAAAGCGCACGGTGACTTTCGGCTCGGCGATGCCGCCCAATTCGAAGTGGTGGTGGATCGGCGCCATGCGGAAGATGCGCTTGCCGCCGCGCAACTTATAGGACGCCATCTGCAGGATCACCGACACCGTCTCGATGACGAACACGCCTCCGACGATGGGCAGCAGCAACTCCTGCTTGACGCACAGTGCTACGACCGCGATCACCCCGCCCAAAAACAGCGAGCCGGTGTCGCCCATGAAGATCTGCGCCGGGTAAGAGTTGAACCATAGGAAGCCCAGGCAGGAGCCGATGAGACTGGCGAGATAGACGGTGATCTCGCCCGCACCTTCGACGTGCACGATGCGCAGATAGTAGGCGAACTTGACGTTGCCCGACAGATAGGCCAGGGCCGCGTAGGCCAGCGCGCAGAACATCACCGAGCCCGCGGCCAGGCCGTCGAGGCCGTCGGTGAGGTTGACGGCGTTGGAGGAGCCCACGATCATCAGCACCGCGAGAATGAAGTACAGCACCCCCATGTCGACGAACAGCTCCTTGCCGTAGGGGATGTTGATCATCGTGGCGTAGGAGGCGTTGGGCGGCACGACCGCGAGATAGGCCGTTACGCCCAGACCGACGAGCACCTGGATGAGGAACTTCGCCTTCGACGGCGCGCCCTTGGTGTCTTTTTTGATGAGCTTGAGATAGTCGTCCCAGAATCCGATAGCGGCCAGGCACAGCGTCACGGCCAGGAGGAGCCAGGTGAAACGGTTGTCGGGCCGCATCCAAAGCAAGGTCGAGGCGACCATCGTCAGGAAGATCAGCGCGCCGCCCATCGTGGGCGTGCCTTGTTTGGAGAGGTGCGACTGTGGGCCGTCGGTGCGCTGCATCTGCCCGACCTTGCGTTGGCGCAGGGCCGCTATCAGCCCGGGCCCGAGCACGAGGCTGATCACGAGCGAGGTCACGGCCGCGCCGGCGGCGCGGAAGGTGATGTACTGGAAGACGTTAAGAGGGCTGAAGCGGTCTCGGAGCTCGAAGAGGTAGTAGAGCATCAGAGCGCCTTGGCGATCTCCTCGAGGCGCATCGCGCGCGAGGCCTTAAACAGCAGGGCGTCGCGCGCGCTCAGTGCGGTCTTGATCTGCGAGGGCCAGGCCGTGACGTCGAGCGAGTGCACGACGGTAAACCGGGTCTTGGCGGCGGAAAGGGCCTCGGCCGCGGGCTTCATCTCGGGGCCGGTCAGGTACACGGCCTTGAGATCAAGAGTGGCCAGCCACTCGCCGAGCTCGCGGTGGAACTTCGGCGAGTCGGGGCCGAGCTCCTTCATGTCGCCTAGGACCAAGGTCTTCGAGCGCGAGGCGAACTCCTCGCAGAACGCTTCGATCGAGGCGCGCATCGAGGCGGGATTGGCGTTGTAGGCGTCGAGGACCAACGCGGCGCCGCTGGGGTGAGGAAGAGGTTCCTGACGCATCATCGCGGGAGCGTGCGCCTCGAGGCCGCCGCGGATGATCTCCGGGGCGATACCCATGGCCCAGGCGGCGGCGGCGGCCGCCGCCGCGTTGTAGCGGCTGAAGGCGCCGAAGGAGCGCAAGGCGAGCGTTATGCGGTGGCGATCGATGACCAGGCAATCCTTGTCCTCGATACGCACGCGGCACTGCGTCCCGGTTCCGTAGGTCACGGCGCGCGCGCCCAGACGCGTCTCCAGCGCCGCCAGCCATTGGTCGTCGGCGTTGATGACGGCCTTGCCGTCTTCGGGCAGGGCGGAGACGATCTCTGAGTTCGTCTGGAACGTGGTCTCGATGGTGCCGAAGCTTTCCAAATGGTCGGGGCCGATGTTGGTGAGCACGGCCAGCGTGGGCTGGGTGATCCGTCCCAGTTCCGCGATCTCGCCCTTGCGGCAGGCGGCCAGTTCGAAGATCGCGTGGCGGTGCTCGGCATTGAGCTCGAGCACGGAGAGAGGCACGCCGATCTCGTTGTTCCAATTGCCGGGAGTCGCGCACACCGGGCCGACCTTGGCGCAGATGGACTTGAGCATCTCCTTGGTCGTGGTCTTACCGTTGGAGCCCACGATGGCTACCACGGGGATGTCAAAGCGCTTGCGGTGGAAGTTGGCCAAGGCCTGGAGAGCCTTGAGCGTGTCGGGGACTTCGACGACCTGGGGCGGATGCTTGCTGCCCTCTTTTAAACGTCCGGTTGCGACGATCCATCCGGCGGTCGTCTCGGCCAATTCGGCGGTGAGCAGTTCGTGCGCGTCAACGCGTTCACCGACCAAGGCCCAAAAAGCATAGCCCGGGCGCAGGGCGCGGGTATCGGTGCACACCACGTCGATGCGTGTCGCCGGGTCGCCGTGCGTCAGGCGTCCGCCCGCGGCGCGCGCCAGTTCTCCCCACGTCAGGTCGAGTTTCATCGTTTGAGCCGTTTTAAGGCTTCGCGTGCCGCGTTCCGGTCGTCGAACGGCACGGTTCGGTCGCCGATAATCTGATAGTCCTCGTGCCCCTTCCCGGCGATCAAGACGACGTCGCCGGGCCCTGCCTGAGCTAAGGCCGCCTCGATGGCGGCTTTGCGCTCTTCCACGATCGTATAATTTTGCAGCCCCGCGGCGCGAACACCGGCCACGATGTCGGCTAAGATCGCCTCGGGCTTCTCGGAGCGGGGATTGTCGCTGGTGAAAACGGCCGAATCCCCGCCCTTGCACGCGGCGACGCCCATGGGCCCGCGTTTGGTCTTGTCGCGATCTCCGCCGCATCCGACCACGGTGATCAGGCGCTTATGCGGGAGTCCCGCGAGCAGGCGCAGGACCATCTCGAGGGCGCTGTCGGTGTGGGCATAATCGACGAAGACGTGGAAGTCTTGGCCCTCGTCGATGGACTCCAGGCGTCCAGGGACGGCGCGCAAGGAGGCGATGCCGTTGATGACATGCTTCGTCGCCGTTCCCAGCCCCAGCATAGCGGCGGCCGCGGCGAGCGCATTTTCAACGTTATGAGGTCCGGGCAATCTTAGGGCCACTTCAAATGCCTTCCCTCGCCAAGACATCTCAAACTTGGTGCCGTTGAGATTGGCCGAAATGATCTTGCCCCGCAGATCCGTTGCTTTATCCGTTTGACCGAATCTCACGACATCGCATTCCACCGCGCGCTTCACCAACAGGTGAGCCCGAGGATCGTCGAAGTTTAATGCCGCCACCTTGGGACTTTTTTTATTGTCGACTCGGGCAAGGAGATCGATCAATCGCGCCTTGGCATCGAAGTAGGCGTCGACGGTTTTATGAAAATCGAGATGGTCCCGCGTCAAATTTAAAAAGACCGCGGCGTCGAAGTCCACGGTCTCGACGCGCTTGAGCGCCAAGGCGTGCGAGGAGACCTCGAGCAGGGCGTGGGAAGCTTTGACCGCGCGGAAGCGCGCGAGCAGACGCGTCAAGGACAGCGAAATGGGCGTGGTGTTGATCGCTTTCTCCAGGCGCCTGCCGGCGAAGCGGTTCTCGATGGTTCCGGCGACGGCGGGTGTGCCGCCGGCGGCGAAGACGATAGACTCGAGGAGAAAGGTGGTCGTGGTCTTGCCGTTAGTGCCGGTGACGCCGACGACGGTCATCGCGGCGGAAGGATGCGCGAAGAAAGCGTCGGAGACGCGGGACATGCTCTCAGCCGCGTCGCCGACCTGCACCCAAGTTCCGCGCACGATCGCCGGCGGCGGCGGCGGACCAAGCTCGCTGATCACGGCCACCGCACCGTTGTCCAAGGCTTGCTTGGCGTGGCGGTTGCCGTCGGTTTTGGCTCCGGGCATGGCGAAGAACAAATCTCCCGCGATGATTTCGCGAGAGTCGTGGCTCAAGCCTCTAATGAGGACGTCTACGGGACCGGCCACGCGCACCGGAGGCGCGGCCCGCAGGAGTTCGGCGAGAGTCATCAGCGCCTCGCGGTCGCCAGGGCGGGGTCGGTGGGGCGGTCGGGCGGCAGACCCTCGAGCGTCAGCAGGCGGCGGCCGATCTTGGAGAAAATAGGCGCGGCGACGAGGCCGCCGTAGTAGGCGCCCTTGGGCTCGTGCAGAACGACGAGGATGGTCCAGCGCGGCTGCGACGCGGGCAGGAAGCCGGCGAAGGAGGCGGTGTAGGCGGTGTTCGAGTATTTCTTGGTGAGGGGATCGATCTTGCGCGCGGTGCCGGTCTTGCCCGCGACGCGATAACCCGGGATGCGGGCGGAGGCGGCGGTGCCGCGGTCGACGACGCCTTCGAGCATGCGCGAGATCTCGCGGACGGCGCGTTCGCAGGCCACGCGTCGGACCTTCACGGGCGGCTTGCCGTCGAGGATCATTTTGGGCTCCCACAGGGTGCCGCCGTTGGCGATCGCCGAGTAGGCGCCGAGGACCTGCAGGGGCGTGACCGCCAAGCCATAGCCGTAGGACGAGGCGGCCAATCCCACCTTGGTCATGTCCGAGAGCGGCTTGAGCTCGCCCGAGCTTTCGCCGGGCAGCGGCGCCCCGGTCTTGGCGCCGAAGCCGAAGGCGCGCGCCAGGCGGAAGAAGCGCGTCGCACCCACGCGCTCGACGACCTTGGAGATGCCGATGTTCGACGACCTTTCCAGGATCTGCGCCAGCGTCATGTCGCCCTCGGGTTCATGGTCGGTGATGGTTACCCCGGGAGTGATCTGATACTTGCCGCCTTCGCCGTTGAACAGCTCGTCGGGACGCACGACGCTGTCATCGACGGCGGCCAACGCCGTCACGATCTTGAAGGTGGAGCCGGGCTCGAAGGCATCCTGAACGAGCGGGTTGCGCAGGGGATCGGGAGGCCAGGCCGCCATGGCCAGGATCTCGCCGTTGCGCGGGTCTTGGATTGCGACGACTCCTTCCTTAAACGCGTGGTTGGCGGAGCCTTCTCGCAGAGCGGCCTCGGCCAGGTACTGGATGGTGCGGTCAAGCGTCAGGCGCAGAGGCGCGGGCTCATCGCCCGCGTCGGTGAGATTCTTGTAGATCGTTCGGCCTTGGCCGTCGCGGATGACTTCATGGCGTCGGGCGCGGCCGGTGAGGCGCTTGTCCTGGGACAGTTCGAGACCGGCCAGGCCTTTGCCCTCGGTGCCGATGAGCCCGAGCACGCCGCGCGCCATGTCCCCGTTGGGATAGACGCGTTCCTGCGCGGGGACTAAGCCCAGCCCTTCGACGCGGGCCTCGGCCAGCGCCGCGAACTGAGGTTGGGACATGTTGGTCTTAAGCCAGGCGAAGCGCCCGGGGGCGCGGCTCTTGCGCGCGATCTCGTAAGCGGGGATCTTGAGCAGCGGCGACAAGCGCGCGCCGAACGCGCTCGGGTCCTTGACCATAGCCTTGTCGACGAAGCAGGACCAAGAGGGATTGGAGCGCGCGAGCACGCGGCCTTGGCGGTCCTGCAGGTCGGCGCGCGGCGCGGCCTCCTGCGCGGTGCGCGCGAACTCTCCCGAGGCGCGCGTGGACAGGTTGTCGTGACGCAAGACCTGAAGGTAGGCTAGGCGCGCGGCCAGCGGCGCCAGCGGAGCCAGCGACAGGGAGGCGGCGACAGTTAGGCGCACTCCGAGGTCCATACGGGGTCTCAGCTGCGCGTGGGCGAAACCAGAGGCTGAAGACCGCGCGCCCACAGACGGGGCAGCAGTCCGTTCGATCGGTGGATACGTTCGGGCAAAATGCGGAGGGCGTGGGGCTCGGCGGGGATCATCCCCAGCCGCGAGCTGGCACGCGCGGCTAACGCGCCCGGAGACAGGGTTTCATCGACGCGCAATCGCAGGTCGGCCACGCGGCTGCGGACTTCACGCGCATGGCGCCGGGCCGATTCGACCCGGTAGCCGAGGCGGGTGGCCTGGACGTGCTGCCAGCACAGGAAAAGCACCAGCGCGCCTAGTCCCGCGAACTTGGCTGCTCGTCTTGGATCAAATCCCATAAACGCGTCCATCATACCATTCTTCCCTTGCTCTAGATTGACGGGCGGGCGCCCCGCCGAGAGGGCGCCCGCCCTAATTTATGGCGGCTCTCCGCCGAGAGAGAGCCGCCGAGATCGGGCGGTCTCCCCGCCGAGAGGAGGCCGCCTTTATCGGCGGCGGATGGTCCGCCGAGAGACCATCCGCCAAACTTGATGGCGGGCTCCCCGCCGAGAGGGAGCCCGCCAAATCTATTCTATGGTCGCTGCGGCCCCCGTCCTTTCAGAAACACGCGGCGCCAAACGTAGCCGGGAGAGGTTATCCTGCCCACCGGCGACACCGACAGGGTCTGCCTCCGGTCGAGAAGAAACGAAACGGTCGTGTCCAGCTTGGTCAGCGCCGCCATCGCGATGCTCGAGCCGCTCATGAACGAAGTGTTCTTCATCATCGTGCCCCCTATCGCCTCTTTTCGATGACCCGCAGCTTGGCGCTGCGGGAGCGAGGATTTCGCGCGATCTCGTCCTGCGTCGGGGCGATCGCCGATTTGGCGTCGCCCTTGTCGAGGTACGCGCATGATCCTTGCGCCACCAACGAGGCGAAAATGTTTTTGACGATGCGGTCTTCCAGCGAGTGGAAGGTGATCACGCACAGCCGTCCTGCGACCTTGAGATAGGGCACGACGGCCTCGAGTCCGCGGGTCAGCGTGTCCAACTCTTGATTGACCGCGATGCGCAGGGCCTGGAAGGTGCGGGTCGCCGGATGGTGGCCGGTGCGCGGGACCACGGACTCGACGCAGGCGGCCAGCTCCAAAGTGGTGGCGAAGGGCTTCTTGCCGCGGCGCTCAACGATGGCGCGGGAAATGCGCTGGGCCTCGGGCTCTTCGCCGTACTCCTTGAGGAGCATGGCGATCTGCTCGGCTGGCCAGCGGTTGACGATCTGTTCCGCGGTGAGAGCCGAGTCCGGCCCCAGGCGCATGTCGAGGGGCCCGGAGCGCATGAAGGAGAAGCCGCGCTCGGGCTTATCGAGCTGCAGCGAGCTCACGCCCAGGTCGAAGAGGGCGCCGCTGAGCGGAAAGAACCCCTCTACCTCCAGAATCGTGCCCAGAGAACGGAAGTTCGAGCGCACCGAGTGAAATTTTCCACCGTGGGGCGCGAGCCGGTGGCCGGCAAGTGCTAGCGCCTCCGGATCCGCGTCGAGACCAAGCACCTTTCCTTGGGCCGAAATATTATTAAGGATGGCTTCCGAGTGCCCGCCGAGGCCGAGTGTGGCGTCGAGGTAGAGGCCCTCTTTGTCGACGACCAGGCGTTCCAGCGTTTCCGCCAGGAGGACCGACTCGTGCGTGTAGCGTGGAGATTTAGACAAGATCATATCTCCAGGCTCTTCCCGATCTTCTTGTACGCCGGGGCGACCGTGGATTTGGCGTAATCGCTCCATCGCTTCGCGTCCCAAATCTCGGCGCGATTTCCCGCGCCCTGCACTAAAACGTCGAAGCGCAAGCCGGCGTGCTCCTTGAGGTACTGCGGCACTAGGATGCGTCCCTGCGCGTCGGGCTCCACTTCCAGAGCTTCCGAGAAGAATTTCCGCTTGAACGCCCGCTCCTGCTCTTTGTCCGGCAATGAGAACATTTTCAAATCGCCCACGAGCATCTTTTCCCACTGGGAAGGCAGAAACAGGTAAAGGCAGCCCTCCATCCCACTGGTCAGATAAAAAGAGTGGCCCTTCTCCTGTGCGAGGGTCTCGCGATATTTGGGAGGAATCGCGAGCCTGTTCTTCGGGTCGAGGGAATACTCGTAACGCCCGATCAGCAGAGCCATTATTCCCCACCACTGCCCACTTGCTTGTTATTTTTCACCACTTTTCCCCACTAGGATCAGGAGTATAGAGGACTCGCCTATTTCTGTCAAGGGCTAATTTTTTCGCGCGCTAATCCTCGTCGAGAAAATACGCGAAAAATATCTATTTCGCGCGGGGTAAATTCCGCGCGCGAACAAGCGGCGCGGATGCGCGAAGGGAATAATGTCCAAAGGGCCTATTTATTGTCTGGGTCTTTCGGTTTTCAGGCTTCGATTCGGCTCCGGCTAAATGCCTTCTTATAGATAGGTCCTTGGACCCATCTCCGAGGAGACGAGTCGTGATATTCTAGTGATCGATGAATAGCACCTCGGCCGTCCTCATGATGATCGTCGCGTGCGCCCCCGCCTTCGCTCAGACGGCGGCGACCCGGCTTCCGATCTCGCTCATCCCCGGCACCGCGGCGCTCAATTTTTCCCCTCCCCCGTTTAATGCGGCAGCGCCGTCTTCGATCATGGCGGCTCCGGTCGCGGCTCTCGCCGCGGCTTTGCCGAAAGGCGTTCCCGCGGCTGCGCTCGCCTCAGGCGAGGCGGCCGGCGGCGCCGCGGCCGCCGAGACATTCAGGGAATTCTTCGATGAGGCCGGGCATCAGGCCGCCGACGACGCGGCCGCTCAAGAATTTTTGTCGAAATTCGGCCCCATCGACAGAGGCCTCTCGACTCCCGCTCCGCGAGTATTTTCCGGAGACAATCCGTCGACGGCCCATATGGTCCTGCGAGGCAAGGAAAAATTCATCGCGTCGCTGCCGGGAGGAAAACTGCCCGAGCCGTCCCAAAGCGCGGACGTCATCGTCATCGGCGGCGGAAGCGCGGGGCTGATCACGACTTACGGACTTGCGTCCCGGAACGTGCTCCTTTTGGAACAGGCTCCTCGCTTCGGCGGCAACGCCAAGGCAGAGGCCTGGAACGGTTTGGAAAGCGAGATCGGCGCGTCCTTCATCTCCATTCCCGAGAAGGGATCGGAAATGGACGCTTTCCTTAATGAGTTGGGCATCGCGAAGAATTTTACAGTTCATCCCCCCGGCGCCAATCCCGTCGTCATCGACGGCAAGCGCCATTTGGATCTTTGGGAGAACGGCACGAATCCTCAGAACAAGACCCAATTCAATAAATTGGGAAAACATCTTGAAGACATGGCCGCTGGTAGGAACGGACTCATCTTCCCGGAAATTCCCGCGTTGAATCCAAACATGCGCGAATACGTCGACGCTCTAGACCGTATCAGCTTGAGGGCGTACTTGGAAAAAGTCGTCGGCGGTCCTCTTGATCAGGACCTGGAGCGATTCGTCGAATATACGGCCTGGTCGGACAATGCCGCGACCATCGATGAGTTGAGCGCGGCCGCGGGCCTGAATTTCCTGGCCGCGGATCACGCCGGCGTGGCCTCATTCCCGGGAGGGAATTCCTTCATCATGGAGGCGCTTCTTAAAAAGATCCTCCAAAAAGTTCCCCGGGAAAACCTGCGACCCTCTTCGGTCGTCTTCGATGTCAAAGTCGTCGAGGGCGGGGTCAATGTCGCCTATTTGGACGGGCAAGGAAAAGTTTTCGTGGCTCGTGGGAAGACCGCCGTCTTCGCCGGCCCTAAGTTCGTCGCGCAGCACGTCATAGACGACCTGGAACCCGAGAGAGCCGCCGTCA
>JAYVZL010000189.1:0-4905 GCA_043783505.1 Elusimicrobiota bacterium
ACCTTGCTTCAAAGGCACCCGGGTAATGGTGGCGCCGATTTTGGAACTCCTTGAGGCGGGACAGGCGACCTCTGAAATTCTCCAAGGCTGTCCTCAAATTACCCCGCAGCACATCAGGGCGGCGCTTCACTTCGCGGCACAGGCCGTCGATAGCGGCAAGTTTGTCCCGACGGCGTAATGCGGTTTCTCCTCGACGAGAATCTTCATCTCATAGCTTTCGCGGGCGTAGTTCAATGGTAGAACGAGAGCTTCCCAAGCTTTAGACGTGGGTTCGATTCCCATCGCCCGCTCCATTTTTCATCTCCCTTGGCAAAGAGGTGGTCACTAATGCCCCCCTCGACGCTCCCGGTTGGCCTTGGTGACCACCACCGGGCGCTTCGACTCGGCGGTCTTCAAGGAAGGCCGCGGGGATTTTATAGAACTCTTGCCTTCGAGGACTGCCAGTTCCGACTCCGCTTGCTCGATCGCGACATTGAGCGCATCCAATTTGGCCAATAACAATTTCTCGTGAACCCAAGTAACCGTATTTATCTTTAATTCGACCTCCAACTCCCGCCTCTCTGCCTCCAGCGACCACAGGTGCTGCTTGTGCGCAACCAAGAGAAACATCTTGGCGGCGCCAACCTCGGAGCCATTCAAACTCTGGAACGACGGCGCAGGCTCCTCAGCGGCCGCGGAAAGCACCGCGCCGGACAGCACGGCGAGCAAGGCAAAATTCTTCAGCATGGACATTGTGAGACCTCCGGACCGGTTTAGTTGGTCATGGGAAGTATGCCTGCCGCCGCGGGTTCTGTCCTGGGTCCTTCGGGGTAGACCGAGAGACAAAAGACCCACGGATTATCTGGGACTCCTGGGTTTCCCAAGCTTTAGACGCAGGGCCTCATTCCAGAACGACGTACGAAAGGATAAGATACTGCGTGACGTTTTATTTTCTCCTGGCCGCCGGCTTTTGCGCCGGATCTTCCCAGGCCCAACCAGTTCCGGCGAACTCTCCGGCCGCCGCGGCGTCGACCGCCGCCGTGGTTTCGAACGCCGTTCCGCTCTCTTCGGCAGCGCCCGTCGCTGAGACTTACGCGCCCAATCCTCGCGCCGCCAAAGCCCGCTCTCTTTATTTCACCGGCGACGTGCTTCTGTCGGCCGAAGCCTTCGAGGCCGCCGTCAAGGTTTCCTCCAGCGATTGGCGCGTCTGGACGGACGGCGCGATCGCCTGGGCGGAAGCCGGACGGCCGGATAAAGCCACGACCTGGTACCGCCGCGCGGCCGCGCTCAATGAGCGCGCCGAGACGCGCGCCTCCGTCGGCTGGGCGCTGCTGCGCGCGGCCGAGCCCCAATCGGCCGACGCGGAATTCACCCGCGCTTTGGCCCTAAACCCCGACTCGGCCTGGGCCTTGCTCGGCGCGGGCCGAGTCAAGCTCGCTCTGGGAAAACCACAGGAGGCCGTCGAGTTCCTGCGCAAGGCGGCCCAAGCGGCGCCGGGGCAATCCTTGGCTGACTACTACCTGGGCATGGCCTATGAGAAGCTCGGAGACGAGAGCGCGGCTTCCGACTCTTATAAGCGCGCGGTCGGCGCCGACTCGTACTTCCATGAGGGACGCGGAACGCTGGCGCGCGCCTACTTGCGCCAGCGCCGCTACAACGAGGCTTGGAAGCAGCTGCAAAAGCTGGTCGAGGGAGATCCGGGCTCCAAGCTGGCGCGCGTGATGCTCGAGAAGATCCGCCCCCTGCTCCCGCGTTCGGCGGAGACTCCCTCGCCGATCGGCGGGGGAGTCTCCGCCCCGCTCAACGCGACGGAGCTCTTGAATGGGAAGATGCCGTCGATGCGCGTGGGCGTGTCATCGACGGCGATGGGCAAGCCGCGCCCGCGCTTGTCGGCTTCGGTGCACGGCAACGGGGAGTGGAAGGCCCTCGATCCGAAAAGCGGAAAGGTCCTGCTGTCGGCCCAGGCCGACGAATCTTGGACCCTGCGCCTGGTGCCGGCCGCCAAGAAGAAGAAAAAGAGCCGCTCCCGACTGGAGTTGCGCGCGCGCGACGGACGCGTGGCCGCGGTCCCCGGCGAGGGGATCCTGATCAAGCCCGCCGACTACGCCTCGTCCGCGCTCACCATCGAGGACGACCCCGAGCACACCCCGCGCGCTTTCCGCGGTGAGCTCGAGATGACGCTGTTCAAGAATCGCCGCGGCATCATCATCGTCAACATCGTCGGCCTCGAGGACTACACGCACGGCGTGGTGTCGGCCGAAATGCCGGAGCGCGCCCCTTTGGAGGCCCTCAAAGCCCAGGCCGTCATCGCCCGCACCCACGCTTATTACATCAAGTCCATGACAAGGAAGCATAAGAAAGAGGGCTACGACCTCTGTGACAGCCAGCACTGCCAAGTTTACGACGGATTGCGCGCCGAGACCGACCGTACCCGTGCTGTCGTCGCCGAGACGCGCGGGCGCATCGCCACCTACCAGGGCAAGCCCGCCCTGATGATCTACTCGTCCCATTGCGGCGGCCGCACCCAAAGCGGCAAGGACATCGGCTGGGGGGACGTCGCCTACTGGAAAAGCATCCCCGATTCGGCGGCCGCCGAGCCGCCGCCGGCCTCTCCGCTTGAGCTGCGCCTGTTCCTGTCCGATTGGCCGAAGGGTTTCGACCGTCCGTCGAGCTACGTCTATCCCTCCCACGCGCGCTGGACCCGCGCCGTGCCGGCCAAGGACCTCGAGGAGAAGCTCAATCGGAAGTTCAAGATCGGCAAGCTCCTGGGGCTGCGCGTCCTGCGCCGCGCGTCCTCGGGACACGTCGAGTCCATGCTGGTGCTCGGCTCCAAGCGCAACCGCCGGCTCACCGACGAGCTCGAGATCCGCAGCCTGCTTGCCGTCGGCTCGCTGCGCAGCACGATGTTCGTCGTCGACGTCGAATACCGCAAGTCGGCCAAAGTCCTCGTTCCCGAGACTTTCGTCTTCCGGGGCGGCGGCTGGGGCCACGCCGTCGGTCTATGCCAATCCGGCGCGATGGGACGCGCCGAAGCCGGCCAGGATTATGAGACAATCGTGAAGGCCTATTTCGCCGGCGCGGCGATCGGGAAACTTGACTATTGATCCGTCTTCACTTGTACTTATAAATTTAACATGGCACTGCTATTCTTGCGAGGCATCATGACCCATCGTTTAAAACACCGCGCGGCCGGCCTCGCGTTTATTTTGACTTGCGCGATTTTCTCCCGCTCCATCGTCCGCGCCGCGCCGCTCCCGCCGTACGTCAAAGGGAAGATCCTGGTTAAATTCCGCCAACTGCCGACGGCGGTCGACACGAGGGGATCTTTCGCGGCGAAAGTATCCGCTCTATCGGGAGACCAGCAGGACATTCTGAGGAAATATAACATCTCCGGCTTCAAACGGATCTTCGCGGACATCCCCGCTCCGTCCACGACGAAATTCTCTCTCCAGTCGAACAGCGTGGCCGCTGTTCCCAATCTGTACACGTGGTGCGTTTTGACCGTCTCCTCCTCCACCGATATCGAGGTGCTGGCCGCTCAGCTCAAACAGGAGCCGTCGGTGGAAACCGCCGAGCCCAATTATCTATCCCAGCTCTTCGACATCACGCCCAATGACACGCAATTCGCCTCTCAGTGGCATCATAAAAACACCGGGCAGACGGGCGGAACCTTGGGCGCCGACATCAAGAGCTCCTTCGTCTGGATCAGCACCACGGGCAATCCCTCGCTCAAAATCGCCATACTCGACACCGGAATCAATTCAGCCCACGAGGATTTAGCCGCGAACGTCGTCGCGGGCACCAACACCATAAATGGCAGCAGCGACGTCGAGGACACCAACGGACACGGCACCCACGTCGCCGGTATCGTGGCCGCGGTGGGAAACAACGCCAAAGGCGTAAGCGGCGTGATGTGGAAGGCTTCCCTCATGCCGGTTCGAGTCTGCGACAGCTCCTGCCCGGATGACGCGATCGCCAGCGGGGTTCACTGGGCGGCGGACAACGGCGCTCGCATCATCAATTTGTCCTTGGGCGGAACGGCCAACGTCGCCGTCTTGAGAGACGCCATCGCCTATGCGATCGGACTCGGAGTCGTGGTGGTCGCCGCCGCCGGCAACGACGGAGCCGAGGTCATCAACTACCCTTGCGCTTATCCCAGCGTCATCTGCGTGGCGGCGACCGATCTAGACGACAAGATCGCCAGTTTTTCCACCCGCGGCAGCTGGATCACCTTGGCGGCTCCTGGAAAGGACATCTTATCGACCGTTCCCACCGGCATCTGCGACCATTGCGCTGCTTCGGGCTACGGGACCTTGAGCGGAACGTCCATGGCAAGCCCCATGGTCGCGGGCGTGGCGGGGCTGATCTTATCCGTCAACCCTACGTTCACTAGGGCACAGGTCGCGAGCAAGCTAACCTCCACCGTCAACAACATCGACGCTCTCAACCCTTCCTACATCGGAAAATTCGGCGCGGGACGAGTCAACGCACTGCAGGCGCTCTCGGTCCGGCCGGCTGTCCTAACCTTTAATTTGGTCCCCAACGCGGCCTCCATCGCCAACGGGCAAACCCTCAACTACACGATGACCATCTCCTCGGATTTCGCTCCTCCGCAGGTCACCGTCACGTTGGTCAACCAATTCAACCAGACTCTCTCCTCGGGCACCGTCATCACGGCGATCGTCGCCGGCCAGGTCAACGTCTCTGGAAGCATCCAAACCGGCGCGCTCACCACGAACTACCCGATCACGTCGCAAGCGCGCCTGCGCGTGGAGCTAAACGACACGATCTACGACGTCTTCGATTACCAGAAGACCTGGTCGATCGGAGAGACGGCCGGCGTCCCCGCGGGCGGAGCGGCCGCGGTTTGGAATGGGCTGTTTGACCCCAGCAAAAATCAAAAATCCACCGTGCGGCTGACTTTGA
>JAYVZL010000190.1:0-11984 GCA_043783505.1 Elusimicrobiota bacterium
CTGCCTATGAACGGCGCTGAAATTTCTTAATCGGATGGGGGCGGCAAGACGCGCCGTCGAATGTCCAGCGCTCACGTCCTCCATCGCGCTCCACCCAAAACTTCCCTCGACGCCCAGGACTTGATCCATCACGCGCGTTCCCGCCGCGCTCGCGCCCTCGGCTGGCGCCTTCTCGACGGCGGAGACGGCTTCGGTCACTTCGCGACGGACCAGAGCAAGACTTCTCGCGTCGGCCTTGACCCCTGTCGGCGACGCGGCCGCGGACGCGCGCGGAGCGTCGCTGGGCCGCGGCGCCGCCGCGGGAACCAACGACGCGACATTAAGGGATGAGCCCGCCAAGCTCAAAGCCGAGACGGGAAGAGTTGGGATGGCGCGTCGCGCGGCACCGGCGGCATTTGAGGATCCGAAGGCCGCGGAGCCCGCGGCGGTCGAATGCATCTGCGCCCAAGACGCCGGCGGCGCTGAGACAAAGGCGAGGGAAAGCGAAATGCAGACCGCAACTAACCGTTTCATCAGAAGCGATACTATCAACTCCCCGCAATAAGCATAGGGGTCCAAGGGCCTAATTTTTTTTCGGCATGCGGCCCCCAACCGCTTGGGCCGAACGGCTAGGGGTGCGCGGCGCGAAAGGAGGCGAGAATATCGGGGAGAGTGCGGCGGGGCGTGTCGTAGCGGATGAGCAGCTGCTCGTTCTCGTCCTGCATGGCCTTGGCGGCCTTGCGCGCGGAGGCCAGATCGATGCTGGCTAGAAACAAGACCGCGGGCCCGTAATAATAGCGCAGACCCAAGCGTCCCAACTCGGATTTAAACCACGACGGCGTGGCGGCGAGCAAAGTGAACTGACGGCTGTCCTTGAGATAGACCTCGATGACGCCGCAGGCGTGATCCGGACGCGCCGGATCGGAGACGTGGGTCAGCTCGATATGCCCGACGGCCTTCGTCTCGTTCACGACTTCCTCTGATTATAATAGCGCAGCCAGTAGCCGCCCATCTCGGCGGCCATCGCCGTGACCGCGGCCGACACGGTCTCGCGGTCGAGACGCGCGACGAAGAGGACGGGCGGCGACCACCACGCCTGCGCCGCCGACGTTTTCATCCACGCCTCGGCGCGGTCGTAGGTAGCGACGGAAAACGTGGACCGGCCTCCATCCTCGAGGGAGACCTGCACCATGCAGTCGCCGGAAGAGGGATCTAAAGAGTCCAGCGGCGACAAAAAATCGATGGATGCGACCTTGGGCCCGGGCATGGCGCGATTATACCCGTTTACTCGGCCCCGTCAAATACTTCCGGGGGCAACCGGGCGCAACGGGGTCTGGTCGAGAGACCTGAGCGCCGCGAGCGTCAGCATATATGCGTTTTTGTACTCCTTGAGGTTGAACGCGCTCATATTGTCGTTTTCAGAATGTATTTTTCCGAAAATCACGTCCTGCGACGCGCCGAAAATCGTCACGGCGGGGATCCCGGCGTCCCGGAAGGTCGAGGAGTCGGCGTCTCCGCCGTTAAGGGACGCTTCAGCGACCGCATGCCCTTTACCCGAGACCTGATTGAAGCGATCAAGAAGCGCGCGCGTGGAGTTGTTCTTCCACGAGAACGTTCCGTTGACGGCGAGCGTATCCAGATTGATCATCGCGTCCACCTTGGCGCGCTGCGCCTGCGTCAGGGAGCGCACGTACGCCTTCGAGCCGATCAGACCCTCCTCTTCGCGCGCGAACGCGACGAAAACGATCGTCGCGTCGGTGACGACGTCGTGGAGAACCTGGTAAAGATTGGCGACGAGCGTGGAGCCCGTGCCGTTGTCGATCGTGCCGCGACCCACGCTGACCTTGTCGTAATGACCGCCGACGACGATCACGCGGTCGGTGCGGCCCTTCTTGACGACCACGATGTTGTTGTGGCCTCGCCCCGCGTCCTGCAGGACTATATCCGACGTCTTAGCACCGGCCAGCTTAAAAAGCTCGATCATGTACTTCTGTCTCTCGGGGTTGGTCGTGGGCAGATTCCTCAACCGCTCGTCTATCTCGCCGTCGGTCGCGGTCGCGCCTTGCGGAAGGGAGCGCGCCTCGGTCGCGAGCGCCGCCTCGGTCCGTCGGAGCTTGGCGAAAAGACGGCGAGCTTTGAGCGCGAAGGCTTCGGGGGCGGGCATCGCCGCAGCCAGAACGCCGTCACCCGAAGAGACCGTTTTGAAACCGTCGAAAGCGGCTGAGAGCGCCTCAGCCTCGCCGCGGCCTTGCATCGAAGCCGCCGACAACGCTCCGCTCAAAGATCGAGCGGAGGTCAGGGCGGGGCGCAACACGGGGACCGGAGCGACGAGCGCCGTCAACGAGGGCGTCAGCGCGAGCGCCGATACCTGAAGAGGGAGCGCAAGCGGAGCGCTCGTCATCGGAACGATCAACGCCGCAACGCCGGCGTGAATTGGGGGCAACGCGACCGCTTTGACGGCCTGAGCGGGGGCGGAGGATCCGCCGAATAAAAGAGAAGAGATGACGGCAAAGGCAGCGAAGTCTCGGTTTGTCATAACCGAAGTGTAGCAACGAGCCTTGCCTGAACTCGGGACCGAAAGTCCTGATTTGTCGCGGGCAAAAGACCTAGACCCCTGAGGGCCCCCAGGTCACGAGTGCTCGCGAATGAGGTACGCGCAATACGCGCCTATGGGCAGCACAAGCGCCAGAACCATAATGGGGTGCGTCCCGCCGAAAGTGATCGACGGGTAGTGATTGGAGAGCATCGTAAAAAGCAGCGGCATGGACATTAAGGTGTTGTGCTTAGAGCAGCGCTTGGCTTCAAGGGACAGTTCCGGCCGCGGCGCTCCCCCCGCCTCGGAGATGGCCATGATCTTTTTCTGATTGGGGATGATCGTCATCCACACGTTGGCAACCATCACCGTGCCCATCATCGCTCCGACATGAAGGTAGGCGGCGCGGTCGCTGAGAAGCTTCATCAATCCGGCGCCGGAAGCCAGCAGTATGAGGTACCAGACGATGCCGCCGGCCGTCTCCGAACGCCCGAGCGGCGTCTTCCAGATCAGGCGGTACGCCGCCACGGCGCCGACGAGAGAGCCCGCCGAGATCAGGACCGCCTGCCAGCGCGGCATGGTCGAGCCGTAGTCGAGCAGCGGCGCGCCCGTCCAGTACAGCAAGGCCAGCAGAAAAAAACCGGACAGCCAGGTCAGCATGGCTTCCCATTTAAACCAGTGCAGAGTGCGCGGCATGATCTCAGGCCACTTCTGTTTTTCGACGAGATAGAAGCCGCCGCCATGCACCATCCACAGCTCGCCCGCTATGTTGGGCTTTGCCGCCGCGTCGCGCGGCGCGTCGAAGGCCTTCTCCATCCAGTTGAACAGGTAGGTCTGGCCGATCCACATGATCCCCGTGATCGCGTGCGTCCAGCGCAAGATCAAGCTCATCCATTCATGAAAGTCGCTCATATTCTCACCAATCGCTTGCAGGCTCGGCTGAAGCCAGGGATATAAGATAATCCGCCAACGCGTCCGTCTCGGCGTCCGTCAAAACTCCTTCCCATCCAGGCATATTCACTTCGGCCGCAGGACCGCCGTGAATCTCCGGAATCACGCCGCGTCTTATCTTCGTTATGAGTTCGTCCTTCTTATAGGTCGACATCAGCGGCGCCAAGGCCGGGATGACGCCTCCATGCGCCCCCGGGTTCGGATGACCTCCGCGGCCCGCCGGACCGTGACAGGCCACGCAGCCCGCCCGCGCATAGATCATCTTGCCTTTTTTCGGCGGCGAGGCGTCGTCCCAAGGTCTGGGACCCGGCCAAGCTTGGCCCTTCTGGAAGGATAAAAAGTCGCTTAGCGCACCAAGGTCGGCCGAGGACAGCCCCTGCTTCGGCATCAGCGTGTCGCGCTTGAAACCCCGGGGATCGCGCAGCCATTGTTCGATCCAAGCGCGCGGCCGGCGAACGCCGACGAGCGTGAGATCCGGCCCGGAATTCCCTCCGCGCTCGCCGATTTTATGACAGGAGCGGCAGCCGTGCGCGTCGAACAGCACGCTCGAATCCGCCGCGAACGCAGCCGATGCGAGAACAAAATAAACCGTAATAACCGACGCGCGCATTCGGCATTCTATCATTCCGCATTCAACGAACGATCTCGCCATAATTCGCGATCGCTCTGAGTTCTCATTTTTTACTACTGATAATCACTAGTTCCGGAACTAGTGATTATCAGTAGTAAATCGAGCTGTCAGCTTCAAAGCGGCAGGGCCGACGGGAAAGGGCGTCCAGCCCCACGCCCCGCGCAGGGAGCGACGGAAAAGTCCGGCGGGCGCCGCGGCCGAGGGCTGGGAGGCGCGCAAGCGGACCTCGCGGGCCATCGCCGCGGCCTCGCGTACGAGCAT
Organism: Elusimicrobiota bacterium; assembly: GCA_043783505.1. GTDB lineage: Bacteria > Elusimicrobiota > Elusimicrobia > UBA1565 > UBA9628 > GWA2-66-18. The sequence goes on from JAYVZL010000190.1 coordinate 4,356, forward strand.
CTCGGGATCGCGCAGGCGCTCCCCCAGAAGATCGAGAGCCCGCTGCAAGTCGAACAGGCCCGCGCCGACCTCCTCCGCGCCCAAAGACGGCATCAAGATCGCCGAACTCTTGACCAAGGACGTCAAATACGGGAACCAGCCGTCGGGCAGGGGCAAACCCTTGGCCGCCAGACCCGAGGTCAACGCGCCGGCGAGCGCGGCCAGCTTCGCGGCGGTGCGCTCGGCCGCGACGGCGGTGCCCAAAGCCTTGGCGGGCGCGGCCCGCGGCGCGGCGGCCAAGACGTCGGTCACGGCGCCGGCCGCGGCGGTCGCGGCGGCGGCGATCATTTCGCCCGGCTGAAGGTCGTCGACCAGGTCGGTCCATGTCACTCGCGGCTCCTGGGGCGTGCCGCGCGCGGAATAGAACTGCAATCCAGCGCCGCTGGCGGCCGCTACGACCACGGCCAGCCCGGAATCGCCGGAGGAGAACACCGTGCCGGGATTGGGACCCGCGTTGCCCGCTCCGACCACCACGCCCACGCCCGCGGCGACGAGACGGTCGATCGTCGCCGACAGCGGCGTGCCGCGCGCATCCATCGGCGCGCCGAGCGTGAGTGCCACCACCGTCGGCCCCTTGCCGCGCGCCGCGGCGACGCGTTCAAGCTCGGCCATCACACGGATCTCGGAGACTCCTCCCGAGGCCCGCACCCGCACGAGCGAGAGGTCCGAGCCGGCCGGGATAGCCGTCCGTACCGAGCCGTCGCCTAGATCCAGCGTCAGCCCCCCCGCTTCGGCAGGAGCGTTCGACAGCGGATAATAAGGAAGCGCCCGGCGCACCGACCAGCCGCGGCGCTTGAGGGCGATGGTCAGCGCGTATATCTTGTGCTCTGGGACCGACAACCATACTCCGCCCGATAACGGAAGAGAGGCGCGGGCCGTGGTCTCAAAGCGCGCCAACGTGGCCTCATCGAGCCCGGACTGAGCCGCGGAACCGGATGGAGGAACGACGAACATGTCCACGGGACCGATCGTCTCATCGACCCCAAGCACGCCCGCCCCCGTCGGGTCCATCAGCGCCGTCGGCGCGTCGAGGGGAATATCGGCCGCCCGCGCCAACAGCGCGACGAGCTCGTTGAGCGATCCCGGCTTTCCGAGGGCGTCCCGGTTCTTGATGACGAAGTCGCTGACGATCCGTTTAAGCGACGGGCCGCGCAGCCGCGCGACGAAGTCCTTGCTTCGAAGCGCGGCGGGAAAGACCTTGCCGATCGTGTGCGTCAGCGCCAAGTTCTCCGGACCGGCCGAGTCGAGAAGATCAGCCACGACCCGATCGCTGAACGATTCAGGCGCGGCGTCGGCCAAATTTGACAGCGCCGCCGCCGAATAATGACGGATATTTCCGCGCTCCGCGCGATCGCGCACGCGCGCGGACAGGCTCTCGGATTCAACCGTGGTCGCCAAGTCGCGGATCTGGCCAAGAATCCACGCCGACGTGAGGCGTGCGCGCTTATCCGTGTTCATCAGTTCTTTGACCGCTCGGCCGAGCGCCGAACGGTCGCCGCGGCGGGCCAGCGCATAGGCCGCGTAGACGCCGACGTCCCACAATTCGCCATCGGCCGCCTTCTGCAGCTGGAGGTCGAGCGCAGAAGAGCGCATCTCGCCAAGGGCCAGGAAAGCACTCTGTCTCACGCGCGCGTCCGCGTCGTGCATTCCCGCCTCGGCCAGAGCTTCTTGCGAGGTAGGCGATTTCAGATTCATCAACACGGCGGCCGCGCGAACGCGCACGAGCCAAACGGGGTCCTTGAGCGCCACGAGCAGACGCGGCAACTCGATCGCGCCGGCCGTATTGAAGCTCTTCTGAACATCTCCGCCCTGGCTCTTGGCCAATTCCGATTCGCGGTACACGCGATCCTCGGCGTCTTCCACGGCCTTCAAGCGTACGATCCAGTCCCAGGCTCCTTCGCCGACGACAGGAGCCGTCCCGCTCACGCGGCTCCATAAGCTCTTGATCCCGCCGCCGACTCCTCGCGTGCCGCCCTGGGCGACGAGCGAAACAGCGGCCCAGGCATCGACAAGACCGGCGCCTTGGCGCCAAATGGGAATGCCCATGTCGCGCGCCGAACGCATCAGCACCGCCTTGACCACAAACGGGAGGTTCTCGGCGATGAACGGAGTCATCGTCCCGTACACGCGCATCGCCTGCTTGACCAGCAGCGCGATGGCGGCCACGGCCGGATTGGACATCGAAGTGCCGGACATGCCGGTGTGCTTTCCGTCGGACAGATCGGAGGGAGAACGCGGCGCATCTTTTGATCGAGCCGAAAAGACGCCAAACTGATAAACGTTGTCCGAACCCGGCACGGTGACGACATCGCCGCCGATGCCGGTGAAGTCGGGCTTGAACCTCAAGCGCTTGATCGTGAAGCGTCGGTCGATGTCTGGCCCGCCCCCGCTGAATAAGGTGATCTCCGGCACGCCGTCGTCCTTGCTCTTAGCCGCGGCCGCGACGTCGCTCACGTTGACGCCGGCGGCGGGTTGGCTCAGCGTGAAGTCAAACGGCCCGGAATTTCCGGCGCTGGCGGTCACGATCGGGTACTCGCCGGCGGCGTTCTTGTGCTTTGTCAGCTCGGAAAAGAAGTCCGCCAAGTTGTCGCCCGAGGATCCGCGGCTGCCGAAGCTCAGGCTTATGACGTCGATGGCGTGCTTCATGGCGGCGACCGCGGCACCCATGATGTCCCCGTCGGTGGCGCCCGATTGATCGCGGGAGAAGACCTTGGCCATCGTGCCCAGCGCCGCCTTGGCCATGCCGAGGAAGTTCGCATTGCCGGAGATCGATATGCCGGCGTTATGCGTGCCGTGGCCGAGCCAATCCTCGGGACCTTCGTCGACCATGTCGATGACGTCGAGGCGCCCGCCGAAATCCTCATGAGAGGCGTCGGCCCCGGTATCGATCCAGAAAATATGGCCGTCCGCGCCCGTGATCCCGGCTTGGAAGACGGGTTTGACGTTATGGATTTCGCCCACGTCCATCAGATGCGGCTGAAAATTCGACTGCGAAGAGAGAACCTCCGTGGTCGGACTCACGAATTTTCTGATCGCGTTCGCGTTGCGGCGCGGCACCGTCACGTAAATCTCCTGACGGCCCACGTCGGCTCCGAAAACATGCCTCACGATGACCTCCAGCTTCCCTAACAATTCGACTTGGGCCCCCAGACCCGCGTCCACGAGCGCCTGTCTGGCGGCCGCCCTCCCCTCCTTGCTGAAGGAGGCGTTTGCAATCGAGGTCGCTAGGCGTCCGCCCTGGATCGGCCGCAGCCACAGGCCCACGCGCGCCTCGATCTTGCGCATGATCAGCATATGGCCGCCATTGTCTAAATCGACGCGCGTCACGCGAAACTGCCCGCCATCGGCCGCCTCCCAGTAGCGCAGAAGCTTTTCCCAGGACGCCACTCCGTGGTCGTCGGGACCGAACGACAGAAAGGCGGAGCCCCGATCGCTCAAACCTCCGTAAATGCCTTCGATCAACTCCGAAACGCCCATGCCTTTCAGACGCTGCGAAACGATCTGCCGCCAGAGCTTACGGACCCCATCCTCGAAGATTTCCTTGGCTTGGAGCGTATTATCCGCGCGCAGGCGCTGAGCTCGATCGACAAGATCGCTCCAAGCGCCCGACTCTTGAGCGTTGTCGAAAGATCCTCCGCGCGCGACCAGCCTTGTCGCGAGCAAATTAAGGCTGTCGAGTTTCTTGAGCACGGTCTCAAGGCGCAGTGAATCCGCGCTCTCCATCCGCGGCAGCTCCGCCGCCGCACCGCCCAACACGATCGCCCGGAACCGACGTTCGGATTTGGCCAGAACGGGCGCCGGCGCGACGTCCTCGGCCAAAGTCACGCGCGCTTCGCCATCGGAGAGGCGCGCGTACAGCTTGGGGTCGGCGAGCGCCTTGCTGTCGGGATTGAGGACCAAGATGTCGTAAGGACGCGACAGATGCAGCGACGTCTGGCTCTGCGTTAGCCCGCGCTCCAGAGCCCAAGCGCCAATCCGCTTGGATGCCCGCGGTCCTTTGAGCTTGGAGGCCGGCGTTTGGGCTTTGGAATCAACCCCGGGCGCGAGCGCGGCTAGAATGTAGGCTCCCCCTTTTCCCGATACAAGGCCTTCGCCGGTCATTCGCCGCGCGAAATCCTCGGCGGCCGCGCGTCCGTAGGCCTCCGCCGGCGCCGGCTCCACGGCCTGCACAATGGATGGTTTCGCGGCGGCGTCAACGACGGCGCGCGCGGGCTCGGCGACGGGGATTGGCGCCGGAGCGGCGTTATTGACGATCGCCGAGACGGGAAGCGCCGGCAGCGGAGCAAGCGGCGTCAAAAGCGCTGTCGGCGCGGCGATAGCGGCGGGAACACGCATTTGGAGCACCGATGAAACGCTCCCAATCCGCCCCACCGCCTGCTGCGCGAGCGCCGACGCGGCGCCGGGCCCCCACGAGGACAGAAGGAGGGCCGCGCCAAGCGCTATCGAGACCGGACGGCGAGTCTTCATTGCAGGAAGATCATTTCAGGAGATGCATTTTTCGGCTTGACGGGCTCGGGAGGAACCTGGGGCTTCGACCCAGGCTTCGGCGTCACGGGGGATGCGTTGAACGGGCGCGCGGGCACGAGTTGGGGCCGGGCGGTTTCAGCGGCGTCAGAGGTTCTTTTCCTGCGGATCAACATCGGCCCTCGGCCTATCTCGAAGGGGAGGGCGAAGCCGGCCTGGGCTATGAAGCTGCGATACTGCAGCTGGCCCAGAGCCTTGATCTCGGCATTGGCGAAAACGCTCCAGGTGGACCGAGCGTATTGCGTGCCGAAGATCCAGCGTCCTTGGCTTTGCTCGGGATGATCGCTGCCCTCCGAGATCACGTCGGTGATCAAGAACGTCCTGGACTTCAGCTCCAGCCGCGCACGCACCGAACCGGTGGCGTAGTTGTAGCCGAATCCGGCGAACGGGGTCCAGGCATCGAAGCTTTGGTGGACGACCGCGGTCAGGCCGAAACTGTTGATGTTCCAGTCGATGGCCCCGTTGAGATCGCTGTTGGCGTTGAAGTTGTTGTCGATGTCCACGGCGAATTTTCCCTTCAGGCGGGTGCGCCCACGCACTTGGTTGTAGTGGGCGCCCAAGGTCACCGTGGGCCGCTCGCCCCCGAGCAAGTGCTGGCGCAGCCCAAATCCGTAGGAATTGCTCTGCACTTCGGCGGTCATGGTCGGGGAGATTTTATAGCCTGGAGGTATGGTCGCGTCGGCGAAACGGACATAGGCGTCCCCTCTCCAAGGCAAGCCCATGCGCAGGTGAAGGGTAAGATTGGGGAATAGGACATGATTGGGAAAAATGTCGGCGCCGCCCTTCTCCTTGAGCGCGGCGACCGTCAGTTCTGGAAAATTGCTTTTGTTGAACGGAATGCGGCCGATGCCAAGAGACAGGTCCGGCTGAAGCTGATAGCCCCTGATCTCCCGCGGCGGATCAAAATTCGACCCTGCGTTGAACGCCAAGCCTTGCGCCATTTCGTGGCTGAGCCACTGTGTCATGCCGTCGAAATCGTCGGCCAAGCTCGGATTGGCCCGAGCCGGTACCGCCGCGCTCAGGATCAATACCGCCGCGAGGGCGAAGCCTGGTCTCAATGCTTGATGACGAACCGCGCGCGGCCCCGGTTCGTCGTCCAATGATAGGCCTGGGCTTTGGTCTCGAAAGTGAGAGTCGTCTTAAGACGGCTTTCGGATTCCAGACGCGATTTGATGCCATGCTTGCGGCCGTTTGACGCGCTATTTTTCTTCATATGAGTTCTCCTATTCGGATGGTAGCAGTCGACCCGGCCTGGAGCATGGGCCGGAGGTCCCATCCCGACGGCGACAAAGGTCCCAGCCCGGACCCGGGTACTCAGGTCACTCAATATGGCGGGAGGCGGTTGCCGATCGTGGCGCTATTGGCCGTAAGCCAAGCGTAAGGCGAGGTATTCGGGGAGGCCGGCCGCGCGTATCTTTTCCTGCACGGCGGGAATGTCGTAAGGAATACGGATCACGCGAAAAGTTCCCTTGTCCGAGTCGTAGACGCCGCAGGAGGCGCGATTGTCTTGATCGCGGGGCTGGCCGACGGAGCCCGGATTTAGCGCGACGGGCGCTAAACCGCCGCCGCCGGCTCGCGGCAGCAACTCCTCCCGACTTTCCAGGAAGCGGGCGTCCACGTTCGCCGCGCCTTCCCCCGTGAAGCAAAAAAGCATCGGCATGTGGCTGTGCCCGACGAATAGAGGCCAGTTATTTACCAACGGAACGTTGTCGCGGAATTGAAGAGGGCTGAGCAGATACTCCTCCACCGGATTGCGCGGAGTGCCATGGGCCAAGGTGAAATGCGGGGTTTCCAACCGTGCCGCCAGGCCTTCGAGAAAAAGACGATTAGGCTCGGACAATCGCGCGCGCGTCCACATCACCGCCGCGCGCGCGTACTGATTGAACCAATCGAGCTCGATGCGCCCTAGGACCGCCAAGTCGTGGTTGCCCGCGATGATCGATAAATTTTTAAGCGCGCGGATGCGCTCGAGAGCGGCGTCGGGATCTGGCCCATAGCCGACTAAGTCCCCGCAGCAGATCCACGCTTCCACGCCCAGATCTTCAAGAAAGTCGAGAACGACGCTTAAAGCCTCGTAGTTTGAGTGAACGTCGGAGAAGACTCCGTAGATCACCTACGACTAGGCTGAAGGGCCTAGCTCGTCGGAAGGCTCCGCCGCCGCCTCGGCCGCGATCGCCTCGGGCTCGAGCAGGGCGAACGGACCCTGCTGAACGACCTTCGCCTTCGGCGGCTCGGCGGCGGGACCCGCCTTCTTACGGAAGTCGACGGAGACGAGAAGACTGATGCCCTTCTCCTCCATGGTGACGCCGTAGATGACGTCGGCCGCCTCCATCGTGCGCTTGTTGTGGCTGACGATGAGGAATTGGGTCTTGTTCTGGAACTCGCGCAGGAGCGAGACAAAGCGTTCGATATTGGCGTCGTCGAGCGCCGCGTCGGCCTCGTCGAGCATGCAGAAGGGAGAGGGCTTCACCATGAAGAAGGCGAACAGCAGCGCGATCGCGGTCAGGGTCTTCTCGCCGCCGGAAAGCAAGGTGATGCTCTGCAGCTTCTTGCCCGGGGGCTGAGCGACGATGTCCACGCCGGTCTCCAGGATGTTCTCCGGGTCGGTCAGGATCAGATCGGCCTCGCCGCCCTCGAAAAGCACTCCGTATAGGCGGCGGAAGTGCTCGCGGACCTCGACGAACGTCTGCCGGAAGTTCTCGCGGGTCGCGTTGTTGATCTTGAGGATCGCCGCCTTGAGGTCATCCTTGGCCTGGATCAGGTCCTGGATCTGGGTCTGCAGGAAAGTCTGCTTCTGAGCGAGAGTCTCGTACTCCTCGGGCGCGGCCATATTGATGTTGCCCATGTTGGAGATGCGGCGGCGCAGGACCTCGATCTTCTCGACGTCGGCGACGGTCCCCGCGTACTTGGTCCGAGCTTCCTCGGCGGTCAGTTGCCATTCGTCCCAAAGTCGGCTCTTGAGCAGGTCGTACTTGGACTTTAGGGCGGAGGCATGAACCTCATGCTGGTGCAGATCGGCTTGGGCCTGGTCGTGCTCGCCTTGAAGGATCTTGATCCTCTCGCTCA
>JAYVZL010000191.1:0-11982 GCA_043783505.1 Elusimicrobiota bacterium
CTTCTGGAAAACACTTTTCGCGCCGCCAACATCGCTCTGGTCAACGAGCTGGCGCAGATCTGCGAGCGTCTCGGACTCAACGTCTGGGAAGTGGTGGGTGCGGCGGCCACCAAGCCCTTCGGCTTCATGCCCTTTTGGCCGGGGCCCGGGATCGGCGGGCACTGCATCCCCAAGGACCCGCAGCTTCTGGCATGGAAGATGAAGACCCTGAATTTCGAGCCGCGGTTCATCGAGCTGGCCTCGCGTGTCAACGGCGCGATGCCGGTCTACACTGTCTCGCGCATCGCCCGTGTCCTTAATACCGAGGGCAAAGCGGTCAAGGGCAGCCGCGTGCTGGTCCTCGGCGTGGCCTACAAGCCCGGCGTGGGAGACTACCGCGAGTCGCCCGCCCTCGACGTGATGCATCTGCTCGCCGAGGACGGCGCCAAGGTCTCCTACCACGATCCTTACGTTCCCGCGGTGAAGGCCGGGGGCCGGTCTTGGCGTTGCCGCGCTTTAAGCGACGCGGCCATTAAGGAAGCTGATCTAGTCGTTATCTTGACCACTCACCCCGACCTGGACTATAAGAGAATCTGCCGCCTGGCCCGCCGCGTGTTCGACGCGCGCAACGCCACGGCCGGACTGAAAGGCCGGATCGAGCGTCTTTGATATGGCCGACCCGCCGATCCCTTCGACGCCGCCCGTGCCCGGTCCCGGCTCCGGATTGGAACGGCAGACGCTTGAAGCCCTCAAGACGATCGGCAAGGCTCTGGGGCAGATGGCCTTGTACAAGGTCGGCCATCCGGCCGTGGTCGCCACGATCGCCATCGCCCAGGAGAATCTGGCGGTCGCGCTGGCGCTGGCCTCCAACGGCGAATTGGCCATCGGCATCGACCGCGACAAGCTCATCCTCAACGGCCGCGTGGTCGGCAATTTGTCCCAGCTGCCCGCCTCCCTTGCCAATCTTTTCAACCGTTTCAAGCTGACCAGCCTCACCTTCCGCTCCGGCTTGGCGCAAGAGGAGCTCATCGGCTTCTGCGAGTTGGCCGCCATGCGTCCCGACGCGCCGGCCGCCGCCGATCCCAAGGCCTTCTTGGCCGAACGGGGCGCGGTCCACATCATTTTCAACGAGGCCGTCTACACGAAAGCCGGCGACAAAGGCGCCGACGGCGCGGGCGCGGGCGGCGCGGGGTCGCCCGCCGGCCCGGGCAACGCCGCGGGCGGGTCCGAGGCCGCGGCGGCGGCGGCCGAGGAGGAGATCCGCGGGATCAAGGACGCGATCTCGGGCGGATCCCTCGAGCGGACCATGATGGCCCTCGTGGAGAAAGCCGTGCCCGATCCGGTGATGAGGGCGATTGTTATCGCGCAGGTGATGAAGCTTCTCGAGCAGGACATCTCCAAGCGCGTCGACGAGGTCACCACTCCCTTGCGGCGCGACAAGAAGACTTTGGAGAACGTGCGCGCGCGCACCGACAGCGTGCTCAGCAGCATGGTCGAGGGTGTGGTCGTCGTCGACGATCAGGGCAAGATCTTAATGATGAACCCGGCCGCCGAGCAGATCTATGGCGCGTCGCTGGCTCAAAGTGCTGGCAAGGCCATCACCGACAAGGCCAGCGAGCAGTTCATCGTGACCATGTCTTCGGAGATTGCGACTCCAGCCGATCGAGACGTGAACACCTCGGTCAAGATGCAGGGTGCGGCCGACACCCAGCGCACCCTGCGCGCGTCCTCGGCGGTGGTCAAGACCGAGGAAGGCACGGTCGTGGGCATGGTCTCCTCACTGCCCGACGTGGCGAAGCATCACGAGCTGCAGAAGATGCAGCGTGACTTCGTGGCGCACGTCACCCATGAACTGCGCGCGCCCTTGTCGTCGATCCGCGCGGCCCTGGAGATCCTGCAGGGGCAATTCTCCGGGAAGATAGAAGAGGACGAGACGCGGATGCTCAACACCGCGCTCAAGAACTCCGATCGCTTAGCTGCGATGATCAACAGCATCCTCGATTTCTCCAAGATCGAATCGGGGCAGATGACGGTGTTTCCCAAGCCCTGCGAAGCGGCCAAGATCGCCTCGGACGCCGTCGACAGCCTCAAGCCTTGGGCGCAGAAAAAACGCATCGATCTGACCCTGGCGGCTCCCGAGGGACTGCCACTTGTCGACTCCGACTCGGGGCGCACCGTCCAGGTCCTCGTCAATCTCCTCTCTAACGCGATCAAGTTCACCCCCGCCGGCGGCAAGATCGTCGTCAAGCTTGCCAAGCGCGCGGAAGGCAATCGGGGCTACGTCGAGTTCGCGGTGACCGACACCGGCCCCGGAATCGCCAAGACCGAGCAAAGCAAGGTCTTCGAGAAGTTCGTCCAGATCGCCTCCGGAGAAACGCACGTGGGCGGCACCGGCCTGGGCCTGTCCATCGCCAAGGCGCTCGTCCACCTGCAGCAAGGCCGGATGTGGATCGAAAGCGAGACCGGACAGGGCGCGACCTTCTTCTTTAATCTGCCCGTCCACGTCTCCGCCTCGGCCGAGGCTTCCGCGGTCCGCACGAAGGCCCCGCCGCCCGACACCAGGCCTTGGTGGAAGAAGCTGTTTAAGTGACAGCGCGCACGTAACATCTACGAACTCTGCGCTGGTGCGTCCGGACGCACCAGCGCAGGCTCATCGCGCCGGCGCAAACCGAATCGTCGTCGCCCAAGATGCTGATTGTGAGGGCGACACAGGAGCCGCATATTGTCGGCGTGATCCGACCGGCCGCCAAGCGCCCATGGAAGAATATGGTCGTACTCTAAGAAGTCGCGGCTTTCGCAGCGGCGACCGTCCGGAGCAAGATAAGCGCAGCGCCCGCCGTCGCGTTTCCAGACCTCCTTTTTAATTGAATTAGGAACCCACCTTGTCATGGCTGAAGACTTTGGCCGCTCATCGCGCTTCTTTGATTTGATCGCGCGCTTATCGCGCTGGACCGCCCGGTCGGGATCGACCTTATCCAACAGCATGTTGACCGCCTCCTTGAGCAGGTCTTCAAGACGGCCTTCGGGAAACTTATGCCTCCGCAAGCTCCGAAGGCGATCCATCATGATAAGGAACTGATTGTCCGCGGTAAATGCCAGCCTAACTCGATTTGAAGGCGCGATAACCGTGGTCCTGGAATTATCTGGTGGAGCGGACGTTTGCGGCGGCGGCAAAAGGCGAACGATATCTCGTTCGGGCGCAGCGCTAGCCGTATCGAGGCTCGCGACCAAAGCCAAAACCTCGCGTTTGCTCGCTCCCGACGCCTGATCTAAAAGTTTGTCGCTGTTGTCGCGGCTTAGGTGGGGCGAAAGGCGCATGACGGCATCAAGGGTAATCGTGCCGGAGCGCAAACCGTCTAGTATCCGAGGAAATTCCGGAACCGCCCTTGCGGCACGAATGCGCAGGAAAGCCGCCGCTTCGGAATAACGCAGTGTTTTGACGCAATAGTCGAATAGCGTGCTGTAGCCGGCATCGACTACAATTTCTCGTCGATCGACCTCTGCCAGGTGTTCGATAATATCCGCAACGCTGCCGCGCTCTTGAGAGACCAATGCCTCAAGACGGGCGAAAAGGACGGCGTCGGTCAAATGTTTTAGATCCATGCCCCTCCACTTACTGCGTCCGGACGCAGTCGGGGGAGATGAAAAAAACCATCTTTCCGACAGCGTAGAAGACGATTCATGTTATGGAACGGGCGAAGGCGTAGCCCGCTGTGTCCACCGCTCCCGCCCCGCGCAATGCTTTGGCGCAGGCCTCGAGAGTGGTTCCCGTGGCGGCCACGTCATCGATCACGAGTATTCTTCGTCCTTCGATCAATGCCGCTGCATCCGGACGGATCATGAATGATTCGATCAATTCTCGGCGTCGGGCAATCCGATCGAGGCGCCAAGAGGGCGTCCCAGAGCGGCGCCGCTCCAAGACGTCGAGCAGGGGAAGGCCCGTGGCGGCGGCGATCTCGCGCGCGAGTATCTCGGCCTGATTGTAGCCGCGCTCGCGTTCGCGGCGGGGATGAATGGGGACCGCGGCCAAGGCGTCGAAGCCGGAGAGTTCCGGCCGTGTCGCCAGGGCGGCGGCCATGATACGACCCGCCGCTCGCGCCGCGGGTCGGGAGGTGCGGAACTTGAACGCGTGAACCAGCGAGGCCGCCGACCCCCGGTGTGCGGCTGTCGCGCGGATGAGCCGGCAGGCGAATGGCCGCCGCGCGCAAGCTCCACAGAATGGGTTGGCCCCGCCGCGCCGGCCCGCGCAGCGCACGCAGGCCGGTTCCGGCGGGGGGGGCAGGCTTTTGGCGCAAGCCATGCACAGCGGCCCTTCCTCCCGTGCCAAATCCTCGCGGCAATGGGCGCAGGCCCGGGGCAGAAGCAGGTCGAGAATCGCGGTCCAAAGGGTTCCCACCTCTTCATACGATTTACCCCCCGAAAATGTTCCGGGGATTAGGGGGCATTTTATATCATGCTCCCATGAAAACATTCTTTCTCTGTCTTTCCCTGACCGCCGCCGCGATCTCGTCCTATGCCGCCAGTCCGCTCGGGGAATGCGTATCGAAGCTCTACAGCTACCTGCCTGGATCGAATGACGCGGCCAAGACTAGGGCCGTCGAAATCTGCGCCCGCAATGTGTCGGCCGATGAGCTGATTTCCTGCAGCGACAAGGTCTATGCGCTTCTTCCAGTCGACGGAAACGACGTGAAGAGTCGCGCTATCGACATGTGTCTCGACATGATTTCCAGCGGCGTCACGCCGGCCGCGCTGCAGAAGTGCTCGGAGAGGCTGTATCAGTATCTACCAGGCAGCGGCGATTTGCTCAGGGTGCGGACGCTGCAGATGTGCCGTCGCGGTCTCGACGCGGAAGCCGTCGTCGCCTGCGCCGAGGAAATATATGAGCAGCTCCCCGGAAGCGGCGACGCGGTCAAGGAGCAGGCGCTCGCTGTCTGTGTCGAGACCCGCCGGCCTCATCGCCCGCGCCCATAAGTAAGCTCGCGCCGGGTCGAATGGTATCATCAGGGCAATGCTCCGAATTTGGGCGCGTCGAGCTTTCCTGACCGCGGCGGCGATGGCCCTGGCCGCGAGCGCGGGCGTGGGCGGCCTGTTCATAACGGGTTGGTGGCGCTACCACCGGCTCGAGCGCTCCATGGTCGAGAAGATGGACGCGTACTACCTCAACTTGACGGTGCCCGGGCGCGAGGAGTATCTGCTGGCCGAAGACGAGATTTTCGAGGTGCCGTACATGACCTCGAAGCTGTCGGTGTCGGCCGCGCCCACGCGAATCCTCGACGATAAAGATCGCCTGATCGCCGAGTTTTCGGTCGAAAAGGGGCAGTACGTCCGCTCGCCCGATGACCTGCCGGTTTTCCTCAAGAAAGCCTTGGTGGCCAGCGAGGACGCGCATTTCTACTCGCATCGCGGCATCGACTGGAAGGCGACGGCGCGCGCGGCGGCGATGACGCTCACGCGCGCGCGCCGCACGCAGGGCGGCAGCACGCTGACGCAGCAGCTTGCCAAGCAGATGTTCACGACGCGCAAGAAAACATTGGGAAGAAAGATCTTCGAGCTGTTCTGCGCGCGCAAGCTCGAGCAGAAGTTCACCAAGGACCAGATCCTCCTGATGTATTTCAACTTGGCCTATTTCGGGCACGGGTGCTTCGGCGTGGAGACGGCGGCGCGCTACTATTTCGGCAAGCCCGTTTCCGGTTTGGACATCGGGGAGGCGGCGATGATAGTCGGGATCATCCCCAATCCCAACAAGTACTCTCCGCTCGACTCGCCCGAGCTGGCGCGCGCGCGCCAGCGCACGGTGCTCAAGCGCATGGTCAAGAACGGATTTATCCCCGAGTCGTCGCAGGAGCGCATCGAGAAGGATTTTTGGGAGTCGTACGCGCGCCGCGCGAACGTTCCCGACGTCTCTTTCTGGCGCACCCGCGTCAACGAGGCGCCCTACGTCGTGGAGTTCGTGAGACGTCAGATGCTAAAGGCCTATACCAAGGAGCGTCTCCTGCGCGGCGGTCTGACGATCCGCACGACTTTTGATCTGGAGGCGCAGAAGGCGGCGCAGAACGCCCTGCGCGAGTGTCTGGCCAAGGAGAACGACCCGCAGGCCGCTCCCGACGAGGACGGCGAGCCGGCGGGCAAGGAGGCGCCCGTCGAGGGCGCTCTGGTCGCGCTCGATCCCAAGGACGGAGGGCTCTTGGCGCTCGTCGGCGGGACGGGCTTTAGCTTCCAAAATCAGCTCGACCGCGCCAGCGACGGCCGCCGCTTGATGGGCTCCTCGATCAAGCCCTTCGTTTGGGCGGAGGCCTACGAGAGCGGGCGCTTCACGCCGGGCTCCAAGATGGACGATTCTCCGATCACCTACTCGATCGGGGGCGGCCGCAAATGGTCGCCGCACAACTACGGCAACAAGTACTACGGCGAGGTCTCCCTCGATTTCGCCCTGCACAAGTCGCTCAACTCGGTGGCGATCAAGCTCCTGAAGGACTTGGACATCGACAAGGTTCTCGATGCGCTGTCCGCGGCCGCGGGCGTGGCGCGCGACCGGCTGCCGCGCAACTTATCCTTGGCGCTGGGAACGGCGGACATCTCGCCCGTGCAGATGGCCGCGGCCTACGCGGTCTTCGCCAACGGGGGGCGCGCGGTGCGGCCCTGGTGGCTGCGCGGCATCACCGACCGCGAGGGGAAGGTCTTAAGCGAGGGCGACGCGCCCAAGGCGCCCGGCCCGGTCGTCTTCTCCTCGGCGACCTGCAAGGCGGCGATCGAGACCATGCGCGGCGTATTGGGCCCCGAGGGCACGGCCTACGCCTCCGCCAAGCGCCTGGGCTTCAACGTGCCCGCGGCCGGCAAGACCGGCACCACCAACGATTATCGCGACGCGTGGTTCGCCGGCGTCACGCCCGATTTGTCCGCCGCGGTCTGGATCGGCCACGACGACATGCGCTTTCCCATGTCCGCCGGCAAGGCCGGCGGCGCCATCGCCGCGCCGGCTTGGATGCGTTTCGTCAAGGACGTCTATCTGTCCCGTCCTACCCACGACTTCTAAGCCGGCAGCGCGAGCGCAAGAGCGATATTTTTTTGCTTGCCCCAAAAGACCTGCTTATAGTATAGGTCCTATGGCCCCGGTCGAGCGGGGCTCACTGTGGGACCCGGAGGGGGGAATAATGAAACGATTGCTGATATTGCCGGTTCTGTTGGCGTTGACGTTCGCGCCGCGCGCGTACGCGGCGTTGTCGGAGATGGGCGTCGAGGATCGCATCATCGTCGCCTTCAAGGCCGGCACCTCGCCGGCCGAGCAGAGGAAGATCGCTGCGGCCAACGGACTCCAGGTGGTCGACCAGATTCCCTCGCTGGCCGTGCTGCTGGTCAAAGCCCCGTCGGGCTTGGCCGCCGGCGCTCGCGCGCGCTTGTCTGCGAACCCGCAGATCCTTCGCGCCGACGCCGACATCTGGCGCCAGTGGATCGAGGCCGCGCCGGCCTCGGTGTACCAGACGCCGTTTCCCTCGGTGGAATCGACGCTGCAGACGCTGCCTAAGCCTTCCGCCTCGGCGAAGTTCGCCGCCCGGGCTCCCAAAGCCGAGGAAGTCCAGTGGGGCGTGGCGCGCGTGAACGCGCCGGCCGCCTGGACCACCAACCAAGGCGCCGGGGTCAAGGTCGCCGTCATCGACACGGGCATCGATCCCAATCACGCCGAATTCGCGGGCCGGATCGGCGGCGGCCTCAACGCCCTCGACGAGAAAGCCTCGTGGGCCGATGATCACGCCCACGGCACGCACGTGGCCGGGATCATCGCCGCGGCGTTTGACGGCCAGGGAGTCGTCGGTGTGGCGCCGAAAGCCACGCTGTACGCGGTCAAGGTCCTGACCAAGGAAGGCAAGGGAGACCTGTTCGCGATCATGAAGGGCATCGCGTGGTGCGGGCAGAACGGCATCCAGGTGGCCAACATGAGCCTCGGGGCGGCCCAGGAAATGCCGCTGCTGCAGTACGCTCTGCAGTCGGCGGTCAGCGCGGGCGTGACGGTCGTCGCCGCCGCCGGCAACGACGGCAAGGCCGTGAACTGGCCCGCCGCGTATCCCGAAACGATCGCCGTCTCGGCGCTGTGCCCGACCGGGATCACGGAAACCAAGCTCTGCCCGAGCGCGGCGGAAGGGATCGCGACTTTCTCAAGCCGCGGGCCGGAAGTCGCCTTCATCGCTCCCGGCGTGAAGATCCCGTCCTCGGTGCCGGTCTGGCATGACGCCAGCGGCATCAAGATGTACTCGGGCACCTCGATGGCCACGCCGCACGTGGCCGGATTGGCGGCCTTGGCCGTGGCGCGCGGCGCCAATGGCCTCGACGCCGTGCGCGCCGCCCTCAAGGCGGCCGCCGAACCGCTTGCCGGCCTGTCTCCCAGCGAGCAGGGCGCCGGCCTCATCAACGCCGCCAAGCTCGCTCGCTAGACCTCGCTTCAAACGAAAGCCCCGGCCCGAAAGGGTCGGGGCTTTTTTTCATATTCCCGTGCTTGAAAGGCGCCCACCGCGGGGCTATACTCAGTTCATGACACCACGATGGCTTTGGTTCGCCCTGATCTTGACGCTCTCGATTTCCTTCGCAGTCGTGCGCGCCGAGGATGACGCCGCGTCGCCGCCGGAGACCTCCGCCAAGGAGCCTGCCGCCGCGGAGCCCGCCGCCAGGGAGCCTGCTGGTGCGGAACCTGCACTCGCCGAGCCCTCCGCCGCGGAACCCTCCCGTCCCGAAGCCGCTCCTCCGGAGGCCGCCCCTTCCGATTATTCCTCGTCCGACTCGTACCCCACCGATGATGGCGAAGCCCGGTCCGCGCCCTCCGGTCCCGCCGCCGGCCGCAGATCCGAGGCGGAGGAAAGACCCGCTGAGGACAAGCCGGATAAAAAGAAGGGCGGCAAGAAGGCGAAACCCTACGATTACGAGAGGTCCAAGTATAAATCGCGGGAGATGTCTGAGAACACGACGCACACCTATCGCTTCAACGAGAAGGGCGAGCCCGTCGTTCCGGGCGAGAAGAAGAAGATCGCCGCAAAGAAGGCGAAACGCTCGTCATCGGCCGCCAAGGAGCCGAAGTTGGCGCCGGACAGTTGCGGCTCCGCGGAAAGCTGCGCGGAAAAGAAAAGCGACGCCGACGCGCTTTAGGCTTTCGGCCCGGCTTTGGGCAGGTGCGCGATGAAGCGCGCGCCGTGGCCGGGCTCGCTATCGATGCGGATGGAGCCGGCGTGTGCCTCGACGATGCCTTTGCAGATGGCCAAGCCCAAGCCTGTGCCTGGCGTGTTGCGGGTGATCTGGTCCTTGGCGCGGAAAAATTTCTCAAACAGGCGTTTCTGATCCTCTTTGGAGACGCCCGGGCCTTGGTCGGCGACGCTGAGTTCGATGTCGCGGCCTTTGAGCTCGGAGGCGAGGGTGACCGTGCCGCCCGCGGGGGTGTACTTGAGCGCGTTGCCGGCGAGGTTGACGAATAATCGATAAAGCTGCTCCTCGTCGCCGTGAATGGTCTCGGCGCCGGGCTTGACGTCGAGGGTGAAGCGCGCCTTGGAGGGGTGCTCCTTGAATAGGCGCGCGATGCGCTCGTAAAGAGCCTTGAGGTCGACATCGGTGAGAACCGTCTCCAGGCCGCCCGCCTCGATCTTGGCGATATCGAGGAAGTCGGTGACCATATGCGCCAGGCGCTTGGACTCCTCGAGAATGATCTGCAGGTAATGCCGGCGCTTGTCGGGCGTGAGCTCGTCCCAGAAATCGAAGATCGTCTCGGCGAAGCCTCGGATGGCCGTCAGGGGCGTGCGCAGCTCGTGGCTGACAAGGGCCACGAACTCGGTCTTCATGCGCTCGACTTCCTTGCGCTTGGTGATGTCTCGGTAGGCGCGCACGATGGCGAAAGGCTTGTGCTCGTCGTCCCTAAGAAGCGTGAAGGAGCCTTCGACGGCGACCGCGGTCCCGTTCTTGCGCAAACGGGTCGTCTCGACCGACGCCTTCTGGCCCACCTTGATGACTTCGGCGATGAGCCGGCTGATCTCTTCCTCGCGCTCCGGCGGCACCAGGAAGGCCCCGTGCCGGCCCACAGCCTCATCGGCGCGCCATTGAAACAGCTTGGCGGCCCCTTGGTTCCAGGTCCGCACGCGCTGGTCGAGATCGGTCACGAAGATCGCGTCCGAGGATTGGTCGACGACGGCCGCGGCTATTTTTTGATGCTGGAGAGTCTGCTGGATGAGACGGGCGTTGCGCAGGTGCCGGGCGATCTCGACGAGGCCGCCCTCGCTCTCGGCGTCGAGCGCGCATTGCCGCACGTGGCCGAAAACGACGCCGCCCGTCACCAGGGCCGTTTCCGGCGTCAGGCGCAAAAGCGGGGCGGCCTCCCAGGAGCGTCCACCGGCGGCGTGCGTCACGATGTTTTTGTCGGTGAAGGCGCGGTCGAGCAGCGCGCGCTCAGCGGTCTGGGCCTCTTCGTCGGAGAGCCTTTTGTCGGTGTGCTTGTGCGCCAAGAGAGGCCGGCCCATCTCGTCGACGAAGTAGATCGCCACCGACTGCGCGCCCATGAGCGCCATCGCCGCGTGGCAGGCCTCGGGAAGCGAGGCGGTGAAGGGCTTGTCGCCGAACAGCGCGATGGACATGCGGTTGAGCAGGACCAGGCGCTGATAGCGGATCGCCAGCTGGCTGGAGTCCGGCGCCGTCGGTGCGGATTCGCTCATGTGACGGTTATTCTATATTATGATCAGAGACATGGACTGGGCCCCCTTCGTCGTCTGCGCTCCCGATGATTATCCGCCCGCTTCCCGCGGGATGGGCGGCCCTCACGGCCTGGGCGACCGCCTGCGCACGGCGGCTTTCGCCGAGCGCCAGGCCTACGAGGCGTTTAATTGGGCCGCGGAGACGATCGGCGACGCGTCCGCGGAGTTGCGCGCCGCGTGGCGGAAGATGGCAAAGGAGGAGGAGTTCCACCTCCAACTCCTGCTCGGACGCATGGCCGAGCTGCGCGTGAGCGTGCCCGACCGTCCGGTGTCCGACCGCCTGTGGCGCCGCCTGCGCGCGAGCCACACGACGGCCGAGTTTTCCGAGCGCATGCGCGAGGCCGAGGCCCGCGGCCAGGCCGCCGAGGAGAGCTTCCGCCGGTCCTTGGCCGATCGCGACCCCATCACCGCCGCGATCTTCGGACGCATCGCCGACGACGAGGCCGAGCACCTGGCCTTGGCCGATAGACTAGCCGGCCGGTAGAGTCCGCGCGGAGTCTGGGTCCCTGTTAGGGGGGGCTCCCGGGTCTCTTTTTTTCGATTTTCATTCTCTCGACGGGGGTATTGAGCATTTTTTTGCTCAATACCCCAGAGGGAGGAATGAAAATAAAAAAGGACCATCACCCTAGAAGCCCGGGGAGGGAACTTTTTAGGGGTCTAATTCGTATGAAGGATATGTCCCTACAAAAAGAATTACACGAGTGGGACGGAATTCCGTCTTGGTTCTGGCCCCGCATTGCCCGCGAACTGCCGCCGCTTAAAAAAACGCCATTTCTGAAGGAACACCGTAAAGGGGGGAAGCCTCGAAGCGATGACCGCAGAGTGCTGAGCGCAATTTTTTGGCGGCTGCGCAGCGGCGGCACCTGGAGCCGGCTGCCGAAAAAATTCGGTTCGGCCGCCACGGCGCGCCGCCGGCTGGCGATATGGACGAGAGATTATCGACTGGAACGCGCCTGGCGCGCGTATCTTGAGCAGCAAAGTTGGAGTGATCTTCAACGTTGGCGCGACTGCCTCGCCACCGCCGCTTTTCGGCCGGTAAAGTTCTGGAGTTTCGGGCTGGTCCTTATCTGGCGGTATGAGTTCGCGCCGCGCCTGTCGGACTGTCCGCAAGACAGGCGGGACGGCCCGATGGGAGGTGCTTCTTGCCCGCTAGGCATGCGATTGGCTATTCTCAGCCAATGAACACGACCACCGCGACCCGAGACATCGTCGGCGATATCCGACGCAAAGCCGCCCTTTTAAAGAAGACCATCGTCCTGCCCGAGGGCACGGAAAAACGCACGGT
>JAYVZL010000192.1:0-4867 GCA_043783505.1 Elusimicrobiota bacterium
GATGCAGTCGTGCTTGGCCTGCAGCTTCTTAAGCCCGGCCATGAGACGCGCGCCCATCTTGGCGGCGTTGGCGGCGAGCTCCTTTTCCACGAGATCGAGCGTGGCAAGTGCTGCGGCGCAAGCGACGGGGTTGCCGCCGTAAGTCGAGCCGTGGGAACCGCGCGGCCAAGTCATCACCGACTCCTTGGCGATGATGGCACCGATGGGCATGCCCGAGCCCAAGCCCTTGGCGGAAACGAGCACGTCGGGGGCCACGCCCATGACGTCAGCGGCCCACATCTTGCCCGTGCGGCCGACGCCGGTCTGGATCTCGTCGTAGATCAAGACGATCCCGTGCTCCGTGCACAACGCGCGCCAGAAGCTCAGGAACTCCTTGGAGGGCAGGACGTAGCCGCCCTCGCCCTGCAGGGGCTCCATGATCACGGCGGCGACTTCCTCGGGCGAGATCTGAGTCTCGAAGAGTTGATGCGCGGCTTTGACGCAGTCTTCAAGTGTATTGCGGTAAGGCGTATGGAAGGGCAGGTGATAGACGCCCGGCAACAGGGGCCCGAACCCTTTGCGGTACTTCACCTTCGAGGATGATACCGACATCGCCGCGTAGCTGCGTCCGTGGAAAGAGCTATGGAAGGAGATGATCCCGTGGCGGTGCGTGTGATGGCGCGCGAGTTTGATGGCACCCTCGACGGCCTCCGTTCCCGAGTTCGACAGGAACACGCGTGAGGGGCCTTTCCAAGGCGCCAGCTTGGCCAAGCGCTCGCACAGATCGGAGAACGACTGATAGTAGAAGTCGGTGCCGCAGATGTGGAGGAACTTCGCCGCGGCGTCCTGCACGGCCTTGGTCACGGCGGGGTGCTGATAGCCCGTCGAGGAGACCGCGATGCCCGCCATCCAGTCGATGTAGCGGTTTCCGTCGACGTCTTCGAGCATGGCGCCTTTGCCGCCGGCCATGACCAGTGGATACTCTTTTATGTAGGACGGGGAAGAGTAGGCCTTGTCCTTGGCGATGACGGCCTTGGCCTTGGGACCGGGAGGGGAGACGACGATGCGAGGATAATCGGGTTTGATGGGCGCTGTTTTCATAGTCTTATTATTCCATGATGGTGCGGCTTTGCTCGCGCATGAATTGGGCGACGTAGTAGGGGCCGCAGCCGCCTTTGCCGGTCGAGCCCGAGCCCTTCCAGCCGCAGAAGGCCTGCACGCCGGGCCAGGCGCCGGTGGTGGCCCCCGTCCTACGGTTGGCGTAGCACACGCCGGACTCGACCTCATCGAAGAATTGGTCGATCTCCTCGCGTTTGGCGGTGAAGATCCCGGCGGTCAGGCCGTACTCGGCCTTGTTGCTCTCGGCGATGGCCGAATCGATGGACTTCACCTTGCCGATGGCCAGAAAGGGCGCGAAGAGCTCGCGGAAGAACAGATCGTGATCGAGCGGCAGCTCGGCGATCGTCGGGGCGACGAAGTGTCCCTTGTCGAAGATCCCTCCTTTGAGCTTCTCGCCGCCGATCAGGATGCGGCCGCCTTTCTTGGCGCTTTTAACGGCCGCGAGATAGGTTTTCACGGCGCGCTCATGGATGACGGGACCGAGATAGACGTCCTTGTCGCAGGGATCGCCGATCTTGATGGCCTGGGTCTTGGCCGCCAGCTTGGTCTTGAAAGCGTCGTAGACCTTCTCGTGGACGTAGACGCGCGAGCAGGCCGAGCACTTCTGGCCCTGCAGGCCGAACGCCGACTTCATCACGCCCTCGGCGGCCGCGTCGAGATCGGCGGTCTCCGAGACGTACGTGGGGTTTTTGCCGCCGAGCTCCATGAGCACGGGCTTGGCGAAGCGGCTGGAGAACTCGTTGTACATCTTCATGCCCACGTCCTTGGAGCCCGTGAAGACCACTCCGTCGACGAGTTGATGGCGCCACAGCGCCTCGCCCGTGTTGGGGCCGTCGCCAGTCACGAACTGAAACACGCCGGCGGGCACGCCTGCGTCGCGGTAGATCTCATAGAGCAGCTCGCCCGTCCAGGGCGCTTCCTGGGATGGCTTGTAAACCACGGCGTTGCCGGCCATCAGCGCCGCCGAGGACATGCCGGCTGAGAGCGCCATGGGAAAATTGAAGGGCGCGATGCAGGCGAAGACGCCGTAGGGCCGCAGGACCGAACTGGTGTTCTCGTTGGGCAGCAGCCGGGCCAGCGGCACAACGAAGCCGTCGGTGTCGGAGACCTGCTTGGCGTAGTACTCGATGAGGTCCGCCGACTCCTCGGCGTCGCCCATGGACTCCATGCGGTTCTTGCCGACCTCGAGGCTCATCATCGCGGCGATCGTGAACTTGCGCTCGCGGATGAGGGCGGCGGCTTTGTGCATGACGTCCAGGCGCGCCTGCCAGGGCTTGGCGGCCCAGGCCTTCTGCGCGGATTTGGCTCCCACCACCGCCGCGTCGACTTGCGCGAGCGCGGCCAGCGGGTATTTGGCGAGCAAAAGCCCCGTGTCGATCGGGGAGACGTCGTCGAAAGTCCCCTTGGGCGAGGGGACGGCCCTGCCGTCGATGAACATCGTGTGAGTTTTCCCGGCGCGGGACTTGATGTCGAGCAGGGCCGCGTCGAAAGCTTTATGGAACGCGGTCATATCGGCGTTCACGGACGTGTAGGTGATCTTAGACGAAGCGGCGGCTTTAACGGGGGACATGGCAGGCCTCCAAGGCGGCGGCGTGGGCGATCTTAAAGCGGGCGACGATCTCGTCGATCTCCGCTTCGGCGATGATGAAAGGGGGGGCGAGCATGACCAGGTCGCCGTTCTCGCCGTCGGCGTGGCCGACGTTGGGCCAGACGATGAGGCCGGCGTCCTGGGCCGTGGCCACGAAGGTCTCGGCGAACTTGAGCGTGCGTGGAAACGGCGCTTTCGTTTTTTTGTCGGCGACGAATTCGACGCCGGCCAACAGGCCGAGGCTGCGGACGTCGCCGATGGACGGCAGGTCGAGGAGGACGGCCAGTTTTTTGTGGAGTACGGTGCCCATTTTCGCGCAGCGGTCGACGAGATTATTTTTCTTGATATGGCGGACGGTGGCCAATCCGGCGGCGCAGATCGCCGGAGAATGGGAAAAAGTTTGGGCATGCTTAAAAGATCCGGTGCCTTTGGCGATGGGATCTAAAACTTTTTTTGTCGTGATCACGGCGGATAGGGGAACATAGCCGCCCGATAACCCTTTTCCCAAGGTCATGATGTCCGGCGTCACGCCGAAATGTTCAATGGCCGTCCATGTCCCGGTGCGGCCGCAGCCGGACAGGACCTCGTCGGCGATGAACAAGATGTCGTGCTTATCGCAAATTTGCCGGACTCGTTTATAGTAGTCCTTGGGAGGCACGGACGCTCCCGTCGAGGACCCCCCCACGGGCTCGGCGATGAAGGCGGCGACCGTGTCGGCTCCCTCTTTGATGATCGCGGTCTCCAGCGCTTCGGCCGTCATCGCGGGTGCGTCGGGCGCGCAGCGGTAAGGATAGGGCGCGGGAATCATGGTCACGGGCACAAGCCACGGCCCGAACATCCTCTTGTAGCTCTCGCGGGCCGAGGCGGAAAGCGCGAGTAAAGTATTGCCGTGATAGCCGGGGGTGCGGGCGATGATTTTGTGCTTGCCGGGCTTTCCGGCCTCGACCCAATGCTGGCGCGCGAGTTTAAGCGCCGCCTCCACGGCCTCGGACCCGCTCGATAGGAAATAGGCGAAGTCGAGTCCTTTGGGGTTGAGAGTGCGAAGTTCCGCGGCCAATTCCTCGGCGGGCTCGTTGGTGAAGGCGGTGCCGTTGACGTAGGCGACCTTTCGGATCTGCTCAGCCACCGCGTCGGCGACTTCGGACACTCCGTGGCCGAGGCTGGCGACGTAGGCGCCGCCGCAGGCGTCGAGGTAGCGGCGGCCCTTCGCATCGACGAGCCAGCAGCCCTCGCCGCGCACGATCATGGGGAACTCGCGGTCAAGCGCGCGGTAGAAGACGCCGGTCTCGGGGTAACGGTGTTTGGCCGTCATCGGGCGCTATAATATCATTTCAAAATGGCGCTCTCGATCTCCGATATTGATAATGGAGGACCGCGCGACTTGGTCCTGCGAGCGCCGCCCGTCCTTGGCGTGGCGCGCCGGAAGTAAGGCGCGCGTGCGAGCCTCGGCCGAGGCCTTCGCGCTCGCGTCCTGGCGGAAGGAAACTGGTCTGAGTTTAGGCATGAGCGGACATGCGTGCGGCCGGCTTCAGCGAGACGCCGTTTGGAATCGGCAGATTTTTCTTGAGGACTGGTTCGCCGGACGCAGCATGGGGGCAAGCTGCGTCGCGTGCGCGAGATCGGGAAGATACTCATCGACTTCGATCGCCGCGAGGTGAGTGTGGGCGCGGCGTTGCACGACGGTGCCTATTGACAGGGAACGGGGCCCCTGTTATACTGCAAACGAAAGGGATTTGTCCATGCATGAAATCCGATTGCGCTTTGATCTGACTTTCAGCCGCCGGTTTCTGCGCGGCGTTGCGGTCGTGGCGATGGTGTTGGCGGTGGTTCCGGAACTGGACTCCGAAAGCGTGACCCTGTCTACCTATTATCCGGCTCCCTCCGGCGTGTACACTAGAATGATCACTACAGGCGCCACCTACCTCGCCCGCGACCCCGGGCCCGCGAGCAGAGTCGGTATTGGGACGCCAAGTCCTCTTGCAGCAGACTCCGCCGGCAAGGTTATTAAGCTTGATATCGAAGGCGGCGGCATTGGCATAAGCAATGATAAGAACGTTTCTTTTTCGAATTCAGCGAATCCCCTCGCCAGGTATCCGGTCCTGGGGGTCCAGGCCAGCGATCAAGTCAATATAGGAGACGTCTCCGGCGCTTTCGGCAACGTCGCTTTTTTTTCAGGGGGGG
>JAYVZL010000193.1:0-4844 GCA_043783505.1 Elusimicrobiota bacterium
CAGCGAGTAGAAGACGATTTGTTCGATCATGTCAGTTCCGCCGCGGCTGGACTTCGTGGATGCTGACCTGGCCCTCGGGGTCCTTGAAGCCCTGGGTCAGGCGGTCGTAATACTTGCCCATGAACGGGAAGTCCTTCTTCCAGCAGCGCACCATCTCGTCGCGCTTGACGAAGATGACCTCATAGTCCAGTGAGTGCCACACGGACTTAGGCTTGGTGGGGCAGGCCTCCTCGCACAGGCGGCAAAAGTTGCACTTGCCAAAGTCGATGGAGTACCAGTCGACCTTGGCAATCTTTTTGCCGGTCTCGTTCTTGGCGTTCTCGAGCGCGATGCAGTTCGACGGGCAGGCCTTGACGCACAGGTTGCAGGAGATGCAAACGTCGGCGTCGAAGAGCAGCGCCCCGCGAAATTTCTCAAAGGGGACTAATTTCTCATCGGGATAGTGGATGGTCACCGCGGGCTTGAACATGTACTTGAGCGTGATCCAGTGTCCTTGGAGGATCGCGTTCGTGTTGCGGGCGATGTTCGTGAAGTAGCGGATCATGACGTCCTCATTTGAGCCAAAGTGCTAGATAGACTCCGGCGATCGCGATATTCGCGAAGCTCCACGGGAGCAGAAATTTCCATGTGAAATCCATCAGCTGGTCGGCGCGGAAGCGCGGCAGGGTCCAGCGGACCCATAAGAAGACGAACATCATGAGCATGGCTTTGCCCAGCATCCACAGCCAGCTGGGGACCAAGGTGAAAGGCGCGAACGGCAGGGGCGAGCCGCCGCCGCCGAGGAAGAAGGTGGCGAGCAAAAACGAGCCGAGGAGGACGTAGCCGTATTCGGCGAGGAAGAAGATAGACCATTTCATGCCCGAGTATTCGGTATGGAAGCCGCTGACGAGCTCGGACTCGGCCTCGGGGATGTCAAAAGGCGTGCGATTGGTCTCGGCGATCGAGGCGATCAGGAAAATCGCGAAGGCGATCTGTCCGACGATGGGATAGAACACGAACCAGCGCGGCACCACGCCCCACCAATACCCCTTCTGGGCGTCTGCGATCACGGCAAGGTCAAGGGAGCCCGCGAACATCAGCACGGGGACTATGGAGAAGCCGCGCGGCAGCTCGTAGCTGACGATCTGCGCGGCGCCGCGTAGTCCACCGAGCAGCGAGTACTTGTTGCCCGAGGCCCAGCCGGCCATGACGATGCCGATCACGGAGATGCCCGCGAAACCGAAGATGTACAGCGTACCGATGTCGAGGTTCGCGGCGGCGAGGCTCGAACCGAAGGAAACCGGCGCGAAGGCGATGACGCAGGGGGCGATGACGAGGGCCGGAGCCAGGGCGTGGACCCACTGATCGGCCGCGGCCGGGGTGATGTCCTCCTTTAATAGAAGCTTGATGCCGTCGATGGCCGTCTGCGCCCAGCCGTGGAAGTTGCGTCCCTTAGGGCTTCCGGCGTAGGTCGGGCCCACGCGCGATTGGATATGCGCCGAGATCTTGCGCTCCCACCAGATCGACCAAAGGCCGTTGATGAGGACGATGTGGAGGACGATAAGGGCTTTGATCGCGATCCAGACGATCTCGACCGTCATCGGCGGGAGACCTTTCGCCGCGGCCAGCGAACCGAGCAACGCGTACAGCTTATCCCCCCACGTCGACAGCTCTCCCACCAGCCAGCCTGTGACGCCCAGGCCGGCGAAGATCCCGACCAGCATGCCCGCGCCGTACTGGTAGCCGGGGCGCGACCACTTTGAGTCGAAGATGGGCTGCGGCCACGTCGCGAAGCGGTCCTCGATGAGGCGCCCGTTCTTGCGGTTGAGCACCGGCTCGGGCATGACGAATTTCGGGGCGGCCGGCTTGGGCGCCGCCGCGGGCGCGGCAGCGGCCGCAACCGGCGCGGCCGTGGGGGCAGCGGCCGGTTCCGGCTTCTTCGGATCTTCGGGCTTGGGAGCGGTCACCGGTCTACCTCGCCGAGTACGATGTCGATGGAGCCCAACAAGGCGATCACGTCGGAGACCTTCATCCCGACGAGCTTTTCCTGCAGCATAGCGAGATTGATAAACGAGGGCGCATGAACATGCATGCGGAAAGGCGAGATCCCGCCGTCGGAGGCGAGATAAATGCCGAGATCGCCGCGCGAAGCCTCGACGTGCGCGTAGGACTCGCCGGGCGCGGGCTTGGGGATCTTAGCCACGCCGGTCGCCATGAACGGCCCGTCCGGGAGCTTGGCCAAGACCTGCTCGACGATGCGCACGGACTGGCGCATCTCCGAGACGCGGCAGAAGTAGCGGTCCCAGCAGGAGCCGGTCTTGCCGAGCGGAACCTCAAAATCGTAATTTTCGTAGCCGCAGTAGGGGTCGTGCTTGCGCACGTCGAAGTTCACGCCGGAGCCCCGGAGGTTGGGGCCGGAGAGGGCCCAATTGACGGCTTCCTCGGCGGACACGATGCCGACGGCTTGGGTGCGGGCCATGAAGATGGGGTTGTAGGTGAGAAGCGTGTCGTACTCGTCGAGGCGGGGCTTGAAGTACTCCAAGAACTCCTTGACCCGGCCGAGCCAGTCGGCGGGGGCGTCGACCATCACGCCGCCCAAGCGGATGTAGTTGTAGGTCAGGCGCGCGCCGCACAGCATCTCGAAAAGGTCGAGCACCATCTCGCGCTCGCGGAAAGCGTAAAGAAACGGCGTGTAGGCGCCGAGGTCGATGCCGTAGGTGCCGAAGAACAGCAAGTGAGAGGCGATGCGGTTGAGCTCGCACATCATCACGCGCAGGGCGTCGGCGCGCGGCGTGGCCTTTACGCCCATGAGCTTCTCGGCGGCGAGGCAGAAGACCAAGTTGTTGGGCATCGCAGATACGTAGTCCCAGCGGTCGGTTAGGACCACGCAGTGATGATAATTGCGCACCTCGGCGAGCTTCTCGGTGCCGCGATGGAGGTAGCCAATGTCGGGGACGGCCTTGACGATAATCTCCCCCTCGATCGTCAGGCCGATGCGCAGCACGCCGTGAGTGGACGGGTGCTGGGGCCCGAGGTTGATGAACAGCTGGTCGGTCCGCACGCCTTGGGTCGTGGACG
Organism: Elusimicrobiota bacterium; assembly: GCA_043783505.1. Lineage (GTDB taxonomy): Bacteria > Elusimicrobiota > Elusimicrobia > UBA1565 > UBA9628 > GWA2-66-18. Next base: position 3,058 of record JAYVZL010000193.1, read on the forward strand.
CCTCGGCGGGGACGAGCTCGGCGTTACTCATCGAAGCGATCCTTTATGTGAGCGTAGTCTTTGCGCAAGGGGTGGCCTTGTAAAAAATCCGGGGTGAGAATCTTCGTCAAGTTCGGATGGCCTTCGTAGCGTATGCCGAACAGATCGAAGGTCTCGCGCTCCTGCCAATCCGCGCTCTTGAACAGGCCGACGAGGCTGGGCACCGCCGTCGCGTCGCGAGAAATCTCGAGTCGTACGATTACGCGGGCTTTCTCGGCGATGGAGATAAACGACCACAGCAGGTCCATGGCCGGACGATAGGGATAGCCCGTGGTCGCGCCGGATTCGATCTGGGGCGTGGCGCCGTCGGGAAGGAAGGGGTTGAAATTCATCTGGCGTATGAAGCCCTGCATGGACACGGGGCCGAGATGGTCGGTGGCCGTGAGCATGTCGAGCATGTCGAAAGACGAGGACTTTAGAAACGAAGCCAAGGCAAGCAGTTCGGAGGCCGCCGCGATGCGCACGGTGAGATAGTCTTTGACCTGCACCGTTGCTTTTTCAAGCTTTGGAAACCGGCCCTGCAGCGTGGCAAAAAGCTCGTCGTTGGTCATATCTTTAACGCGTTGATGTCCCGGCTGCCCTTCTCCTGCTGGGGCGTGGAGAGCCCGTTGTTCTTGAGCGACATCTTCATGATCTTTTCTTGGAGCTTGACCACCGCGTACTGCAGGGCCTCGGGCCGCGGCGGGCAGCCGGCGATGTACACGTCGACGGGGACGATGCGGTCCACGCCCTTGACCACCGAGTAGGAGTCGTAATAGGGGCCGCCGCAGTTGGCGCAGGAGCCCATCGAGATCACGAAGCGCGGCTCCGGCATCTGGTGGTAGATCTCGAGGATCGGTTCGGCCATCTTCTTGCACACGGTGCCGGCGACGATCATCACATCGGCCTGGCGCGGGCTGGCGCGGGGGATCACTCCGAAGCGGTCGAAATCAAGGCGCGAGGCGTAGGAGGCCATCATCTCGATAGCGCAGCAGGCCAGGCCGAAGGTCATGGGCCACAGCGATTGCTTACGGCCGAGGTCGATGAAATAGTCGGAGGTGGTCAAGAGCAGCTCGCCGCCTGGCAAGCCTTTGGTCAGTCCCGGCAACTTTTCTAGAACCATTCCCATTGATTACTCCCAGGTCAGGGCGCCCTTGCGCCAAGCGAAGGCCAAGCCCAGCAGAAGGATCGCGAGAAACATCCCCATCTCGATGAGGGCGAGGCTTCCCATCGCGCGGGCGCTCACCGCCCAAGGAAAAACATACAGGATTTCGACGTCGAACAGGACGAAGAGAAGGGCGAAGACGTGGAAGCGGATGTTGAGCTTGACCTCAGTCGAGCCCACGGCCGGGATGCCGCACTCGTAGGTGCTCTCTTTTCGGGCGTACGGCACGCTGGGGCGCAAAACTTTGGCGGCGATGAGGGTCACGGCGGCGAAGGCCGCGGCCACCAGGACGAAAGCGTACACGACCGCGTAAGCGCTCATCATAACGGGGCCTTCCTCTGTATAAGGACCTTGAAGACCTCGCCCATCCCTTCGGGGTGGATGAGGGTCTTGAGTTTGGCGCGCTCGCGATAGGCGGCGGAATCGTCGCCGGCTGCGGTCTCAAGCCAGGCTCCGATGCCGCCTTCCACCAAGAATTTCGAGAGGCTTTGATAGGACTCGAGTGCCAAGCCCGAGGCCTTGCCCGTGACGATCAACGCCTCGAAGTCGACGGAGGCGGTCAAGTCGCGGGCGCCGGGCTCGCGGGTAAGCTCGGTCTCGATGG
>JAYVZL010000194.1:0-11894 GCA_043783505.1 Elusimicrobiota bacterium
CTGACCCTTGAGATCGTCATTGATGATGTCGCCGAAATCGCTGATCTCGGCGGGAACTGGAACCTGCGGATCGACGAGCTGCTCGTAGGTCCCGAGCACCTTGATCTTGCCGTCCTTGCTCAGGCGCATCTTGACCGCGCCGATCTGGGTCGCGTGATTGACCTCGGCGTTTAGACCCGTGGTCTCGATGTCGAAGATGACGAACGTGGTCTCGCTCAGGCGGCGCAGGCCGCTCACGGCGAGGGGCCGGGCAGCGCGGACCGCGGCCTTGCCGGAGGGCACGGCGGACACCGCCCCTTCGGCCTCGACGTCTTGCTTCCCTAATATAGCATCGTCGATCTTGCGCGAGGCGGACTGCTGATCGTCAATGGAAGCCTTGTTGTCCGCGATGACCTTGAGGGCCGGGACGATGGCTTCCGCCGTTTTGGCCGTGGACGCGGCGGCACGATTAAGTTTGGAGGGAGCCGGCGCGGCGGCGGCAGGCGGCCCGCCAGGGACGGCGGAGATAGCCAAAAGGGGGACGCCGTTGATGGCCGAGGGCGCCAAGAAAGCGGAGGTCCTCAGAGCCTGCGCGCGCGCGGGAAGGACCAAATGCGGCCTCCCCGAGACGACCGGAAGCCGGCCGGTCAAGGTCTGCGCGGCGGCGTGCTGCGCGTCGAAACCAAACGAGAGAATAAACAGCGCCGAGGATAAGAGGGTCGCGACGGCGCGGTGAAGGATGCGGGTCATGCGAGATTATCTCCCTACGTCCGATTGCTTCATGCGAATTATACCGAAGCTCGTCGACGTTCGCCCTAGGCCCTACGGGCAAACCACCGATGACAAATGGCCTATATTTTCCCCGCTCCGATTCTGAGAAAGTTTTCCACCAACTTGGTTTGACCCGGATTTTGCGTTAGACAGGTGAATTGATCAAAAATTATAGCGTGTACGACATAATCACCTTCGCTGCGAAGGCGATTATGTTGCAAAAAACATAATTCGCTCAGGGAAACTTCTTTCCAGTGTCTAATGCATTTCATTAGAAATAACTCTATTTAGTTCGTTATTTCGCTCAGCACCCGATCGATCTTTTTCGATTTGCATTCTTCAGAGGAGGGTTTTGCGCAGGGGCTGCGCAAAACCCCAGAGGGAGAAATGAAAAAATTATCGGACGATACCCGGGTCTGGTCTCCTCCAGGCGCAACTAGGTCTTTGGTCCTATATGTCAGTAGGCCTCCTGGCCCATCCGCTGATCCGAGGGCGGCGCTAAGCTCTGAACATGAGACCCCTCCCCCTGGCCGCGATCGCGCTCTTCCCCGTCTTTCTTACCTCGGCCGCTCAAGCCGCGCGGGCCGAGCGCTGTCCGAGCGGCGCCGGACCGACGGTACGCAAGATCGTGGCCTGCAAGCCGGAAGTAAGCGCGTCGGCGTGCCGAGCGCTGGGACGAAGCATGGGCTGCGCGGTGGTCCGCGAGCTGACCTCCATCAACGCCGTCGTCATCGACATCCCCACCCAGCGCGTCTCGATGGCCCAGGAGGATCTTCAGGCGGCGGCGCAAGTCGATTTAGTCGAGACCGACCGCTCGGTGAATTGGCTGCAGGCCGTGACCGCCTCGTCTCCATTTGAATTCTCCTCCGCGGCTCGGGACATCCTCAAGAAGATGCTCGGGCTCAAGCCCGTCGTCCCCGATGATCCCGAGCAGCCCTGGGGGATCCGGCGCGTGAACGCCGCCGCCGCTTGGACGAGCCCGAAGAATCAAGGACAAGGGATATCCGTGGCCGTCATCGACACCGGCATCAGCCGTGGCCATCCGGACTTGGCCGGAGTCGTCGCCGGCGGCTTCAACGCGTACGATCCCAATTCGCCGGAGGACTGGGACGACGATGAGGGCCACGGCTCGCACGTCGCGGGCACCATAGCGGCCAAGCGCGACGGCGCGGGAGTCGTCGGCGTCGCCCCTCTCGTCAAGCTGTACGCCGTAAAAGTCCTCGACAAGAACGGCAACGGAAGATATTCCGACGTGATCGCCGGCATAGAATGGGCGGTTAAGAAAAAAATACCGATCGCGAACATGAGCCTCGGCGCCTCAGAGGGCAGCGAGGCTCTGCGGCGCGCGGTCGCTTCCGCCTCCAAAGCTGGTCTGACCATCGTCGCGGCCGCCGGCAACAGCGGCAAGGCGGTCGGCTATCCCGCGAGCTATCCGGAGACGATCGCCGTCGGCGCCAGCGACGCCCAAGACGAGGCCGCCCCGTTTTCAAGCCGCGGAGCCGCCGTGGATTTCATCGCGCCCGGCGTAAAGATCAAATCGGTCAAGCTCGGCGGTGGCTGGGTGGAGCACTCCGGCACCTCGATGGCCGCGCCGCACGTGGCGGGCTTGGCCGCTCTCGCCGTCGCGCGCGGAGCTCTCACTCCGCAGGCCGTGCGCGCCGCGCTCAACATCGCAGCCCTGCTCATCGCGCCCATGCCGGTCGCCTGCCAAGGCGCGGGAATGATCGACGCGGCGAAACTGCGTTAGTTAAGGCGCGCCAAAACAACCGGCGCCCGGCGACCGCCCCGCCCAACGAAAGAAGAGCTATCGGGAAGTCAACGGCCGCCGGGGCAGGTGATAGAGCGTCAGCCCACCTAGAGCTTTTCGGCCTTGCCCACGACGATCGCCTGCACGCCGCCGCGGTTGACGAGCTTGCCCGTCACCTTGGCGTTGGCACCGGCCAAAAGCTTAGCCTCGGCGAAGCCCTTCTCGTTGGAGTGATCGTTGACGAGCAGGTAGACCTGGCCGTCCTTGGTCAGCACGCCTAGAGGCGAGCCGCCCTTGACGCACATCTCGGCGCACTTGGCGTGCTTCTCGCCCTTGCCTTCTTCGTTCATGTAGCAGGCCATGTCCACGAGCTCGCCCGACACGTCCTCCGTCTTGGCCACTTCCACGGCTTTGGCGGCGTCGGCGGCCTTGACCGGCTCCTTCGCCGCGTGCTTGTGTCCCTCGTGAGCCAAGACCGGAACGGCGAGCGCGGCGGTTAAGACGGCAATCCACAGTTTGTTCATTTCAGTTCTCCTTGAGTTGCGGCGATTTAAATAAATAGCTCGTTCTTCTCGATGCGCTCGGCACGCCCGAAAACGCTGTGGCTGCGGGCAAAGCGCGCGGCCGACTCGAGAAGAAACGCCGCGCCGACCCTCTGCCCGTGCGTGTTGGCCGAGCGGCCGCAGGCAAACGTCGTCTGCTGTAGCATGCCGTCCCTCGTGCCCAGGCCTCGCGCGACATCGCGTAGGGGCCGCACATCCCGGGCATCGCCGCGCGCGCGCTGAACGTTAGGAGAAACAGCCAACAGAACGACGACGCCTTGATCACGAACGCATTATACTTATTGCTGGGACTTTGAGACTTCTGGATGCGCCTGTGGCGCCGCCGCGGTCGTCTTCTCATTCAACAGCTTGAGAACAGCCTCGACCTTGCTTAAATGATCCATGGAAGCGGTATCGTTGGGATCGAGTTTCAGAGCCGCGCGAAACTGCGTCGCCGCCAGATTATAAAGATACACGTCCTTGGTTGCCAAGGTTGAGGCAAAGATAACGAGGAGTTCCCCAGTCGTGAAATATTGCTTAGCCGACGGACCTCGGTCGGTCCAGACAGGGACCGGCTCTCCCTGAGCGATCTCGATCTTATTTTTGACCAAGAAAGGACGGATCGTTTCCACCGGCACCGCGTAGGCGCTGCCCGATCGCTGTCTCACGCCCGCTATCGTCTTTCCGCTTCCATCCGTGGCTTGCTCTATATAAGGTACGGTGTTCGTCATGATCCCCAAGACGCGGCCGGTGGCGGTGTCGATCAAGGGCCCCCCGCTGTTGCCGGTGTTGATCTGAGCGACGATATGAACAAAGGGCACCATGCTCGCCCCTCTTCTCGATCCGCCATACACGGAGGAATCGCTGATCGTCCCCGGAATCACAGCCGGATGCAGAACCAATGTCATCTGGAGCACGTCGCTGATGCGGGGATAGCCCACGGCGATGACTTCGGTCCCCTCGGGAGAAATGGCTTTGGCCAGCGGCACGACCTCGGGCGTGGCTCGGTCGATGCGCAGCGCGGCAAGATCTAGATCCTCATCCACCGCGACCACCCGCCCGGCGTACGATTCACGATCATTGACGTAAACGCGCAGTTCCTTGGAACCTTGGATTACATGGGCGTTCGTGAGCAGATATCCCTGTCCGTTGACGTAAAAGCCAGACCCGAAACTGACGCTGTGCGCTTGAGGGTCCAGCCCCATGATGAGCGCCGTCCCCGCCTTAGAGAAGCCGTAAACCTGGCTCTTGGGGTATAGAGGTTCGCTCGTCGAGTGATGCACGCGGCGCACAGGTGATTTATCGACGGCGTCCTGGGCGTCCTGCCAGGCGGAGGAGAGATCCGTGGCGACGGGGATGGCCGCGCGAACGGACCCGATCAAAAAAGACAGCAGCCAGAAGGCAGACCTCACCATAAGAAAAAGGATAGCCCCGCTTTCCGTCGATTACAAGGCATAGACGCCTCCATGTTCACGGAATTTTGAAGGGGTCATAATGGAATGTATCACATGTGAGACATTCACTCTTCCCGGAACGAGCGAAAGTATCACATATGCTACATCCGACATGCGTTGACTCGACCGGAGGGCGTATGCTAACTACGGGCATGCCCCCACCCCGACGCGCCGCGCGTCTGTACGGATTGGGCACCGCGCTGCCGGCGGTTTCCACTGCGCAGCCCGCTATACTGCGCTTTATGTCCGCGGTCGCGGGATCATCAGGATCGCAGGAGGGCGCGCGCGCGATCCCGTTCCTCGAGAGGCTCTACGCCGGCTCAGGCATCGACCGGCGCCACAGCGTCTTGGCCGACTACGCGATGGAAGACCCCCGCGATTTCTGTTTTTATCCGAAGAACGCCGCTTTAGAGCCCTTCCCCTCCACCGCGCGGCGCCTGGACCTCTACGAACGCGAAAGCGCCCCGCTGGCCGACGCCGCGGCGCGGACGGCTCTCGCGCGCTCCGGGTTTGCGGCCAAAGAGGTCACCCATTTCATCGTGACGACCTGCACGGGCTTCTTCGCCCCCGGCCCCGACCTGCTGATGATCGCCCGTCTGGGCCTGCGCCCCGACGTGTCGCGCACGCTCATCGGCTTCATGGGCTGCTACGCGGGCTTCAACGCGATGAAGCTGGCCCAAGCCGCCGTCGCCGCCGATCCGGAGGCGGTCGTGCTGGTCCTGGCCGTCGAGCTTTGCACGCTTCACTTTCAAAAGCGCCTTCTCCCCGACTTCATGGTCGCCAACAGTCTCTTCGCCGATGGAGCCGGTGCGGCGGTGTTCGCGGCCCCGGGAGCACGCGACGGCGGCATCGCCGATTTGGGCGCGACTCATGGCAGCGTGGCTCCCGACAGCCTCGATCAGATGTCCTGGCGTATCGGCGACACCGGCTTTGAGATGAGTCTCGACCGCCGCGTGCCCGCCACGATCCGAGATCACGCTCCGCGATTCCTCGCCGAGCTGCTCGCCCGCGCGGGTCTGACGCGCCCGGAGATCGGCCGCTGGGCGCCGCACCCCGGCGGACGCCGCATCGTCGCCGAGCTCGCCGAATCGCTGCGTCTTGAGGAAGACGCCACGCTCTCCGCGCGCCAAGTCCTGGCCGACTGCGGCAACATGTCGAGTGCCACCATCTTCTTCGTGCTCGAGCGCGAGCTCGCGCGCGGCGGGGCGGGCCCTCTTGCCGCCCTCGGCTTTGGGCCGGGCCTGACGATGGAAGGCGCGATTTTTCTTCCCCTCCCATGACGCGTCCCGATTTTTCGCGGCGCAGCGGCGAGCTCGAATTGATGGACGCCGACGATATTTCCCAAGACGAGCTGCGCGACGTATTTCGGGAATTGGCGCATATCAATCGGCGCTTGGGCGGGCATGCCGCCACGCTCGGCGCGCTCGACGCCTTGACGCCCCCCGGCGCGAAGCGTTTGAGAATTCTCGACGTGGGCTGCGGAGACGGAGATGCGGCCACCGTCATCGCCGACTGGGCGCAAAGGCGCGGGATTTCAGCCGAGGTGGTCGGCATCGATCTCTCCACGGAATCGGTGCGCTTGGCGCAGGAACGCCGCCGTCCTGGAGTCTCTTTCTTCCGACAGGATCTCTTTGAGCTTTCCTCGGATCAGACTTACGACATTGTGCACGCCGGGCTGATGCTGCACCACTGTCCCGGAGAATCGGCGGTGCGGGCGCTGAAGGCGATGCATCAACGCTCGCGGCTGGGAATCGCGATCAACGACCTGCACCGTCATCCCTTGGCCTATCGCGCGATCAGCCTGCTGACGCGTGCCTTCTCTCGCAGCCGGCTCGTGCTCCATGACGCGCCGCTCTCCGTCCTGCGCGGATTCCTCAAGCCGGAACTCGAGGACCTTTGCCGCCGAGCCGGCGTCCCCGCTCCCGAGATTCGCCGGCGCTGGGCGTTCCGCTGGCAGATGACGGTGCGGCGTTGACTCTTCCCGAGCGCTGCGACGTGGCGATCATCGGCGGCGGTCCCGCCGGCAGCGCCTTGGCCGCTTTGCTCGCCCGCGCCGGAGGAACGCCCGTTCTTTTGGAGAAGGATCGCTTCCCGCGCGCCAAGGTCTGCGGCGAGTTCCTCTCCATGGAAGCGCAGGGCCTGCTGCGTCGCATCGGCTGTCTCGAGGACATCCAAAAACGAGCTCCTGCGCCTATCGAACGCGCGCGCTTTTTCTCGCCTTCCGGTCGGAGAGTCGAGCTCTCGCTCGGCCCCGGCGCCCTGGGATTGAGCCGCTTCTCGCTCGATGAGCTTCTTTTCCGGCATGCCCAAAACAGCGGCGCCTTAGCGATGGAAGACGTCGAGGTTCTCAAGATCGTTCCAGACGCCGATGGAACGACTCTCGTCCTCTCCAAGGCGCGCGCGCTGCGGGCCGCTCTCGTGATCGCCGCCGGCGGCCGACGGCTGGCGCCCCCGGCCGCCAAGAGCGCGCCCCTGTTCGTCGGCCTCAAACGCCGCCATCGCTTCGCACCCGGCGCGGAGGCCGCCGACCTCGACGGCTGCGTGGAGATCCATCTTTTCAACGGCGGCTACTGCGGCGTCAATACGGTGGAAGACGGCGCCGTCAACGTGTGCCTCTTGGCCGGTGAACGCTGGCTCGCCTCCCGCCCGTCGCCGAGGTGGGACTCCCTCGCCGCCGAGATGGGCCGCCTCAGTCCCAGCCTCGGCCGACGCCTGCGCTCCCTTAGTCCGGACGGAAACCCTCTCGCCGCCGCGCGCATATCGCTGGACGCGGCCGGAGCCGCCTCGGGCCCTCTGCTGCGCGTCGGCGACGCCGCCGGCATGATCGCGCCCCTATGCGGCGACGGTCAGGCCATGGCTCTTGACTCCGCGATATTACTCGCCGATCTGATGTCCCGAACGGACAGGATCGCTCTGCCCTCGGCCTGGGCCGCCGCCTGGCGCCGGCGGTATTCCTCTCGCCTTCGTGTGGGACGCGCGCTGCAAAGCCTTCTTCTCAAGCCGCCGGCCGCGGAGACCGCCCTGGCCGCGTGCGCGCTTTGGCCCGCGTTGCCGCGCCTGCTCCTCGCGGCCACTCGCGGCAAAAAAGTCGTATAATCGAAACATCCCAATGAGCGATAAAAATCCACTCGATTTTCACGGTTCCGGCCTGTGGGCCGTGATCCTCGGCGGCTCCTCCGGCTTCGGTCTGGCGACGGCTAAACGCCTCGCGCGAGCGGGCTTTAATATCCTGATCGGCCACAAAGATAAGGAAGGCACCGTCGAAACCCTCATCAAGCCCCATTTCGACGAGATCCGCGCCGCCGGCGTCAAGCTGGTGACTCACAACATCAACCTCTTTGACGAAGACGGAAGAGGAGAACTCTTCGAAAGCATTGTTTCCAACTGCGGCGCCGGCAAAGTGCATTTGTTCATGCAATCGATCGCGGCCGGCTCCTGCCGCCTGATGATCGAGGACAAGACCCCCGATTTCCGCGGCATGGCCATCAAAGGCCTGGCCGACGCGCTGGGCCTCCCCGCCGAGAAGGTCAAGGCCGCCGTCAACACCGCATTCCATGAGAAAGGCTGCGACGCCCTGCACACCCTGGCCGATTCCCGCATCCCTTACCGCGAGGAGCTCCTCACCGAGGACGATCTCAAGAAGACGATTTTCATGATGGGCTACGACTACCTGCTTTGGGGCCGCGAACTGTGTAAGGAAGGCCTGCTCAGCAAGGATGCGCGCTTAGTCGCCATGACCTCGGAGGGCAACGAGGTCGCGTGGAAGGGCTACGCGGCCGTCTCCGCCGCCAAGACCGCGCTCGAGGCGTCCTGCCGCGCGATGGCCGTCGAGCTCGCCCCGTACGGCGTTTCTTCCTATATACTCCAAGCCGGCATCACCGACACTCCCGCCGGCAACGCGATCCCGAACTTCGACTTGATGAAGGCCCAGGCGCGCCTGCGCAATCCCTTTCACCGCCTCACCACGCCCGAGGACATCGCCGAGACCATCCTGGGCCTGTGCGGCCCGACCTTGCGCTGGGCCAACGGCACCATCCTCCGAACCGACGGCGGCGAGGCCATCTCCGGTCTCTAGATGAACGCTCCCGTCAACATCCTGGGGATGGGCTGGGCTCTTCCCAAAAACGAATTCGACAATGACTTTCTGCACAAGGAAGTCGGCCTGAAGAAAACTCCGGACTGGGTCGCCTCGCGCCTGGGCATTAACCGGCGCTACTCCGTGCTGTCTAAAGAATACATCGTCAAGACGCACAACAAAGATCCCATGCAGGCGATCGTCCACGCCCGGGCCAACGGCGAGACGCCGGTGACCCTCGCGGTGCGCGCCGCGCAAAAGGCGCTGGCGCACAGCGGGGTCAAGCCCGAGCAGATCGGGATGGTGATCTGCAACTGCGACCTGCCCTTTGACCTCGTTCCGGGCACGGCCAATTACATCGCCAAGGCCCTGGGCATCGGCCCCGGCCCGCACATCGACATGAACACCGCCTGCTCCTCCTTCGCCCGCCACATGAAGCATCTCAGCGAGATGAGGGAGAGCGCCTGCCCCGAGTTCGTGCTGACCGTGCAGACCGCCTGCTACACCACGCGCACCGACTATTCTCCCGAAAACTTCGACGGCTACATCTGGGGCGACGGCGCGGCCGCCCAGCTCTGCTCCCTGCGCCACGCCGGGCGCGTGAGCGTCGAGCCCCTGGTCTACGCCACCGACCCGGCGGGTGCCGAAGACGTGACCGTCGACTCCACCCGCCATTTTCGCCAGGACGGAGGCAAGATCCGCGAGTTCTCCATCCGCAAGACCGTGGAGATGTTCGAGGCCATCGCCGCGGAGAAGAAGCTCTTCGCCGAGGACGTCTACACCGTCACCCACCAAGCCAATTTCGTGATGCAGGAATCCATCATCGGCCATCTTCACCTTCCCAAAGAGCACCACATCAGCAACGTCCAGGAGCAGGGCAACATCGCCGCCGCGGGCATGCCCTCGGCCGTGGCGCAGCGGCTCGACAAGTTGCACAAAGGCGACCAGATCGTGTACGCCGTCCTCGGCGCCGGTCTGGCCTGGGGCGGCGGTTTGATGGAGGTTAAGTAATGGATATCGCGGTCGTGACTGGCGCCTCTGGCGGCATAGGCGCCGCGATATGTCGTTTGATACACGTTAAATCCGAAGGCCAATTGAAGTTGTGTCTTCACTACAATGGGAATAAGGCCGCGGCGCAGGCGCTCTCCAACGAGATCCCCGATTCGTTCGCCGTCCAAGCCGATCTCCGTACGACCGAAGGCCGAAAAATCCTTTTGGAGGCCGTGCTGTCTAAGGGAACCCCCTTCTGTTTGGTCAACAACGCCGGCATCGATAAGCCCCATGAACCCGCGTTGATGGTCTCCGAGGCGTCGTACGACAAGATTTTTGATACAAATCTTAAAGCTCCGTTGTTTCTCATGCGGGATTTTTCCAAGGAGATGGCGCGCAACGAGTCGGGCGTCATCGTCAATATTTCTTCCGTCTTGGCCCGTAAGGCCGTCGTCGGCTCCGCCGTCTACCGCGCCTCGAAGGCCGCTTTGGAAGCGCTGACGCTCCAATTCGCCTCCGAGCTCGGCCCCAAGGGCGTGCGCGTCGTCGCCGTCGCCCCCGGCTTCATCGAGACGGCGATGACGTCCGAAATCCCCGAGGACCAGCGCGTGGGCATCAAGAAAGACGTCGCGCTGGGAAGCTTCGGATCGCCCGACGCCGTCGCCGAGACGGTTTGGCACGCGATCGAGAATCAATATCTGACCGGCGCCGTCATCGCCGTTGATGGCGGAATGGCGCTTTGACTATTCTCAAAGACAGTCGCATCGTATGAATGATCTAACCCCCGCCGAAGTGCTGCGTCTGGTCCCTCAGCGTCCTCCGATGCGATTTATCGACGAGATATTGGAGATCGACGGCGAGCACATCGTTTCGAAGTACACCTGGAAGAACGAGGACTGCGCCGGGCACTTCCCGGGAAACCCCGTCGTGCCGGGCGTGAAGATGGTGGAGATGGCCGTGCAGACTTCGGCCGTGGCCTGGGGCATCTATTTGATGGGTGCTAAGGCCGAGCGGCTGGCAAGCATGGTCAACCTTTTCACCCATATCGACAAGGGCTCGTTCAAGAAGATGGTGCGCCCCGGGGACACCTTGGTCTGCCGCGCGCGCTTTGCAGCCGAGGGCATTTTTCGCGACGGCAAGCTCGTCGCCGAGATTGAGATTAAATTCTTAGGCGGCCCCAAGGACGGCGAGACGGCCTTTACCGGCGTCACCTCCGGGTTGTGGATTCCCAAGGATTCGGAGAAGCTGAAATGAGCCGCTACCAAAAACGCATCGTCGTCACCGGAATCGGCGCCGTGGCCCCCAACGGCCTGGGCATTGCGGCGTACCGCGCCGCGCTGAAGGCCGGCAAGTCCGGCATCGCCCATCATGAGGAACTGCAGACCCTCAAGTTCGCCTGCCAGATCGGCGGCAAGCCCCCGGTCGGCCCCGACGAGGCCGAGGCGCTGATCTCCAACGCCGATCTGGCCAAGCTCAACGAGGCCATGGTTTACGCGACCATGGCCGCCGTCGAGGCCGCGCGCATGTCGGGCGTGAGCGTCGATCTAAAGAAAAGCTACAACGACACCCCAGTCGACTGGACCACGGGTGCGATCATCGGCTGCGGCATCGGCGGCATGGACACCATGATCGACGAGCTGGCGCCGACCCTGAGCGCGGCCCCCGATCAGGACCCGGGCATGGGCTGCCGCCCGATGGGAACGGACATCGTTCCCAAGATCATGGAAAGCTCGGTCTCCGTCGCCATCGGCAAGTTCCTGGGCCTGGGCGGCCAGATCACGACCAACTCCTCGGCCTGCAACACGGGCACCGAGGCCATCTTCGAGGCCTTCAAGCACATGCAGCTGGGCTACGCCGACTCCATGTACGCGGGCGGTGCTGAAGGCACGCACGCCGGCACCTGGTCGGGCTTCGACGCGATGCGCGACGTGCTCTGCTCTAAGTTCAACGCCATGGCTGAGAAGGGCTCCCAGCCCATGGGTGCTGGCGCCTGCGGCTTCGTGCCGGCGGGCGGCGCGGGCGTGCTGCGCCTGGAGACGCTTGAGTCCGCGCAAAAGCGGGGCGCTAAAATCCTCTGTGAGATCGTCGCCGCCTACTGCAACTCCGGCGGCCAACGCGACGGCGGGACGATGACCTTTCCTAATCCCGAGGGCGTCATGCGCTGCATCCGGCAGGTGCTTAAGGACAGCGCGGTCGACCCGAAACGCATCTCGCTGATCAACGGCCACCTGACCTCGACGGGAGCCGATCCCCGCGAGGTCGGAAGCTGGATCAAGGCCTTGGAGCTCCCGATCGACAAATTCCCGCTGATCCAGTCCACGAAATCCATGATCGGA
>JAYVZL010000195.1:0-4836 GCA_043783505.1 Elusimicrobiota bacterium
GTTCGCGAGCGAACCGGACGATGACCTCGTTGAGCTCGGCACGGCGGTCCATGCCTCATTATGGCATAGCTCGCGCTGCGGCTTCTGCGGATAACTCTTAGGGAGAGGACTCCATCTTCCGGCTGACCTCTTCTAGAACATCCAGCGCGCCGTACGGCGGAGGAACGCCGTCCATCACATTCTTCCACAACGACTCCATCTGCTTGCGCTTCTCCGCGTCCTGCGGCCACCAAGCCATCGCGACCATGCGCTCAAGCGCGGGCTTCTGCCACGTCGCGGTCAAAGGCACCGACTCAAGCATCGCACGGGCGTCCTGTTTGCTTCCCAGGTCGTGCAGCAGACAGCCCAGGAACTGCCGCGCCTGCCAATCGGTCGGCTCGAGATCGACAGCGCGGCGCATGGCCGCCTCGGCTCCGGCCGGATGCATCAGCGCCCACTGGCAGGCGCCCATACCGAACCAGGCTTCCGCCCACTTCGGAGAGACCGTCGCCGCGCGCTCGTAGAGCTCCAGCGCGTTCTTGTAGCGCCGGCGCTTATAGAACGCCCGTCCCAAGCGGCACAGGGTCTCCGCGTCGCGCGCGGCGGGGCCCGCTGCGGCCTCGGTGGCCACCGTCACGGCCTTGGCGGACATCCCGCGGCCCAGGTACGCCTCGACTAAGCCCGTGAGCACGTCTTCGATTTGCGTGGGAGTGCCTCGCAGACCTTCCAAAATTTCACTCGCCCGAACGTATTCTCCGACTCGATTGAGCGTCAGCGCTTTCCCCAAGTTCAACTCCGCGTCCCCAGGGAATTTCCGCGAGCCTTCTTCGAAGACCGCCAGCGCCTCTTCCGTCTTGTCCGCCAAGAGGAGCTGGAGGCCGCGATCCTGGTACTCACCGCTCGATTGGATGGACATAAACCCTCCTCGCCGTTTCCGTCTTGGAGGCATTCGGGGCCGCACCTTAATATAAGGAGCGACCCCGATCCAGTGCAACGCCCGACATTTCGAGTGTAACAGGGGGTGCCGGCTTAGTCAAGTCCCGTCGGATTAACGCACGGTTAAATTAAATGCCGACGGACGCCAAAAGCGTGCAGACTTCATTGACCACGCCCGCCAGTTGGGGATGCGTCGCCTCGAACTCGACCGCGGCCGACCGCAGTCCTTCGCGCGCCGACTGAAGCAGATCATCCGACTGCTTTTCCCGCCCCAGCTCCAGCTTAAGCTGCTCAAGCAGGCGGATCAGCTCTTTTTTATTCTTCGGATCGGCACCATGCGCCTGCTTGATGGCCGCTTCGATCTTCGCCACCGTTTTATCGATCATGCGCATGTTATACTCCGATCCCCCGCGGCCGTCAAGGCCTCAGGGAAGACCCGCCTTCATGCGCGCCCTCAGGGATCCCCACGCCGCCGCCAAGGTCTCCATGCCCCCGCTCACTTCGATGCGCATGGACAGCATTGCGCCAAGCGGGGCCAAGATCTTCTCCAGCCCGGGTCGAACCGCCACCAAAGCCGGAACTTGACGATGCTCGACCATGGCCCAGATCAGCGCGTCGCCCAGGATTTTGGCTTCGGGCTCGCCGGGCTCCAGGACCTTCGCACAGAAAATAAATCCCGAACCGGCTTCCACGACCAGCGCTACCGGGGGAAAGCACACCCCGGCCTTCGTCCGCAGTGGAATGGGAGACGGAAAGACGTCCGCCTCCCATTCCCCCTCGCGCCTGGGCTCCGACGCCGTCAATTCAGCGAGCGCGCCCTCTTTGATCTCGTAAAGATCCATCCGCGCCTTAGTGTAGCCGCTAGCGCTGATTTAACAAGACCCAGTCAGACGACTTCCGAGCTCGCCTGCACGGGCACGGTCGTCACGACGCGAAATTCATGCGGGTCGGACATGCGCCACCGGCCGCCTTTGCCGCGGACGCGGGCGATGACTTCATGCTCGCCGTCGCCGTACCCCGACCAATCGTACCACCAGTAGCCGACCTCGTTGCGGCAGGCCAGCCAAGGACCTTGATCGATGGAGACGTCGACGCCGTCCACGCCGACAGGAGCCGCGACGCGGAGAGTGTATTGGGATGAAACGATCGTTTCATCATTGTGCGGATATTCGATTTCGGGACGCGCTTCCACGGTTTGTGTTCTCATTTGTATTCGCCTCCATTTGGGACCGGAACGTCGAGCTTGAAAATGATCCCCTCAAGATACGGGGACGCTTTTCCCGCCTTCTCCAGCATCTTCGTCTTCATCGCGAAACTGCGGGCGTCAAGCACGCTTCTCTGCCCCTTGACGATGTCGTCGGCCAGGTTCAAGTTGAGGCAGTTCATGCTTTCGCTGTCGGCGACGGAGGACATCTCTCCGGCGGCCTGGTTTACTTTGATGCGCCTGTCGAACTTCTTGAGATCGGCGATCTTTTCCTCGGGGACTCTATAAGAAACGACCTGTTCTAGATGGTCCTTGTCGCCGTCGGCCACGGACTTGCCGATCGGCGATGGCGTAAGGGCGTCGCGGTGCAGGATGATTTTTTTCCAGGGGGCGTGGTTTTCCCACACCAGCTCGCGGCTATTGAACGAACTCAAAGTCCCATACTTCTCAGTCAAGACCTTCGCTAGGCGCTGGACCTGCTCCGGCCACCGCTGAATGATCATCTCCGGGGTCTGGGCCGCGGTATCAGTCTTATTCTCAGGCGCGACCGCCGTGGAATCGATCGCCTGCTCGGCCGGCTGCTCCTCCGCCTGCACGCAAACGGCCGGAATCGAAATTAACGCAAGCAATGCGACGAGAGTCATATTTTTGTTTTTGATCATATTGCTCCTCAACATGTTGAGCTACGGCCTCATTCTAACTGCGGAGAGGGCCACGCTCCATGGATGGAGGGCAACGCTTTGGTGACGAAATAATGGCTGCGCGGCGATCAGAAGGTTCTAAAAGCCGAAATCGGTCTTAAATCGCCGCACATTCATGTCTTGAGATTCGTGAAGGTCATCCAGAGATTCCGGATATTTACGGAAATAGTCGACAGTGAGCTGCTTCAAGGCGGGAAAATTACGCAGGTCAAATTTCTTATGCAGTTCCAATAAGTTCCCCAAGTAAAGCCTGTAGCTGGTTTTTTTCGATAACACGCTGGCGCTGTATTTTAGGTCTATGTTAAGCGAGCTGAGCTTTCGAGCGTTTCTCTCTAGTGCAAGCAACTCATAAAGCGCATAGCTAATATCCTGGAGTTTAAAGATCTCAGCAGACATCTTAGAGCCTGAAGCCAGCAATCTCGTCATTGCAACATCGACGGCCGTATCAGGGGCGGGATATTGGGCCAGGATTTTCCCGGCATACTCCACATCGTGGTCAAGAAGATCGAGCCCCTTGCGGAGCAGGTACCTTAATGCGACCGGCTTGGTTATCTCAGGGTCAGGAAGCGTGGGCCTCGCAGAATTTCCGTTGGATTTATATTCAAAGTAGGCCAACTCTTGGAGTTGGCCCAAGGATTCTGACAGCAGCGAATCAATAGACTTAGCCGAAGCATTTCGCTCCTGACTCGATGTCCCCTTCAGCTGAACTGTTACTTCGTTATTTTGGCGGCCAAGTTCCACCACCGCGTCAAATATATACTGCTTTGTAAGGCGATCAGATTTTAGAAACAACTCCATAAACCGACCCGCAAGGGACGGATTGTCTAAACTCCTGAAACCCTCGACAACACTGATGAAAGATTTGTCTTTATTAATAGATTTCCCATAGACGTGCTCGAAATCTTTAAAGTCTCCCAAGGCCATCTCAAGTTTTTCCATGAACTCCGCGTTGGCCGTCATACCATCACCGAGTTTCGTCCATTTTAGAAATGACTCTTTGCTCAACGGTTCCGGAAAATAATTCTCAAGACTTCTCGCTCCTGAATCTTCGCCCCGTGCATGCGTTATAAAAGCCTCCCAAACAGCCTCTTGGGCTTTATGCTGATGGGTCAGCAGTAAATTTCGAACAATCTTCGTCACGCCGTCTTGGCCCAAATCCCGGTAGAAAAGCTGGGCCATGCTGAGCGTGGTCGCGTGGTTAGCGGGACCGATCTTGCCGATCTCTTCCAGGAACTTAGTTAAGGCATCAACCGAAGTAACCGATTTGACGCGGTCATCGATAAGTCGACCCGTATAGACGGTCGGCTTTTGCAGCTGCCAGGCTTTGGGTAAGACTCTCTGGCCGGCCGCTGATGCGTCAACGCCCTGCGCGGACAGCGCGCCGGCTTCTGACGACCGGCTAAGCGCTTCGGCCATATGCTTCATCTTTTCATCCAATTTTCTCTGACGCTCCAAGTCCATATATGACATGTAGGGACCTAGTACAGTGGTAAGTGTGGCCAGTTTCTCCGTGATAGCGCGCGTCTCCTCCGGCGTGGGATTGTTCAGTCTTTTCACAAATTCCGAAGCTTTGGTTTCCACCAACTTTTGCATGTCCGGGAATTCCTGTCTTTGGATCGCACGGGCTCTAATGGTGCCTTCGTGCGTCACCTAGGACAACGTGAGAATCGCCTTGTTGAGCTCCGTGACGCTATTGTTAGGGGAGTTTAAAAAGCTGGAGATGGCAGGTTCCAATTGAACAGGAACGGAACCGATGGCGCCGCCCACGGCTTCTACCCCTGCGCTTCTAAAAGAAGAGCCTGGAATTTGCGCTATGGATCCGGCATGGACGGTCCCCGCGAAAACAAACATGGCCGCCAACCACGGCAGCACGGGGGCATGTGACGATAGGGGGGATTTTGATTTCATGGGGTCCTCTAACGGAAGGATAACAGGCTTTGTGAAAATATCAAGAGCCAAGCCACATTCCCACATTACCGCGAACAGACCCACGCTTTAGAAGAAACTCGGAGAGGG
>JAYVZL010000196.1:0-1730 GCA_043783505.1 Elusimicrobiota bacterium
AACGGATCAAGACACGGCCATAACGGCAACAGCAAAGACCACCTTAAATCAGGTCCATAGTGGTCCGAAGAACCCGGAGCACCTTATATCTAGGGCCTCACTGACCGACATGAGCGGGGGTTTCTTGAGTCCTTCTTCGGGCGTTTCCATGTTTTTGTATTCTACTTTTCTTCCGCCGCCTTGTTATGTTTTCCCTTCCGCGCCGTTGAGTTTCCCCTGTCCCGCCCGCCTAGTTATCCGTTTTTCCCGCGCCACTTATCCCGACTTTGCTGCATAGTTATTCTCTTTTTGACCGCCAGTTTCCCCCGCTTTTCTGTTAAGTTATCTTCATCGTCTGTACCTATTTCTATTTTTTATTTTTCTTCTATCTCTACCCATTCCTACTTTTCTCTATCCTTTGTCACCCACCATCCTCCTGACCTCTCCACCCCATTTTTTGTTGGTTGCGCGGACGCGTCAATAAGGAGGGAGTTTCCGTGGGTCCAAAGGCCCAGGCGCGATCGTGGGGCCCGCGTATCCTCATTGCATGAAGGCTCTCTCCCCTTGGGTCCTGGGAGTGTTGCTGCTCCCTCTGACCGCCGCGGCGGGGCGCGCCGCTGACACGACCCCGCGCATAGAGGAGATCGAGTCCTGGCGCGAAAGCGCGAAGCATCCCGAGGATTTCCAACACCTGGTTGAGGGCTCTATCCTTCATCGCGGCGGCCCCCAAGACCCGGGCTACACGGCGGCGGTGAACGTCAACGAGGCGGCGAGACGTGCGCCGCGCCTCCTGCCGACGCACGAGGATGTCCGCCATCATCGGGACGCGATCCCGAGGCCGGAGTCCTTCGATGTCCCGGCCTCGGCGAATTTGGAGGCGGACAGCGACTATTGGTTGATCGGGGCCGGTCTAATCGCGTTCGGGGGCGTCTGCCTCCTGCTTGCGTGGAATGCCGGGCGTGGGGCCGTTGCCCTCGAACCCCGACCAGTGGGGATCTACTCTCCAAGAGCGTTCGGCTCGTCGCCAGCCTGGGCCCCAAGCACGGCCCCGGCCGGCTCGCCAGTGGCGACAGCCACCCCGCCCGAGCTCCCGACCATACGCGAGAGGCCATTCGTCGATTCATGCCTTCCGGCGCATACATGGCGCGCGATCAACTGGCGAGAGCAGGCACTGATCGAGCGCTGGGATTCGAGCCAAGAGAGGGCGCTAGGACTTGCCTCGCTCGATGAGTGGCTGGACCGACAGGGGGCGGTCGCAGGCGTCGACACGACCCTGCTCATGGCTAAACTCGACCGCGACGTCGCCTAAACGAGGTAAGATTTTTTAGCGCGCACTGCGCTTGAAAGACGCCACATCCGGTTAGTGTAGCCCCCCTTCGCCACCCTTGCCAGCGCCCAACCCTCCCCGCGGAACCTCGATGTCCCGCCAATCGGTGCCGGCCGCCATCAAATTTCGTTTGGCCGGGCGCAGCCCGTCCGCCCCGCTCACGCGGGCCATTCGCTTGGAAAATCCTGCCTCTCATCCCAGTTTTCGCCGCGCGGGTCCACCTGGGTGACATCCTCCCGCTCAGCACTGCCAGGAGGCGCACGCGATGCCTGTGTCTTGGGAAACCCCGTAGGCCAACCTTGATTCGCCAATATCCGGTCCAGCTCCCGGTCGTCTAGGATCACCGCCACAAGCTTCATATCCCCACCGCACTTTTCGCACCTCACGGGGCCCACCTCGAAGATCTTCCTCAAGCACGCCGCCC
>JAYVZL010000197.1:0-4789 GCA_043783505.1 Elusimicrobiota bacterium
CCGTCGCCGACGTGCAGCAATACAAGGTCTTCGCCAACGGACACATCCAGCCGTCGGTGTTCATGCCGCGCAGGGAGAAGGCGATGAGGACCAGCACGACCAGCGCGCCGATGCGCCCGAGAAGATTCCCATCGTCGTTGAGCTCTTTCATGATTCTATTCTACATCACGGCGACGGTCTAAATCGTGGCCTTGAGTAGCACGATATCCACGCGGCGGTTATGCCTGCGGCCTTGCGCGGTGGCGTTGGACTCAATGGGCTCATCAGCGCCCCGGCCTTCATAGGTCAAGCGCGAGCCGTCCACGCCGTGTTCGACGAGGAACCTCCGGATCGACGACGCGCGCTTGCGGGACAGCTCGCGATTTTTGGCCATGTCGCCGGCTGAATCGGCATGGCCCAGCACGGAGAGGCGATTGCGCGGGTAGCGTTGGAGGTACGATCCGATCTTCTCGAGCGCGTCGTAGCACTGCCGGCGCAGCCTCCACTGTCCGGGCTCGAAGGTGAGATCCTCGGTCAAGCGGATGATCAGCCCGTCGCGCGTGTACACCAGCCGCACCGACGGCCCCGCAAAATCGCCCAGTTCCGGCGGCGTCAGGAGGCCGACCTTCACTGTCTCGGACTTGCGCGCGACGTTCGCGGCATCGATCCAAACCAGGCGGGCCGTGTAGAAGCCATCGCGGACCAAGCGTCCCCTGCGGTCGGCCCCGTCCCAGGGGATGCGGCGGGAAAGCGGCATGCCCACGCCTTGCAGGAACTGGACCTTATGATCGTCGAAATCGAATATCTGAATCTGCCACCGGTGGATCCCGACGAGCGCGTCGTTGTTGTCCTCGCCGGGCCAGACCATGCCGCCTCGCTTTAGGACGAAAACGACCGGCGGCCGAAAAGGCGAGTCGGACTCGCCGACGTTGTCCTCGACCTCCAAAACCGCGGCGCCGTCGCCCGCCGGCGCGGCCGCGGCCGGGCGCGGGCAAAGAGCGTGCAAAGCCAGCGCAACGACCAAAGGACACGCCGCGACGCGCGCGCTCATTAAGGAATTATAGCCCCGCGAAGGCCGAATCCTATTTCCGCTTGGATTAAATCGAGTTAAATCGCGGTAAAAAAACGGCAAGCTACAGGGACGCCACGTCGCGTTTTATCCGCGCTTTCAGCGCCGTCAATGAGGAAAAGCGACGTTCGGCTCGGATTTTCGATAAAAACCGAAGCGTCAACGTCCGGCCGTAAAGATTTCCCCGATAATTGGGGATATGGACCTCGACGACGAGCCGGCGGCGGCCTATCGTCGGCCGCACGCCCACGTTGCAGGCGCCCACGCGCTCGCCCAGCGTCGTGCCGCGGACAAGGACCTTCCAAACGCCTTTGGGAGGACGCAGCGACGAGGAGATCTTAATGTTCGCCGTCGGAAACCCGAGCTTGCGTCCTATCCCGTCTCCGCGGACCACGCGGCCGCGCAGCGACTTCACGGCCGCGTTTTAACGGCTGCCTCGAGCGCGAGCAAAGAGGCGGACAGGCGGGCGGACAGCTCCACGGCTGGGAGCGCGCGCAAAACATCGAGAGTGTGGGCGTCCTCGATACGGAAAGGCCCCACCGACTCGCGGCGCAGGGAGGAGACCGTGCCGCAGCAATTCAGGCGCTCGCCCAGGACTTCGGCTAAGGTGCGCACATAGGTGCCGCTGGCGCAGGACAGACGATGCGACAACTCCGGCGCCGTCCAGGAGAGCGCCTGCCAGTCGCGCACCACCGCCGTGCGCGCCTTGACCGGCACTTCCAGTCCGGCCCGGGCGTACTCATAAAGGGGGCGTCCCTGATGCTTCACGGCGGAATAAGCCGGGGCGGGCGCCTCGACGGTGCCGACCATGGCGGCAAGCGCGGTCTTGAGCTTCTCGAGGCTCAGGTTAGGCAGCGGGCGCTCTTCGATGGTCTTGCCCGTGATGTCGCCGGTGTCAGTCTTCACGCCCAGGCGGATTGTGCCCGAATATGTCTTGTCCATGCCCTGAAGGCGGGCCTGAAGGCGCGTGCACGGCCCGACCAAGATGACCAGCAGGCCCGTGGCCAAAGGATCGAGGGTGCCGGTGTGCCCTACCTTGGTGCCGCGGGGGAAATGCTTGCGCAGGACCGCGACGCAGTCGTGAGAAGTCCAGGTCGCCGGTTTATCGACGAGCAGCATGCCGGCGGCAAGCGTCACTATTGTCCCTTTTCCTTCTCGAGCTTGTTGAGCAGCTCATCGATGCGCGAGGCCTTTTTGGGCGTCTCATCGTAGGTGAAGAGCAGGTTGGGAATGGTCTTGACCGTCACCTTCTTCTTCATCAGCTCGCGCAGATAGGGGGCCGCCCGTTCCAAGGCCAAGCCCGTGCTCTCGCGCTGGGCGTCGGTGCCCAAGACGGAGTAATAGACCTTGAGGGTCTTGCGGTCGGCTGAGAGGTCGGTGTCCGTCACTGTCAGAAATCCCGACATCCCGGGGTCCTTCACCTCGCGCAGGAGCGTAGAGAGCAGCTCTTTGTAGAGCTCCTTGAGCCGATCGTTGCGGTCGTACACCGGCTACCGCGGCGACTGGCTGAGACGGCGGGTGCGAGATTCCTTGACGAAGAACTCGAGTAGATCGCCCACTTCGAAATTATTGAAGCCGTCGATGCCGATGCCGCACTCCTGGCCTTTCTCGATCTCCTTGACGTCGTCCTTGAAGTGACGCAGGGTCGTGATCTTGCCGGTGTGCAGGGCCTCGCCGTTGCGCACGACGCGGACATGGCCGCCGCGCGTGGCTTTGCCGTCGCGGATGGCCGAGCCGGCGATGACGCCGGTCTTGACCTTGAACAGCGCCATGACCTCGCCCTTGCCCACGATGACGTCGACGACTTCGGGGGCCAATAGGCCCTCGAGTGCTGCTTTAACGTCCTCGATGAGGTCGTAGATGATCTCGTATTTGCGGACCTCGACGCCTTCGCGGCCGGCGAGCTCGGCCGCGCGGGGCTCGACTTCGGAGTGGAACAGCAGCGTGACCGCATCGGAGGCCGAGGCCAGCAGAATGTCTGACTCATTCGCGTTGCCAATGGCGCCGTGGATGATGCGCACGCGGCACTCGCTGGTAGAGAGGTTCTCCAGCGAGTCGCGCAGAGCTTGAAGAGATCCCTGCATGTCCGCCTTGAGCAGGATGTGAAGGTCCTTGGCCTTGGACGTGCCCGTGTTGAGAGCCGAGCGTAGGCCCACGAGCGTCATGTGCTTCTGGTGGGCCATGGTCTGCTCGCGGTGGATGAGGCGTCGCTTCTCGGCTATGTCGCGCGCGGCCTTCTCGTTGTCAACGACGGTGAAGGCGTCTCCGGCCAGCGGCGTGCCCATGATGCCCAGGATCTCGACGGGCGTGGCGGGGCCGGCGGCTTCGATGCGGCGACCTGTGTCGTCGACGAGGGCCTTGATCTTTCCGTGCGCCAAGCCGGCGACGAAGGAGTCGCCCAGGCGCAGGGTTCCGGCCTGCACGAGCACGGTCGAGACCGCGCCGCGTTTAGGGTCCATGCGGGCTTCAAGAACAGTTCCGTAGGCAGGCCGGTCCGGATTGGCCTTGAGCTCGAGGATCTCCGCCTGGAGAAGAAGGCTCTCGAGCAGCTTGTCGAGGTTGATGCGTTTCTTGGCGGAGACGTCGACGAAGATGTTCTTGCCGCCCCATTCCTCGGGCTGCAGGCCTAGCGCGGAGAGCGCGGTGCGTATCTTTTGCGGGTCCGCTCCGGGCAGGTCGATCTTGTTGACGGCGACGACGATCGGCACGCCGGCCGCCTTCGCGTGGTCGATGGCCTCGATCGTCTGCGGCATGACGCCGTCCGTCGCGGACACGACGAGGATGACGATGTCCGTCACCTTGGCGCCGCGCGCGCGCATCGCGGTGAAGGCCTCGTGGCCGGGCGTGTCGAGGAACACGATCTCGCCCTTGTCGATCTTAACCTTGTACGCGCCGATGTGCTGCGTGATGCCGCCGGACTCGCCTTCGGCCACCTTCGCGGAGCGGATGGCGTCGAGGAGCGAGGTTTTGCCGTGGTCGACGTGGCCCATGATCGTGATCACGGGGGGGCGCGGCTTGAGCTTGGCGGGGTCTTCCTTCTCGGCCTTGACGACGGCGAGCTCTTCTTCCTTGTACATCGCGACGACCTCGAGCTCGTAGCCGAAGTCGGAGGCGACGACCTGCGCGGCCTCCGCGTCGAGGCGCTGGTTGATCGTGGCGAAGATGCCGAGGCCCATCAGCTTCTTGATGACGTCGTTCGTCTTGAGCTCCATCTTCTCGGAGAGCTCGCGAACGGTGATCATCGACGAGACCTTAATCTTCTTGAGCGCGGGCTTGGCGCCCGGCTCGAGCGGCTTGGCCGCGGGTGCGGCCGGGCGGTTCTGGTGCGCCGGGCGATGCTGCCCGCCTCCGGGGCGATAGCCGCCGGGACGCTGGCCGGGCATCGGCGGGCGCGGCGAGCCGGGGCGGTTCATCGGGGGCCGTGTCGTGATCGCGCCGGGGCGCAGGATCACGGGCTTCTGCGGGCCGGAGGTGCCGGGCTTCGGCGGCATCGGCGGTAGCGCTCCGGTCACGGGCGGCTTCGCGGCGGGGGGCACGACGCCGGGAACGGCGGGCTTCGGGACAACGGGGGCTCCCGGAGCGCCGGCGGCGGGCTGGATCGGCTTCGGCGGCAAAGCGCCGGGAACGGGCGGCTTCGGAAGAGCGGGCGCGGGGACCGCGACGGCGGCCGGCGGCGCGGGCGGCTTGGGAAGCGCGGCGCCGGCGGCGAGGCGCGTGACCGTCGGACCGGCGGCCGAGCTG
>JAYVZL010000198.1:0-11759 GCA_043783505.1 Elusimicrobiota bacterium
AAAAAACTCGGCCGCGTCAGCGAAACTTCACTGACGCGGCCGAGTGCGACCAGATCTGGGTCCCCGAAGGAACGTTGCGGGTAACGAATTTGGGCTCAAAAGACGAATTAAACCGACTTATTTCGTCCTTGCCGACCCCACTAAAGCCTCGCTGGGAGAACGCCTGCGCTACATGCGCAAGCGGCTCAACTTCACCATCGAGGACCTCAGCAAGAAGAGCGGCATGAGCCACAACGTCATCGCCCGACTCGAACGCAATGAAACGCGCAAGACAAACCCTTGGGTCCTGGGAAGGATTTTGCCACTTTTGTCTGAGCGCTTCAAGGAGACGTTTCCCGAAGCTCAAGGCGACCCATATGACTTCCAGATCCCACCGATCTCACTCGGCAGCTGGCTCAAGAACTGTCGTCTCAGGAGAGGGCTACAACTCAAAGAATTGGCCAAAATCCTAAATGTTCGCCCCTACACTATAATCCGATATGAATCCGACAAAACAAGACCAGCCGAATCAATTCGACTGAAATTGAGAAGCCTTTTCAAACTCAACGGCGAACTCGATCGATTCTTTTAGGTCCTTAGAAAATGGATAAGACTGAAAATTCCACACCTTGCGCGGAAGTCGAAAGGCGGGTTATACTGAGCCCCGGATGACGACACCTTCCAGCGGCTCATCGAAATTTCCCATTAGTTCCCAGGCGGGTTGCATCTTGGTCGTAGACGACGAGGATGACGTCAGGAATGACTTGCTTCGATCCCTGACGGACACTGAGTTCCGGTGCGTTGGAGTCGCTGATGCGGTGCAAGCACTTGAACTCCTCAGGAAATCTCATCCTCGGACCATCCTCCTCGACTGGGCTTTGCCAGGGGGAATCAGTGGAATGGGCCTTTTGAAGGCGCTCAAGGCGGACCATGCGACCAGACATATCCCGGTCATTATGATCTCCGGCCTTAAGCGGAGCAATGCCGAGAAATTGGAGGTCCAGCGGGTCGGCGCGGAAGGCTTCTTTCCGAAATTCGATTTGATGGCTCAGCGGGGGAATTTACTTGAGTTGTTGCGCGGCGCCGTCGCGAAAAATACGTCGCCTGCACAGTGGCGGCTCTTGGTCATTGAGGATGATATTGGAGTTCAGTCACTTATCCGGTTCGCGCTAGAAGGACTGGAATTTGAGATTCACTTTTCAATCGCCGGGAGAGATAGCTCCCGATTAGCTCTGGACCTCAAGCCGAATCTCATTCTCCTTGATATGGGGTTGCCGGACATCAACGGAATCGAGGTCTGCAAGACTCTCCGCGAGAACAACGAGACGAAAGGCATTCCCATCCTAGCCATGAGCGGTATCGATCGGACGGCGGGGGTTCTTGAAAGCTCCATTAAGGCGCTCGGCATAGAGGACTTTCTCCCTAAGCCCTTTGAAGATAGCGAACTGCTCCTGCGCATATCCCAGTTGTTGGGGCGGGTTCACTTGGAGAGATCCATCGGCGATCTCCTGGTGCGCGGGAAAGTGCGTATTGACGTCGACCGCCGATGCGTCTGGGTCGGGGAGCGGCAGGTTGAAAGTATCAGTCCTAAACTATTCGATCTGCTGCAAGTGCTCATGAAAAATACCGATGGTGTTTCCCGGCAGAAACTCCGGTCTCTCCTCTGGAGCGATGCCAAAAACTCAAATGTCGCGGATGTGACGGTCTGCCGTCTGCGCAAGCTTCTTGGTTTCGGCGAGAAAGAGGGGATACTCGCGACCCCCGACGGTTATAAGCTCGTCGGTTAAACTGTTCCCTTCCGCGTGTCAACCCCCCGGGTGCAATTAGCTGTAATCGACTGTAATCGGCTCAATTGACTTTTCGGGTTTGCGGGGCTATAGATGTCATGGCCCCGATGACTTCCATAGACGAAGAGTCTCCATCGTCAATCCGTCATCTCCGTGGCCGCGCCGTTTCTTGGATATTGGGCTTGCTCCTAGTGCTGGCGTCACGCTCGGCCTTGGCGCTGACGGTCGGCGGAGAAATCACGACCGACACGACTTGGACTTTGTCCGACAGCCCCGTTCTTGTAACCTCCAATCTGACAGTGACCGGTGCTCGGCTAAACATCGCGCCTGGGGTGGTCGTTAAATTCGCAGCCGACATCAATTTTTTCTTCAGCAACGCCGTTTTGAACGCACAGGCGACAGTCGCCCAGCCGATCCACTTTACCTCCATCAACGACCATAGCGTTGGAGGCGCCACGGGCAGCGGTTCACCGGCGCCTGGCGATTGGGTGACTGTTTATTTCAACACTTCCAGCGCGACATTGGCCAACGTGCATGTCCGCTACGGAGGCAGTCAGTCTTTCGGTTCGGCCATGATTTACGTTTATGCCAACAGCACCATGACCTTCACGGGAGGCGCGGCAAGCTTCTCGCAGACGGACTCGATTTTTGGTGATAACTCCAGCTACTTGTCTATATCCGGAGCGGCTTTTACCGGCAATGAAGGCTGGGCGATCAACACGGACGGCAATATCCCGCTGGTGTCTGGCAGCGCGATCGCATCGGGTGCAAAAGGCGTTAGAATCAGCCAGGATCAGAGCGTTCAATTCCATGGCAATTCGCTCCAGAATCTATCGACTTTGGCGATGGAGCTTAACGCCGGCGTGCGCCTGTTGGGAGCGCAGGATACGGTAGTCGCTCCGTTGTCGAGCAGGCCGATGCGTGTTGAAATTCCATCCGGCTTCGTAGCCGAATCCACCGAGTGGACACTGGCTGACAGGATGACGTACGTGGTATTAAGCGACGTAACTTTTTCAGCCGGAGCGATGCTCACGATTCCGCCGGGTGGAATTATCAAGATGTCGGCTCCAAACAATAACTTGTTCCTGCAGGGAGGCCTGACGGCTTTAGGCGGCTCAACTACGCCAATTTACTTCACTTCGCTCAAAGACGATTCGGTGGGCGGCGACACCAACGGGGATGGCGGCTTTACATCGCCCGCGCCTGGGGATTGGGCGACTGTTTACGTCTTTAATTCCAGCGCGACTTTGACCAACGCGCATTTCCGTTATGGTGGCAGTCAATCCTTTGGTTCGGCTATGCTTTACGCCTTCGCCGGTGGTGCTCTGACTTTGCAGGGAGGCGAGGCAAGTTATTCTCAGACGGACGCGATCGTCGGTGATAGTTCCGGTTTCCTGTCAATATCTGGAGTAACTTTTACAGGCAATGGTGGATGGGCAGTCAACACGGACGGCGATATACCGTTGTTGTCCGGCAGCGCGATCGCCTCCGGCGCAAAAGGCGTGCGGGTCAGCCGGGATCAGGGCGTTCAATTCCATGGCAATTCGCTTCTAAATCTATCGACTTTGGCGATGGAGCTTAGCGCCGGCGTGCGTCTGTTGGGAGCGCAGGATACAGTGGTCTTCCCGCAATCCAGCAGGCCGATGCGCGTGGAAATCCCATCTGGACTTGTGGCCGAATCAACCGAGTGGATTTTGGCTGACCGGATGCCGTATGTGGTGTTAAGCGACGTGACTTTTTCAGCTGGAGCCATGTTCACGGTGCCGCCGGGCGCTATTATCAAGCTGTCTGACGCAAGCAATACGTTGTTCTTGCAGGGAGGTCTGACGGCTTTAGGTGGATCATCCACCCCAATTTATTTCACTTCGCTCAAAGACGATTCGGTAGGTGGCGACACCAATGGGGATGGCAGCGCGACCTTGCCCGTGCCAGGGAGTTGGGCGACCGTGTATTTCATTGCTTCCAGCGCGACTTTGACCAACACTCATTTCCGTTACGGTGGCAACCAGAACTTTGTTCAGGCCATGATTTATGCCTATTCCAACAGCGCGGTGAAGCTTATCGGGGGAGAAGCGAGCTATTCGCAGACTGACGCCATTCAGACACAGGACTCCACCACCCTTTTAATTTCGAGCGCCGTGATCAGTTCCAATCAAACCGGCGTCAACTCCTTCTCCAGTTCGCCGCCGATCCTCCATGGCTGTCTTATCTTCGGCAATTCCAGTTTCGGCGTCCAAAACAATAATTCCTCCTCAATTCTCCAGGCTCAGTTCAATTGGTGGGGATCGAGCACGGGGCCGACAAACGTCTCCAACCCCGGCGGCATTGGCGACGCGGTTTCAGATTTTGTGGATTTCATTCCCTTCCTTCAGTCCCCGGCCCAGCTCGCCCCGCCGTTAGTGGCCTCCGTGAATCTTCTTGATCCATCGCCCACCTCTTCAAAGCCGGTTCGTGTGCGGGTCCAGTTTACGAATCAAATGAAGACCCAAATCCAGCCGACCGTGACCTATGGGCGGGCATCCCCGTACAACACATATGCCATCAGTTCAGGCACGTTCCTCTCGCCGGCGGTATGGGTGGCGACTGCGGCCATCCCTGCCAACGCGCCGGACGGCGCTTACTTCATGGTCATCTCAAGCGCGCAGGACACCAACGGGCAAACAATGGTTCGCAGCACTGCTCCATTTTACACGGTGGACAATACTCCACCGGCAGTCGCGATATCATCACCCGCAGCCGGGACTTTGATTTCAAGGCCTTTTACCGCCTTCGCCGCGGCCTCCGACACAAGCGGCATCGTAAACGTCGTTTTCTCGGTCGACGGCGTCATCCTGGCTACCGCTACTTTCCAGCCCTACTCCTTTCCCTGGGACACTCGCAATTTTACCGATGGCAATCATGTCTTCGCCGCGCGGGCGACCGATGTTGCGGGCAATGCCTCGTCTAGCGCCGTCTCCGTCCTGATCAGCTACGCTCCGCCGGAAGCGCCCGTCATCACCTTCCCTAATGAGGGTTTTGGGGTCGCGGTCGCTACAATCGACGTGAGCGGCACGTCCGAGCCTGGAACGACTGTCCAACTCCAGGTCAACGGCCTCGACGTGGCCACCGCCACCGTGACTGGCGGCTTCTGGTCGATCTTGTCGGCGGCGCTGCCGGCGGAGGGCAACATCACGTTGAGCGCGATCGCCTTCGAGCCGCGGGGCTTCAGCGCGCCCTCAACTCCGGTGCACGGCGTCTTTACAACCGGCGCGCCTAATCCCCCGTCTTTGCTTTCCGTCTCATCTTTATCCGGGGGGAATATTCATTTGGAGTGGTCGGCTCCGGACACCGGGAAAACGCCGAGTTTCTACCGAGTCTATCGCTCGACCGATGACGCGGCGCTTACTGCCGGCACCCCTGCGCCAAACTCAAGTCTTAGGGTAGCAGACGGCCTTAGTCAGTTATTCTTCGAGGAGATTCCCCTTGTCGACGATCTGTACTTTTACGCGATCACCTCTGTAGACGTCGCCGGCAACGAGAGCGGCCCCTCCGAGGTAGTCTATGTCGTGACCGACAGCCGGGCGCCCACGGCCGCCGTTATTTTCTCAGCACTCCAGCCCGTCGGCGTGGGGGACTATCAGGCGACCTTTACGATCAGCGAGGCCCTCTCTCAGCCGCCACTATTTACCTTCACCCCGCCCGATGGCCAGCCGATCGCGCTGAACCTGACAGGGGTGACCGCCACTCTCTGGCGGGCCACGGTCACGGTGACCTCATCCATGGGCGTGGGCACGGCTCAATTCGCGTTCCAGGGAACCGATCTTTCGGGCAACGTGGGACTGGTTTTGAGTTCCTCGACAATTCAGATCGATGCCGCTGGACCGCTCGGGAGCGTCGCTCTTTCCAAGACCTCGCCGCTGGGCGTTGGAGCTTTGGCGCTTACTTTGACCTTGGATGAGGCGGCGACGACGATCCCGAGCCTCTCCGTTGTCCCCCAGGGCGGGCCAACGCTGCCCGTACCGCTTACCGCCCAAGGCTTGAGCGGGCGGATATGGACGGGTGCGGTGGCGATCACATCGACGACCGGAGACGGGCAGGCGACGTTCGCCTATTCGGCGATGGATCAGCTGGGAAATACCAATACTCAACTGTCGGGGGGGACCGCTTCCTTTGTAATAGACACCGTCGCACCCGGCCAGCCCTTGGTCGTGCGCGCCAACGCGCAAGCTGGCGGGAGTGTGATCGTCACTTGGAGCGCGCCCTTGGGGGAGCGCCCCGCTTTATACAGGGTCTATCGCGATGGTGTGGCGATTTCCACCGTTGCCCCGGCGACTGACGGGAGCGGGTCCTTTACGGAGACTCCGATAGAGGGTCAGCATCAGCATGAGGTCAGCTCCCTGGATTTGGCGGGCAACGAGAGCGCCCTCTCCGATCCCATCTCGGTCGCCGACGCGACCCCGCCCCCGCCGCCGGTCAACGTGACGGTGGCGTTTAATGCGTTTAACCAGATCCAACTCAATTGGCTGGCGGCGAGCACGGACACGGTCTCCTTCCGGCTTTACCGGTCGACCTCGCCGATTACGAGCTTGGCCGGGCTTCAGGGGCGCAGCGCGGCGGCTCCTTTTATCGACTCTCCGGATCAGGACGCCAATTATCGCTACGTCGTCACCGCGCTCGACCAGGTCGGCAACGAGAGCGGCGTCTCCAATCAGGTTTCCATCGTCTTCGATAAGGCCGCGCCGGTCGTGACGTTCAACGGGATAACGGACGGCGGGTTCTTCAACAGCAATGTCTTTCCAGCTTTTAATGTCGCGGACGGCAACCTCGACGCAAGCTCGGTCAGGGCCCGGCTTGACGGTCTGACGTTTGTCGCGGGCTCAACGGTCTCGGCCGAGAGTGTCCACGTCCTGACTGTTACAGCTTCTGACGTCGAGGCTCATTATTCAACGACCACGGCGACGTTTACGATCGACAAGACCGCGCCGCAAATTTCGTTTAGCGTGGCGCAAGGGGCGGCCCTCGTCAGCACGACGTCTGTCAGCGTCAATGTCCTGATCGCGGACTTAAATCCCGGCGCTTCGTCCTTCCTCTTGACCAATCAACTGCTTGGGACCAGCGCGCCTTACTACAATGGCGACCCGATCGATCGCAACGGCGGCTATATTCTCTCCGCCTCGGCCCAGGATTTGGCCGGCAACGTGTCGAGCGCGACGCTGTCCTTCCATCTCCAATCGGCGCCGATCGCACCCACGGACCTCTCAGTCACGGTGCAGGGCTCGGCCCGGATATCCTGGACTAAGCCGGAGCCGGGGGTGGTGGCCTACCGGGTCTACCGCGACGCCAGCCGCATCAGCTCCAGCCTCCATCCAAACACCTTCTTTGAAGACGTGGGCTTTACGGCGGGCGCTCATGTCTACGAGGTCTCGGCGGTGGACGCGGCGGGCGTGGAGGGTCCGAAGGCCAAGGCGACGGTTCCAGCCGCGGTCTTGACTCTCACGCCGGGCATACTGACGCGCGGCTTCTTCGACGCCCTGCATCCCACGGTGAAGAACAATACTGGGTCGACTTTGAACGCGGGTCCCGCTCTTCTTACGCTTACGAATTCGACCGGCCTGGTCGTGGCTCAGGCGACTGCGGCCGCGGTCTCAATAGCCGCCGGACAGATCGGGACGTTCGAGGGCGTGATCGCCACGCCGGCCGGTCTCTCCGCGGCTTCCTCTCTGCACGCGGTGGTATCCTTGCCGACGGATGCGGGCGCATCTGTGTTCTTGGCTGGGGACTTCGCGCTTTCCGCCGCCGACCCGGCCTCTCCGATTCTGGAGGTCTTTCCCGATGCGCTGGTGCCGGGGACGCTGTCTTCATCGCGTGTGCGTCTCTACAACCGGGGCTCGGCGCCGATGGATGTGATCACGGCCAAGATCGTCAACTCTACTTCCGCGCCGGTCGACGACGTGAGGGTGCAGCTGAAGACGCCGGAGGGCACGCTATTCGCGTCGGCCGAGCTGATGCAGACGGGCAATGGTGCTAATGCCGCCTTCGTGGACGGCGTCCAGGTCTTTTTCGTGACGGTGCCGGCGGGCTCGAGCTTTCTGTTCGATCCGATCAGGGCGTTGGTGCCCAATACGGCAGTGCAGAGCATGAGCGTGGCGGCTTCAGTGAGCACGCCGACGTTTAATTTACCGCTGATGCAGCTCGCAGGGACGAGAGGTTTTTCCAGCTCCGCCTCGCAGGCTATCGTCGCGCAGGTGCCGTATACGGCCACTGTCTTCTCGGATAGCAGCCTCTATGACCAGGGATCGAGCGTGACGCTGAGCGGGCAGGCTTTGGATTCAATCGGGGGGCTGCCCGTTCCCAACGCCGATGTGGTCGTGCACGTGGTCTCGAACGGCTTCGATCGGCACGTGACGGCGGTGACCGACAACACGGGTTCCTATCGAGCGGGCTTTTTCCCGCTGCCTAATGAGGCTGGGTTGTACACGATTTCTGCCTCGCACCCGGACGTAGTGACGCATGGGGCGCAATCCGTCTTCACGATCGTGGGTCTGAGCTATCAATTCTCGGATTTCACGGCCACTTTGGCGCAGAACAGCACGTACACGTTCAGGGTGAGCCTGACGAACTCGGGGGGCGCGCCGATCACCGGGCTTGCGTCCAGTTCGCGGGCGGTCTCGGGAAGCGGCCTTACGCTGACCCTCGACCCGAGCACGCTGCCCGCGACTTTGGCCGCGGGGGAGCAGGCTCAGTTGGCGATCACGCTTAACGCCGCGCCTCTGTCTTCGAGCGGGACGATCAACGTGACGGTGAGCGAATCTCACGGGTTTACGCGGGTTCTGCCGGTCCAGGTAACGGTCGTTCCGGCTCAAGTGATCCCCTCGGTGACGCCGTCAGCGATCTCCATCGGGATGCTGGGAGGAGAGGTTAAGACGGTGTCGCTGGTGCTGGAGAACAAGGGCTTCGATGTCTGGAGAGGGATCACGCTGAATGCTCCGTCCCTCAGTTGGGTCACGATTCAGGGGCCGACAAATATCGGCGATCTGGGCCCGGGGGGAAATGTCAGCGTGTCATTGCAGTTCGCGCCGCCTTCCTCTCTGCCGAATCAAACGTACGCCGCCGATCCACTGCTGCAGATCACGTCTCTCAACGCTCCGGCGGTGGCGGTGCGGGCGGGCGTGGCGGTCACTTCGACGCGGGTGGGGGACTTGCTGGTGAGCGTCATCAACGCGGACCTGCCCAAGTCGGCGGGCGGGCAAGGGGTGCCGATTGCGAGTGCCAAGGTGAACCTGGTCAGTCTGGACGTGACGGGGCTGAGCTTCACTCTATCATCCGATCAAAACGGGCTGGCGGCCTTCAGTCAAATCCCGTCCGGCAATTATTCCTGGAACGTGACGGCGCAGGGGTTCCAGACGCGCGCGGGAACGGTTTTGGTGCAGCCGGGGATGACGAATTCATTATTGGCGCTGCTGACGACGGCGGTGGTGAGCTATCAGTGGACGGCGGTGCCGACCACGATCAAGGATAAATACGACATCGTGCTGAGTTTGACGTATCGGACCGACGTGCTGGTTCCGGTTCTGGTGGTCGATCCGCCTCAGTCGACTTACGACTTGAGCATGGGGCAGTCGGCCTTCGGGCAATACACGATCACCAATAAAGGCCTGGTTTCGGTGTTCGATTTCAATATTTCACGGTCCTTGGATGATGGGCTAGACGTGGAGCTTCCTTTCACCAGCATCCCGGAAATCAAGGCCGGGCAAAGCGTGGTCGTCCCTTACAAGGTGACGTTCGTGCATGCGAGCAGTTGCGATAAGCAGGGCATTCTTCCGGGAGTTGGACAAATGCCGTGCGCTTTTGACGGATCCGCCGTGGCGACGGCCGGCGCCAATCACAGCATCAGGATGAACGGCACAGGCGCGGCCGCAGGCTGTTCGGGCGGGGGTCCCGGCGACTCTCAGGGAAGTGGTGGAACGGGCAGTCTCGGCGGGTCAGGTATATTTCCAGGTGAGCCCCATACACCGCCGGCGCAGCCGCTGATGTGCAGCGCCAACGGGTCTGGGAGCGGTTCGTGGATTGAGCCGCCCTGCGCGAACATCGGCGCGGCAACAATCAACGATAATTGTTCGGCCGCCGGCCCGGGCAAAGCGTCGCCCTCCTTAACCATCTCTCCGGCCTATCGCTCGGATGGGTCGTTAGCCGGACCGCTGGGGGTGGGCTGGCACGCGGATTATTTCGAATCGATCACCATCGCGACATCGACTTATGTGGTGCATGACGGTCACGGCGCGGGAATCGGCTTTGCGCTTCAGGACCCGGGGAATCTGAACAACCAACTTGCAGTTTGCACGTCCTTTACTCCTGTTTTTTCTCCGCCGCCGGGTTCGCACGATCAATTGACTTCGGCTGCGCCGGCCACGGTTTGCGGCGCGCTCAGCGCGCTGCCGCCGCCCGCGAGTCTGGATTATAAGCGCAAGGACGGAACGGTCCTCCATTTCGTGTTGACGGGCGGACTATACTTGCCGAGCCAGTTGACGGATCGCAATGGGAACAAGGTGATCTATACGAGAGACGCAAGTCAGCGGCTGACGCAGTTGACGGACGTGCATGGGCGCACGGTTGGGTTCGGGTACGACGCTCAAGGGCGGGTGACGTCGATAACGGACAACGCGGGGAGAATATTCTATTCCGCGTTTAATTCGGCCGGGGATAAGATCTCCGATAGAGACGTCAACGGCGACACGACGCTCTATGCTTACGACGCCTTACATCGAATAACTCAGATCACTTATCCGAATGGGGGGATCAAGACGTACACGTACGATTCATTGGGCAGGTTGCTGACGCAATCCGATGATCAGGGAAACAATCTGCTCACTTATTCGTATTCATCGGGATCGGTGGACCCCGTCCTATTCGGAGCTCCGAGCTTTACCACGGCCACGCTGAGCGGAACGATAAGCGTGACGGACGCGTTGGGGCATGTCTCTCAATATGAGTGGAAGGATTTCAACGGCTGGCAGCGAACGACGAAAATCATCGATTCGGTGGGAGGCGTGACGAAGCTCACGTATGACGCGGATGCGACGCTGGTCAGCCAGACGGATCTGCTAGGACGGGTGACGCGGCTGACTCATGATAACAATGGAAATATCAACTCGGTGGTCGATGCTTCTGGTGGTACGGCTCAGGCGACTTATGATCAGAATTTCAGTCAGTTGACGAGCGTGATCGATCCGAAGGCGAATAAGTCGGCGCTTGTCTATGACGGGGTCGGCAATTTGGTGCAGACGCAGGATGCGGGGTACAACTTTACTTCGATGCAATACGATGCGCAGGGGCATATGACGACGCTCAGAGACGCGCTGGGCAGCACGGCGCAAATCGGCTACAACGGCAACGGGGCGCCTATCAGCGCAGCAGACCCCTTGGGGCGCACGGTGACGATGGGGCGCGATGCGTTGAGCCGTATGACGAGTCTAACCGATCCGCTCGGCAATCAGACGGCCTATGCTTATGCGGCCGATGGTAAGCCCACTCAGATTAGGGACGCGCTCAATAATGTCACCAGCATCGTCTACGAACCGAGCCGGGGGCTGCGGCGGACGCTGAGCATCACGGACGCGAAGAATCATGCGACGGGTTTCCACTACGACTCGATCGGGCGCATGACGGGGATATCCAACGCGCTGGGTCAGTCCGGTTCAGTCATCTATGACGCGAAAAGCCGGCCGACGCGCGTCACAACGCGCAATGGTCAGAACATTAATATGGGCTATGACGATATGGATCGCTTAATCTCCGTGGGGATGCCTGAGGGGAATATCTCGGTCAGCTATGATTTGGCCGGCAACGTGCTCTCGGCCAGTCACTACAACGGCTCGGCGATGAAGATGGGTTATGACAGTTTGAACCGGATGAATTCGATTGTCGAGACTTTGCCCAACGGCTTTACCGCGAACATCGGCTATACCTATGATGCGAACGGCAACCGCACGAGCATGACGACGCCGTGGGGGACTT
>JAYVZL010000199.1:0-1725 GCA_043783505.1 Elusimicrobiota bacterium
AATCTGCTTGAAGGCCTTCTCAAGGAGCGCCGCCACTTTCTTTAAATCCTCGGGCGAGACCACATCCTTGGGCAATTCCAACTTTTGGAACTTGTCGAAAGGATAGTGGATGATGAGCTCGTGTCCCGACTCCTTGATCTCCTTGGCCACCTTCGTCGTGCGCGGCGACTCGGGCATGTCCGCGTAAGTGATCGGAAACACGATCTTCATCCAGAGATCGTCTGGCACGTCCTTGGGGTAGGTCAGCCCGAAGTCGTCGATGACGACCGCGACGCGGGGCGCGGCGGACGCCGACGCCGGCAGCAGCATCAAGACCAGCAGTAAGTTATTCATGGTTCTCCAGGGCCAGGCGGCCGAGCCGCCAGGGCACGACGAAGGCGACGGCATTGAGCGCCAGCCAGGCGGCGGCGCAGAACGCCGCCACGCGCCCGCTCCAGACGCCCGTGCCGAAACGCTGGGCGAAGTGCATCTGCATGGGCAAGGCGAGCACGGCGACCGTCAGGCCGACATAAAAGAGGCAGGCGGACATATAGACGAAGCCCCCCACCGAGGACTCGATCTGGTGGATGTTCTCAACGGAAAAGCGCGGGAACAGCGCGCCAAAGCCGATGCCCATAGCACTAATCGCCATGCCTACCGTCAGCAGCGCGCCCAATGACAGCCACGAGGTGAATCGGTCGGCCTCGAGGATCCAATTGGTCATCACGCCCAGCAGCAGCGCGATAAAAGCCATCGGCAAGGCGGAAAATAGGAACTTCTCGCGCATGACGCGTCCGACGTCGACCGGGGCGGAGCGCAGCACCCACCACGAGCGGCCCTCGAGGCTGATGGCCGGGAAGGTGAAGCGCAGACCCAGAGCCGCGATCACGAACCCGGCGGTGCCCACGTTCAAGAAGGAGACGAGGCTTTTGAGCTCGACGGAGTCCAGCGGCAGGCGACGGATGCTGAACAAATAGACGAACACCAGCCCCGCGATGAGCACGATTTGAGACCAATGCTTCACGTCGCGAAAAAACGTCATCCGTTCCTTCCAGAGCAGGGCGGCGGAGGTTCCGATGCCGAGCACGCGTTGTTCAGCAAGGAGCTTGAAGGAATGCACTCGTTTGCGCAGCGCCCCCTCCTGAGCGCCGCTATAGCCGATGAAATAAATTCTGCCGGCCACGGCAACGAGACATGCGTACACGACCGCCGCCGCGCCCCATAACATCGCCGCGCGCATCGCCCAACTACCCCAATGCCCTGCGGCGGCCATGCGCAAAGCCTCCGCCAGCCACCAAGACGGCAGGTACGGCGCGGTGGGCGCCTGCAGAAAGCCGATGTATTCGGCCACGACCCTCAGAGCGTCCGGTCGGATGAGCTTCTCGGGCTGGGCAAAGCGGACAAGACCATAAGTCACGGTCAACGACAAGCTCGATAGGACCCATACCACGTCGCGCGTGCGAGACGACGGGAAAAGATACAGAAGAAGGAGCGTAAAACCTATCCCAAAGGAGGCCGCGAGTAGAAGGAACGGCGGCTCGGCAACGATGAATGCCGCCAAATAAGCCGGGCCCAAATGCTCGACGCGCATGAGCGCCAAGACATATGGAACCAGGATGAGACCGATCATCCACGACGCGAAAAAAGCTAATGATAAAAACGGGTTATATTAAATCAAATGATCTCGAATGATTAGAACGGCTTATAAACGAAGATTTGAATCCATCATGAGTAGATGAGTAGATG
>JAYVZL010000200.1:0-11748 GCA_043783505.1 Elusimicrobiota bacterium
CGTGAAGCCGAAGCGGTCGCCGCCCGTGAAGCGGCTGCCGTTCGCGAGGCCGAAGCTGCGGCCGCGCGTGAAGCCGAAGCGGCCGCCGCCCGTGAAGCCGCCGCCGTTCGTGAAGCCGAAGCGGCCGCCGCCCGTGAAGCCGCCGCCGTTCGTGAAGCTGAAGCCGCCGCCGCCCGTGAAGCCGAAGCGGTCGCCGCCCGTGAAGCGGCTGCCGTTCGCGAGGCCGAAGCTGCGGCCGCCGCGGTTTATGCATCCGCCCCGCCCGCGCCCCCGTCGGCCGAGCTATTGATCGCTATAGTGCCGCCCTTGCCTCCATCTCCTGAGATGTTGGCGATGATGCATGGCGCGTCGGTGTTTCCGCCGGCGGATCAAATATCCGCGCCGTTTCCCGGACTTGCTGCCGCTCTGGAGACCGTATTTCCCCCGATGGAGATTCCCATGGCCAACGCTCCAATCGTGGAGATTTTGTCGTCCCAGATCGAACCCATAGTCAGCGCCGAGCCCGATCCAGTCCCGCCAACGCCTTCTGAACCGGAATCTCCTGTGGCCCCTCATCAGGAGGCGCGCGGCGACTCATCTTTCGCGGCGAAGACTTTCAAGGTGGTGCCGACGGTCAGATCTTTTCGCGTTATTGGTTCCGATGCCGGCCAGTTGCCGGGCGAGTTTACACCTCCGCCCTCTCCTCCGCTTGATCCTCCGCCCGCGTCCCCGTTCGACCCGTCCGAGCCGCAGGCCGCTCCCATCGCTTATGAACCGATCCCGGCGGCGTTTATGTCAGAGGTCGAATTCGCCGCCGCTCCGATTGCCATGCCGGAGCCGGCCGTGGAGCCGCTCCTCGAGTCTGTTGTCGCTGAGCCGGCCTTCGAGTCCGCGCCCATCGCCGCCGAGCCTGAAATGGCTTCTGTTTTTGAAGAAACCGTCGCGCCCATCGCCCCCGAGCCTGAAATGGCTTCTGTTTTTGAAGAAACCGCCGCGCCCATCGCCCCCGAGCCTGAAATGGCTTCTGTTTTTGAAGAAACCGCCGCGCCCATCGCCGCTGCGTCTGAAGCCCCTGTTTATGAAGAGACGCCCGCGCCCGACGTCGCGGTGCTGCCTGAAATGACCCCTATTTATGCGCCGCCGCCCGAGGTGGCGCCGCTGCAGTCGTTCGCGGCGATGGACCCCATGTTTGTCCAGGCATCGTCCATGCCGATATTTCCGCCGCCGAACACGCTCAGTGTAGCCGCTCCCGCCGCACTCCCTTCGCTCGCTCCAGACGAGGTGTTGGCGCGTTTCGCGAAACCTGCGCCAGATTCATTGGCCGAGTTGCCGAAAAAGCCGGCGCGCAACAATAAGCCGTTTGTGATCGTTGTCGCCCTTGTGGTGTTCCTGATCATGGGCGCGGGTCTTATCCTCTTGCGTCAGCCGAAAGAAGATTTGAAGCATATGACCGCTCTCGACGACGGCAAAGCGCCTATCGGCGCGGCGAGTTTCGACGAAGGAAGCACGGCCGCGCCCGCTCCGGTCAAGTCCGTCGTACCGCCCTCGAATGCGACCTCCTCGCGAGCACCGGCCTCCGGAGCGTCTGCGGAGCACGAAGCCGCTATCGCCCTGGTGAAGGATTTTCCTCTCGACGGCGATCGGGGCACGGTCGGCCATTGGCTTCAGTATTCGTACACCGGCAGTCCCGACGCCGGCACGGAAGAATGGAACGCGAGCTCCACGGCCGACAAGACGGTGCTTGTCGAGTATCGCCTAGTCCCCGGACCGAAGGGCGGGAAATCCGCGATGTATCTATTCGAGGCGGACACTGAGCGCGGATTGATCGTGGGCAAGAACCTCGACGCGCGCAAAATGCTGGCGGGCTCTCGATCGGCGCGCGCGACAGCGATCAAGAAAACGGTCGCCAAGGATGCTTTGATTGTCAGAACGGCCAAACGCGCGCCCGCGAAGCGCGTCTCGAAGGGTCTGGCTCCGCTGCCGCTGCCGAAGAAATCGCAACTGACGTCTTCACATGTCGATGAGGATGCGTTCGGATCCGACCCCATTAGCACGGCAAAAAAGCCCGTTCCGAAGTTCGTGAAAGCCCCGAAAATAAAATCCGTCACGATCAAGCACGCGGCCCCGCGCGAGCCGGAAGAAGAGCCTGAGTCTTCGCCTGGTCCTGACGAGGCGAAGACGCCGGCCGCCGATGAAGGCGCCTTCGGCGTCGATTAGCGTCATTTTAGGGCCGAGGCCGTTCACTTCTTGTTTATACGCCCGTTCAAGGGGCCGGTCTTGACAAAAATGCGCGCGGACCCTAACCTATAGAGGAATGGGCAGCGTTCAACACATCATCTCCCTCGGTTTGTCTCGGCGCCTGGCCGATTTATTGGTCGAGGAGAAACTGGTCAGCGCCGCCCAGCTCAAGGAGGTGCTCGACGGCCATAAGCAAGGAGGCGAGAAACTCGGTTCACTGCTGATCGAAAAAGGCTTCATTGAGGAAGAGAAGCTTCTTCAATTTCTGGCGGAAAAAACAGGGATCTCCTTCGTCTCCTTGGCCGATATCGGAGACATCGCCGACGATGCGGTAGCGGCCGTTCCCGAGGCGATCGCGCGCCAAAAGATGCTGATGCCGTTCAATAAGACGAAAACGCGCCTGACCGTCGCCATCGCCGACCCTCTCGATGTGATGGTCCTCGACGATCTCAAGATGCTGACCGGCTGCGACGTGATCGCCTGTCTCGCCTCGGAAGTAGAAATCTCGGCCGCTCACGAGAAGTACTACAAATCGGCGACCTCGCAGCAGGCCCTCGAAGACATCGTCAAGCAATCCGCCGTCGATGAGGCGGCCGCCGAGGAAATCGAACATGTCGAAGAGAAGGCGCAGAAGGATGAGTCCGGCCTCGAGAAGGAGGCCGAGGACGCGCCGGTGATTAAGATGGTCAACTTGATCATGGCCGGAGCGGTCAAGGCCAAGGCTTCGGACATCCACATCGAGGCTTACGCCAAGGAGCTGCGCATCCGCTACCGCATCGATGGTGTCCTGCACGAGCAGCCGGCGCCGCCTAAGAAGTTCCACAATGCGATCTGCGCGCGTATCAAGATCATGTCGAACCTCAATATTGCCGAAAAGCGCGTTCCTCAGGACGGCCGCATGAGGCTCAAGATCGACGGCAAGGAGATCGACATGCGCGTGTCGGTCTTGCCGTGCGCGCCCGGCGAGAAGACCGTCATGCGCATCCTCGATTCGTCGGGGCTGAAGGTCAACATGACCCAGCTCGGCTTTGAGCCCGAGGCGATGGCGGTCTTTAAGAAAGCCATGGAGGCGCCCTACGGCGTCAACCTCGTCACCGGTCCGACCGGCTCGGGAAAGTCCACCACCCTTTACTCGGCGCTCGCCAACCTCAACACGCCGGACACGAACATCATGACCGCCGAGGATCCCGTAGAGTACCAACTCTCCGGCATCAACCAGGTTCAAGTCAATAACCAGGTGGGGCTGACATTCGCCGCGGCGCTGCGCTCGTTTCTGCGCCAGGACCCCGATGTGATCATGGTCGGCGAGATCCGCGACCAGGAGACGGCGACGATCGCCATCAACGCGGCGCTGACCGGCCACCTCGTCTTCTCGACGCTGCACACCAACGATACGTCTCAGACGATCACGCGCCTGGGCATGATGGGCGTGGAGCCCTTTCTCATCAGCTCGGCGATGCTGATGATCGAGGCGCAGCGGCTTTTGCGCGGCATATGTCCTAAATGCAAAGAAAGCTACGAGGTTGAGAAAGACTGGCTGTTGAAGTTGGGCGTTCCCGATACGCAGCTCAATTCGGTCAAAGGCAAGATTACGCTCTATAAGGGCAAGGGCTGCGAGAATTGCGCCGGCACCGGCTACCGCGGCCGCCAAGGGCTTTATGAGGTCATGGAAGTTACCGATGCCATCCGCCAACTGGTACTCGATCGCGCCTCGGCCAAGGAAATCAAAAAACAGTCGATGAAGCAGGGCATGCTCACCCTGCGCATGTGCGCCATCCGCAAGCTTCTCTCCGGGGCGACCACCGCCGAAGAGATGATGCGCGTGACCGCGGCGGACGGCGACATTTAAAAAGGAGACGGCATGGTGTCAATGGGCGATCTTTTTCAGCTTATGCACGAGCGCGGGGCGTCGGATCTGCACCTTACGGCGGGGGCGCCGCCGATCCTGCGCATAGACGGCTCGCTGCAGCCGACCCCGTTTGAGAAACTAACTCCGGAGTCGGCGCAGACCTTGGTCTATTCCCTGCTCAACGATCTGCAGCGCCAGCAATTCGAGTCGAATTACGAGCTGGACCTCGCTTTCAACCTTCGCGGGATCGGGCGCGTGCGCATGAATGTGTACCGGCAGACCGGGTCGGTAGGTGCTGCGATCCGCTCGATACCGAGCTCCTTTAAGACCTTCGATGAGATCGGCCTGTCCAAGTCGATCCATGAGATCATGAAGCTTCCCAAGGGGCTGATCCTCGTCACGGGACCGACGGGCTCGGGGAAATCCACGACGCTGGCCAGCATGATCGACTTCATCAATGAGACGCGTTCGGCCCACATCGTGACGGTCGAAGATCCCATCGAATTCGTGCACACGCACAAGAAATCCGTCATCAATCAGCGCGAAGTTGGCCAGGACACGCAATCTTTCACGGCGGCGCTGCGCCATATCCTGCGCCAGGACCCGAACGTGATCTTGATCGGCGAGTTGCGCGACCTGGAGACGATCCAGCAGGCCCTCAATATCGCGGAAACGGGGCACTTGGTGCTGGCGACCCTGCACACCACGGACTGCGCGCAGACGATCAACCGCATTATCGACGTGTTTCCTCAGCACCAGCTCGATCAGGTGCGCGTCCAGTTGTCTTTCGTTCTGCAGGCGGTGCTGTGTCAGCAGCTTCTCAGCCACGCGTCCGGCGCAGGACGGGTGCTGGCCTGTGAGACTTTGGTGGTGACTTCCGCCATCCGCAATCTAATCCGTGAGCAGAAAGTCGAGCAGATCCAGCTCGCCATCCAGACCGGCGGCAAGAGCGGCATGCATACGATGAACCAGTCGTTGGCCGATCTCTACGTCAAGAAAAAGATCACTTTCCAGGAGGCGATGTCGCACTCCCTGGATCCCGAGGATCTTCGGCGGATGATGCAAAAACATATGATACTGGCTCAATCGTAAGGAGATCCGATGCCCGCCTTCACCTATAAAGCCAAGACCGCCGCCGGCCTCGTCATGGAGGGGATCATCGACGCTCC
Organism: Elusimicrobiota bacterium; assembly: GCA_043783505.1. Lineage (GTDB taxonomy): Bacteria > Elusimicrobiota > Elusimicrobia > UBA1565 > UBA9628 > GWA2-66-18. Next base: position 5,236 of record JAYVZL010000200.1, read on the forward strand.
CGAGCAGCGGGGCGCAGTCGATAAGCTGCGCGCCCAGAAGCTGGTGGTCCTCGAGATCATGGAGAAGGCGGTGTCTCCGGTTGTGAGAATCCGCGCGATGTTGGGGATGGGCAAGAGTAAAGGCAACGTCACCTCGAAGGATCTCGTGCTTTTCTCCCGTCAGCTTTCCACGCTGGTCAGCGCGGGCGTGCCCATCGTTCAAAGTCTCGGCATCCTCGAGAATCAGGCCGAGAATCCGGCTTTCAAAGAGGTGCTCGCCGCGGTCAAGACGGACATCGAGTCCGGCTTGTCGATCTCCGACGCGCTGCGCAAGCATGATCATGCTTTCCCCGAGCTGTACACGGCGATGGTCAAGGCCGGAGAGCTGGGCGGAATTCTCGACGTCATCCTCGAGCGCTTGACCGTTTATCTCGAAAGCTCCGAGGCGCTCAAGGCCAAGGTCAAGGCCGCGATGATGTATCCCGCCATCGTGCTCTCGATATGCGGCGTTGTTACCGTATTTTTGATGATCTTCGTGATCCCGACGTTCAAGAACATCTTCGCGAGCTTCGGCGCGGAGCTGCCTATGCCCACGCAGCTCCTCATCGACATCTCCGACGCGATGACGGCGCGCTGGTATCTGATCGTCGCCGCTCCTTTCGTCGCCTGGAAGGGCTTCAATAAGTTCTACGCCACCCCCTACGGCCACAGGTGGGTCGACGCGCAGTCGCTTAAGGCGCCCATTTTCGGGCCCATCCTCAAGAAGGTCGCCGTGGCGCGCTTCACGCGCACGCTCGGCACGCTGATCAAGTCGGGCGTTCCCATCATGCAGGCCCTCGACACGGTCGCGGCGACGGCCGGCAACGTGCTCATCGCCGAGGCGGTCATGATGACACGCGAGTCGATCCGCGAGGGCGGCCACCTCTCCGATCCGCTCAAGAAATCGGGCATCTTCCCGAACATGGTGACGTCGATGATCTCGGTCGGAGAAGAGACGGGCGCCCTCGACATCATGCTGTCCAAGATCGCGGACTTCTACGACCAGGAGGTCGACACCGCGGTCAAAGGCCTGACATCGCTCATCGAGCCCATCGTTATCGTCGTCATGGGCGTCATCATCGGCACCATCGTCATCGCTATGTTCATGCCCATGTTCGGCTTAGGCGAGCTGGCCGGCAAGCAGGGCTAAAGCTTAAGCCTCGAACAGATTCTTGTCCCGCAGCAGACGGTGATAGGCGACGCCGAAGCGGTGCGCCTCGTCGCGCAGCTGCTGCAGCAGGCGCAGCGCGGGGTCGTCGAGGCGCAGGAGCAGGGACTCGGAGCGTCCGGGGAGGAACACCTCCTCGATGCGCTTGGCCAGTGACGCCAGAGGGATCTTGAGCTTGAGATCGGCCAGGGCTGCTTGAGCGGACGACAGCTGGCCCTTGCCTCCATCGATGAGAACTAAATCGGGCAAGGGTTTCTTTTCGGCCGCAAGACGTTTATAACGGCGATACACGGCCTCGCGCATCGACGCAAAGTCGTCGATGCCGGCCACGTCGCGAATGCGGAACTTCCTGTAATGGTCGCGGTGCGGCCGCCCGCCTTGAAAGCAGACCATGGACGCGACGGTCTGGTGCCCTTGGAAATGCGAGACGTCGAAGCATTCGATGTGCACCGGAGGCGTCGAGAGCATGAGTGCTTTCTGCAGCGCGGTGACCATCTGCGTCTGGGCCACGCGCCCGCCGACGTCGTCGGCCTCGACGGCGCGCACCTGCACGCGTTCTCCCATATGTGAAAGAGCCTGCGCGTTGTCGCGCAGCTGCGCGGCGCGCTCATACTCGAGGTTCTTCGACGCCTCGGACATCTCGTTCTCGATCTCCTTCTTTAGCTCGCCGTACTTGCCCTTAAAAAATAAAATCGCCCTTTGAGCGATCTCTCGGTAGCCGTCTTTGCTTATTTTTCCGGCGCAAGGCGCCGGACACTCTTTGGTGTGGTAGTAAAGACAGGCGTTGATCTTTTTCCTGTCGAGAGGCTTGGTTTGCGAGAAGTCCCAACGACATGGCCGCAGCGGAAACAGGCGCTGCCGCCAAAGATAACGCAGCAAAGCGCGCAAGGGAGAGACCTTCGGAAAGGGACCGAAATAGATGCCGCCATCGCGGATCTTTCGTCTTGTCGTAAAAAGTCTCGGGAAGTCGTCTCCCATTGATATTTTTAAATACGGGTAAGTCTTGCCGTCCTTCCACATCATGTTGAAAAATGGCTGGTTCTCGTTGATCAGCCGGCGTTCCAACAAGAGCGCCTCTCTTTCGGACTGGCAGGCGATGTAGTCGATGCGGCGGATCAGGGGAACGAGTGCCTGGGTCTTTTGCTCGATCTTATTGGGATTAAAATACTGCGCGACCCGCTTGGACAGGTCTAGCGCCTTGCCGATGTACAAAATCTCCCCGGCGGCGTCGCACATGATGTAGACGCCGGTCTTGTGGGGGATATGGCTGCGATCGAAGGCCATATCTAGAGTATATCAAGGGCTGAGTGGTCGCATTGACGGGGAGGGGCTCAAAAAGCCATAATGTTCTTCCTATGGCAAAGAAGAAGCAAGCGCGTCACAAGTCCGGTCTCAAGGCCCATCGTCAGTCCATCAAGCACGCGATCCACAACCGCGAGATCAAGAAGGCGGTCCGCCTCGCCCTGCGCGCCGTCATGGACGCAGCGAAGGCCAAGGACATCAAGAATCTTTCCGATCTGACCGGCAAAGCCGCGGCCGTCCTCGACAAGGCCGCCAAGCGCGGAACCATCCACTGGAAGGCCGCCGCGCGCAAGAAGTCGCGCCTGGCCGCCCAGGTCGTCAAGCTCACCGCCGCGAAGTAGTTTTCTCGGACGTCAATAGAAGGCCCGCCCCCTAAAGGCGGGCTTTCGCTTTCTGGGAGCCGCGGATGAGACGCGCCCGAGCTGTCTCTCGCGCGGAGGCGGCAGGATCGCCCGTCGCCGCGTACATCCAGGCCAGGCGCTCGTGGGCGTCCGCGTCGCGAGTGATGTCGTAGACGATAATAGCTCGGCCGACGATCGCCGCCGGTTGGCGATTATCCAGCCAGCCCCAGGCAGGCGGCCCGCTTTCGTAGAAGCCCTGGCGTTTGGTCGCGGACACGGCGAGCCATTCACGGTCTATTTGAACGGACAGAAGTTGCGACCCGGGACACGGTCCGGGGGTGGAGAAGGCATCCTGCCGCTCGATGCCAAGCCGCGCGGGGCAGTCTCGTCCAAAGTAGGAGAGGATGAGTCCGCCGGGATTTTTCACCGTGAACTCCGCCAACTCGGGGAGTGCCTGGCCCCAGTCCACGTTCGAGTCCCCGACCAGACGCCACGCGGCGGCGGGCCCGCCGAAGGCTTCGTTGATGTAGGCCAACGGCTGGGGCATGGTCGCCAGCGACGAAGCAGCGTGCCAGGCCAGCGCCGCGCCGGCGGCTAGACGAAACCCGCCGCGCCGTCGCCATAGTCCGGCGACGGCCGCTCCGGCGGCCACCGCCATTATCGGATAGAGCGGAAGAACATAACGGACGCCAAGTTGGCGGCGCACCGACATGGCGCCGAGAAGCAGAAGCCCCGCGCCGGCAAGCGCCGCACGTCGGTGGCCTTGGTCCTTCCAAAGGCGGCGATCGGCCAAGCCCCAGAGCGCCAGGCCCAGGAGAGGCAGCGTCGTCTTGATCGCCAAGACGGCGGGGAAATAAAGCGGATGCCCAGTCGGCCACACGCGGCCGAACAGATAGGTCGGAGCGGGGGAGATTGTTTCACCTGCGCGGAAGGCGTAGGCCGCCCATAAACCATGAAGTCCGCTCGGAGCGTAGGCCAACAATATTGTCGCGAGCGCGGCCGCGCCGGCGACGGCCACCGCGCGAACTCCGCCCGTGCGGCGCCCGTCCGCGGCCTGCGCCCAGACTTCGTCTAAGACAAAGATGATCGGGACGATTGCGCCGGTCGCTTTGCTGCTCGCGGCCAGTCCCGCCGCGACTCCGGCCGCGGCAGCCGCCCAAGGCGGGCCGGAAGATCGAGCCCAGGCCCAGAGGGCGAGAGCCGCGATGAAGAAGGCGGCCAGACAGCCGTCCGTGGTGGCCAGCGAAGCGTGCGCGAGGATATTGGGATCTAAGGCCGCGAAGCCGAGAGAAAATAAGCCAGCTTCGATGCCCAACGCGGCGCCGGCCCAAAGCCGAACGCCGATGAGGAGAACAGCGAACGTGAGAAGCCCCGTCGCGCGGCCCCAGACGAGAAGAGTCCATGCCGGAACGCGATTGTAGAAGAGAAAGTGCTGCCCGTAGGCGTGGGTCGTCATAGGCTGATTTTTCAGATCCGCCGGCGAAGACGGGGTCGCGGCTCCGGCGGCGAACAAGGCGGCGCCGCGGAGATAGGACGGCACGGGTGCGGCCTCGCGTGCGACGGAAGCCGGCAGATTATGATAATAGGCCCAGGAGAAAGCGAGGTCGTGCGGCTCGTCGTAGGTGATGCCCGTCGTGCGCGTTAGAAGAAGACAGAGCGCTAGACCAAGAACGCTCAGAAACGCGGTCGCCGCGATTTTCAAGTTGGACGAGCGGTCGGAGTGCAGAGCTCGACGACTAGGATCTCGAACTCGATCTTGGCGTCGAGCCAGGCCTTGGACTTCAAGTCGGTCTCGACTTCCAGCATGCGGCGCAGGTCGCGGCGCAGGCGCTCCTCGCTGACGCGTTGCGCGCGGGCGAAGAAGCCGTTGTCGTAAAAGATGCGCAGGCGCGTCTCGATCTCGCGCTGCTGCAGGCCGGCTTTGAGCATGCGCTTGGCCTTGAGCTGCTTGAGATAGGCGCCGCGGGCCTGGGCCAGCGAGCGGAACACGACCTCGTCGGGCTTGGCGTCGGCGAAGGCCTCGCGCAGATATGACAGGCAGGCCGGGAGATCTCGGCTGGAGATCAGGCGCTCGAAGGCCCACGGGTCTACCGCCTTGCGAAAGCCCAGGCTCGAGGACACGGCCTCCAGGTCTATGTCCGCCGATTTCCCCGCGAAGATGATCGCTTTCTCGAGCTCGCCGGCGAGGATGCCCCAATCCGTTCCCGCTTCGGCGGCCAGAGCGGCGGCCGCCTCGGGCGCGAGCGTCTTGCCCGCCTTCTTGGCCTCATCGATCAAGCGTTCGACGGCCTCCTCCTCGGACAGCGGCGAGAACACGCACACCGCGCCGACCGCGGAGGCGGCGTTGAACAGAGCGTCTTTCTTGTCGGGACGGCGGTCTTCGGATAACAGGACGAGAGTCGTAGCCGCATTGACGGATTTTAGATAGCCGGCCAAAGCCCCGCGCGCCTCGGCCGGGATCTTCGGATTGCGCACGATCACCAGTCGGCGGTCGGAGAAAACGGGGAGGGTGAGCGCCTCGCTGATGATCGCGGCCTGCTCGGAGTTCGGATCGCCGGTGAATTCGCGAAGATTAAAGTCGTCGGCCTTGAACAGCGCCTTCAGCTGCAGGACCGCGTCGGCCTTGGACGCGGATTCCTCGCCGAACAGGTAGTAGACTGGCCGGAACTTCCCGGTCTTCCACTCCGCGACGAGGTCGCCCGGCCTGAGCTCCATCGCCTCAGTAAGGATTGGGCACGACGGGCTTGAACGGCTCGACGGGCTTGACGTTGGGCTCGGTGGAGGGCGCGTCGCCGGTGATGCGCCGCTCCGAGGTCCCGGTCACGGAGCCGAAGCCGTCGACCGTGCGCTTGACGACGTTCTTGGCCAGGATGTCCCAGATCTGCTCGCGCGACTGCTCCTCGGTGAAGCCGCCGCGCAGCGTCGAGGCGGGATACGATTGGCTGCCCTCGAGGTTCTTCTCTTCCCACAGGATCTGGTTTGTGCTCTTATCGACGAACTGCACGTCGATGAGGATGCGCAGCTTATACGCGGTCACCGCCTGCGTCGCGTCGTACTGGACCGCGGTCAGGATGTAGCGGGTGATCGTGATGGAGACGATGCCCTGCGCCTCGGACTCAGGCACCAAGGGATAGCGGCCGTCGCGCAGGAACTCATCGCGCACGCGCAGCAGGAGCTTGTCCTCGAGACCGAACTGCTGGGTCTTGTTGATGACCGAGCGCAGGGCCAGTCTTTGGACGCGTTGAGGTAGGATCTGCTCCGTCGGCCGGTAGGCGACGTCGGTGCCGCACGCCGAGGCGATCATGATCAAGACGAACGGCAAAAGACGTCGATTCATTTGACCACCAGATTGACCAGCTTTTGTGGGATCACGATGGACTTTACGATTTGTTTGCCTTCCAAAGCGATTTTAACCTTATCGAGAGCCAGCGCGGTATTCTTGATCGCCGCCTCCGTCGCGTCGGCGCCGATCGTGAAGGTCGCGCGCAGCTTGCCGTTGACTTGGACGGCGTACTCGATGGTCAGGTCGACAAGATGCTTCGCGTCCCAAGCGGGCCAAGCCTGGCGGGCAAGCATGTCTTTGTGGCCGAGCTTTTCCCACAGCTCCTCGGTCAGATGCGGAGCGAAGGGGTTTAAAAGGATCAGCAACGCATCAAAATCGACCTTGGCCGGAGTTTTTTCGTC
>JAYVZL010000201.1:0-11686 GCA_043783505.1 Elusimicrobiota bacterium
TCATGACTCTCTCCGACTGCCCCTGCGGAACCGGCAAGGCCTTCACGGCCTGCTGCGAGCCTTACATCGCCGGCACTGCCGCGGCCCCTACGGCCGAAGCCCTGATGCGCGCACGCTATTCCAGCTACGCCACCGGCCATATCGACTTCGTGGAGAAGTCGCACGCCCCCGAAAGTCGCACGGACTTCGACCGCAAGGCCTCCGAAAAATGGGCCAAAGACTCCACATGGAAGGGACTGTCCGTCGTCGCCACTAAAGACGGGACCGCATCGGACGCCAAAGGCATCGTCAGCTTCGTGGCGCGCTTCACTCAGGCCGGGCAGGATTACGAGCACCATGAGATCGCGACCTTCCGCAAGGAAGGGACCACCTGGCTGTTCATCGACGGCAAGTCGCCCAAGCCCGAGACCGTGGTCAACACCGGCCCCGACGTCGGGCGCAACGATCCCTGCCACTGCGGCTCCAAGAAAAAGTTCAAGAAGTGCCACGGCAAGTAGTCAGGTCATGAAGACAAGCTCCCAGCTGCGCGCCGGTTATCTTGATTTTTTCGTCAAGCATGGACATACGCTGAAGGCGTCGGCGCCGATCGTGCCGCAGGGCGACGCGACCTTGATGTTCAACTCGGCGGGCATGGTGCCTTTTAAGCCCTATTTTCTGGGCTTAAAAACCGACCTCTCGCGCGCGGCTTCCTCTCAGAAGTGCTTCCGCACCACCGATATCGAGCGCGTGGGCACGACCCTGCGCCACATGACTTTCTTCGAGATGTTGGGCAACTTCTCCTTCGGCGATTATTTCAAGGCCGAGGCGGTGGCTTGGGCCTGGGAATATCTGACTAAGGAAGCGGGTCTCGACCCCAAGCGGCTCTACCCAACGGTATTTAAGGAAGACGGCGAAGCCGTCGAGCTGTGGAAGAAGGTCGGTGCGCCCAACCCGGCCGTGCGCCTGGGCGAGGACACCAACTTTTGGAACATGGGCCCCACCGGTCCCTGCGGCCCCTGCTCGGAAATCTACTACGACTTGGGTCCCGAATTCGCCAGCGGCAAGGACGACGTCGTGGGCGGCGACGGCGACCGCTACATCGAGATCTGGAACCTCGTCTTCACGGGCTTCAACCGCCAGACCGACGGCTCGCTCAAGCCCCTCGCGCGTCCCTGCATCGACACGGGCATGGGCCTCGAGCGCCTGGCCTTCTGCGTCCAAGGCAAGAAGTCCCCCTTTCACACCGACCTGTTCTGGCCCATCGTCGAAAAGGCCTCTCAAGTTCTCGGCACCGATCCTCTCGACCCCAGGCACGCTCTCGGCTACCGCGTCATCGCCGACCACGCGCGCGCCGCGGCCATGCTCATGAGCGAGGGCATCATCCCCTCCAACGTCGAGCGCGGCTACGTGCTCCGCCGTCTCGTGCGCCGCGCGGCGCGCTACGGGCAGTTGATGGGCTGCGACAAGCCCTTCTTAAATAAACTCGTCCCCGCCGTCATGGACATCTTCGCGCCCGGCTATCCGGAGCTTCTCTCGGCCACGTCCCAAGTCCAGGCGGTGATGAAGACCGAGGAGGCCAAATTCCTGGAGACTTTGGCCGCGGGCGAAGGCGAACTCGAGAAGATGCTCGCCAAGTCCGGCAAGACTCTGTCGGGTGAGATGGCCTTCAAGCTCTACGAGACGTTCGGCTTTCCCTTCGAGCTGACCAAGGAGATCTGCGCCGAGCGCGGCATGGAAGTCAATGAGTTCGGCTTCAAAGCCGCCGCGGAAAAGGCCGCCGACGTCGCCCGCGCCTCGTGGAAGGGCTCGGGCGAGAAAAACCTCTCGGCGGTCGTGGCCGGCGCCGTCAAGACCGAGTTCACGGGCTATGAGACGCTCGAGGCCCATGCCAAGGTGCTCGTCTCCGCTCCCGGCTTGGCGGCCCTCGACAAGACGCCGTTCTACGCCGAGGGCGGAGGCCAGGTGGGCGACACCGGCGACATCATCTCCGCCGACGGCAGCAAGGTCCTAGCCCGGGTCGTCGACACGCAGAAGCAGAACGAGGTCTACGTTCACATCCTCGAGGGCGGCGTCAGCCTGCCGGCCGGAACCCAGGTGATCGCCCGCGTCGACGCCGAACGCCGGGCGCGCATCAAGCCACATCACACCGCGACCCATCTCATGAACGCGGCGCTTAAGCGCGTGCTGGGCGAAAACATCCGCCAGGCCGGCTCTTACGTCGGTCCCGACAAACTGCGCTTTGATTTCACGCACCCGAAGGCCCTCACGCCCGAGGAGATCGAGAAGATCGAGAAGATCGTCAACGACGAGATCAAAGCCGCGCATCCCGTCTTAGCGCAGTGCCACCCCATGTTCAAGGCCGAGGAATTCGGCGCGACGAAGCTGCTCGGCGAGGAGTACGGCAAGACGCCGCGGTTTCTGCTCATCGGCTCCAAGGGCTGGGACGACCCGAAAGACCGCTTCAGCCTGGAGCTGTGCGGCGGCGTGCACGTCGACAACACCGCCGAGATCCTGGCCTTCAAGATCACCCGTGAGGCTTCGGCCTCCTCCGGCGTGCGGCGCATCGAGGCGATCGCCGGCAAGGCCGTCGAGGAGTTCGCCGCCGCTCAAAAGGCCCTGCGCGACAAGACCCACGCGGAATTGGCCGCGCGCCAAAAAGAGCTGGCCGCCGCCATCGCGGCCTTGGGCGGAAAAGCCGCCCCCGAGGCTCTAGTCAAGCAGCTCGAGAACCAACTGGCCTCGCTCAAGGCCAACAAACTCGCCGCCCAGGCGGACGCTGGCCGGAAAATAGTCGAGATCAAGGGCCTGAAGATCTGCGCCCAGCGTCTCGAGGGAGCCGACCCAAAGAGCCTGCGCGGCCTCTCGGACAAGATCAAGGCCGAGGTCGGCTCCGGACTGGTCTTTCTCGCCGCGCCCGGAGAGGGCAAGCTCAGCTTCGTGCTCGCGGCCACGGCGGACTTGGCGTCCAAGGGCGTGGACGCGGCTAAGATCGCCAAAGCCTTCGCCGCCGCCAACGGCGGCTCCGCCGGCGGCCGGGCGGATTTTGCCCAAGGCGGGGCCGCGGACGGAGATTGGGACAAAACGGTCGCGAGCCTGACCGCCCTCATCGGCTAGGAGACAGCATGACACTGCAAGAAGAGATCGTCAAACAAATCGACGCGGCTTTTGATTATCGCGGGCACGTCACCGTTTCCTTCGAGGACGGGACGACGATCGTCGGCTACTTATTCAACCGGGAGCTTTCGCCCATGAATGGCGATGCGTATATCGAGATCATCCCCAAGGACACCGATGAGCGCCGGCGCTTTCCCGCGTCGGAGGTGAAGTCGGTGGCGATCACCGGAAAGGACTTCGCCGCGCCTTTCGTGCCCCAGAAGAAGGACTAACGGATATTACGCACGGAGGCGGCCGAGGCGTATCCTCCGCCGCCCCTGACCCGCGAGCGCAGGCCCGGGCGCGAAGTCGTCTCCAGCGAGCCGATCTCGGCGGCGGTGCCCCGAGCGGGGATGATCGCCGTGGCTCGAGGCAGAGAGGACGAGCGCGAAGGCGCGGCGAACCCCGCCACCGAAGCCTGATCGCCCTGGCCGTAGACCGTGAAATTCCTCAGCCGGCCCTTCAGTCCTCGCTTCCAGTTCGACGAATCCGCGCCGCCCATGCTGGGCCACCCCACGAAGGAATCTGGAGCTGGAATCAAGGCCGAGACGACCGGCTCTTCTAGCTCATGGTCGACGACGACGAGCACGCGATTTTCCATGGAGGCGGCCTCGCGCGCCCGCGCCGGGACGACAATCGCCCTTAGGGCATTTGGGTTCTCCCCCGCGGCTTGCGCGTTCTCGCGCAGGCCTCCAAGCGAGGTATACAGCGAGCCGGCTCCCGTCACGTCGATGAACGTCACGAGGTAGAGCCCCACCGCCAGCAGGGACCAGACGAAGGCCGTCTCCAAGGCTTCGGCGCAAGCGATCAACGCCGACCTCATTTTTGCCATGCGGACAGTATAGATCCGCGGCGCAAAAAAAAGAATGACCGCATGGTAAATGTTCGTTAAAAACGACCGGTTTTTTTATTTGCCGTGCTTTAACCGGCGCGACATACGATAGAAACGGCCGTTATCGGCCGGAAGCGGTCTTTGCCGGCGCGCGGCGCTCGCGGATCATGCGCGCGACGTCGCCGTAGCCGCTTTTCTCGGCCAGCTCGGCCGCCGTAGCGCCCAAGGGGCCCCGGACGCCGGGCTCGGCCCCTCGATCGAGTAGGACTTGCACCGTGTCCGCGTGACCCTTCATCGCGGCCAAGAGCAGCGCCCGGCGCCCGTCGCCGTCGCGCGCCTCGAGGGCGGCCCCATGATCAAGAAGGAAGACCGTCATCTCGGTCTGGCCCTTGAAAGCCGACGACATCAGCGCCGTCCAAGCGTTGAAGTCCTGGGCATCGACGCGGGCTCCGGAATCGAGCATGGCTTGCACACCGTCCTTTTTCCCCCAGCGCGCCGCCGCCATTAGGGCGGTCTGTCCCTTCAAGTCATACGCCTCGATGAGCGCGCCGCGCGCCAGGAGCAGGCGCACGCCCGCGGCGTTGCCCTTGACCGCCATCCACATCAGCGGCGTCCAGCCGTTGCCCGGGTGGCGCGTCTCGATGTCCGCGCCCCGATCGAGCTGAACTTTGACCGCGTCTAAATCGCCGCTTTTGGCGGCGCGAAGGAGGAGCATCTCCTTCGTAATGGGAATGGGCTTGTCGGAATTGCAGGAGGCCGCCAGGGACAAAAGCAGCAATAAAGCCGCCGGACGTGCCTTCATAGTTTAATTATAGCTTCGGCAAGCGATTTTTCAATTTCAGGATAGTTACAATGGCTAACGTCGAACGTCCAACTCGCCCCACCGTTTAAACAACGTTTCGACCGCCTGCCTCGCCTCATCAAGACGCACCTGCCGCTTGATCAGCTCCACGGCGTCGGTGGCGATAGCGGGGTCCTCTAGAGCCGCGCGGGCCAGCGCGGCCTCGTTTTCGGCGGCCTTGATGCTCGCTTCCATCTTCTGCAGTTCCTTGGCTTCCTTGGGCGACAAGCCCGCCGGGGCGCTCGCCGCGACGGGGTGCGAGACGCCGACGGAATCCGACTCCTCGCGCGCGGCTTCCCATTGAGACAAATCCGCATAATAGTTGGCGTGGCCTCTGCCGTCGAGAGCCAGTATGCTCTGGCTGACCCGCTCCAAAAGATAGCGGTCGTGGGTCACGAGCACCAAGGCGCCCGGAAATTCCATCATGCTGTTCTCGAGCACCTCGAGCGACTGAAGGTCGAGGTCGTTGGTGGGCTCGTCGAGCAGCAGCACGTCCGCGGGGCGCAGCATCAGGCGCGCGATCAGCACGCGGGCCTGCTCGCCGCCGGACAAACGGCCGAGCGGGTACTCGAGCTGTTCCTTGCGGAATAAAAAACGTTCCGCCCACCCGTAGACATGGATGCGGCTGCCTTTATAATCGACGTGCTCGCCGTTCTCGCACAGAGAGCGCTTCAAGGTCTTGTTCATGTCCAACTGCTCGCGGTGCTGGTCGAAGGTCACGACCTTGAGCTGCTCGGCCTGCTTGAGGGTGCCCTTGTCCGCAGCGAGCGTGCCCGCCAGCATCTTGAGCAAGGTGCTCTTGCCGGAGCCGTTCTCACCGAGCAGACCCAGCCGGTCGCCGGGACTGAGGATCAAGTCGAGCGGTCCGAAGAGCTTTCGTCCGCCCATGCTTTTCTCGACGCCGATGGCGCGCACGAGGCTTTTGCTCTGGCGCTGGGTGCCGACAAAGTCGATCTCGGTCGCGCGGACCTGGGCGTTCCTGAATTTAAGCTCGGCCAAGTCGCTGATCATCTCCCCGGCCCGGTCGATGCGCGCCTGCTGCTTGGTCGTGCGCGCCTTGGGCCCTTTGCGCAGCCAGGCGATTTCCCCGCGCACGGTGTTCTGCATCGTATTCTGCAGCGTCGCTTGGTGGCTGAACAACTCCTCGCGCTTCTCGAGAAAGTCGCTGTAGTTGCCTTGGCTCGAGAAGTGGCCGTCCTCGTAGCGCTTGTTGAGTTCGACGACGCGGTTGCACACGCGTTGCAGGAAGCTGCGGTCGTGGGTGATGGTCAAAAACGAAAAGCTCAGGCCCGACATGAAGCGCTCCAACCACAGCACGCCCTCGAGATCGAGATGGTTCGTGGGCTCGTCGAGCAGGAGCAGATCGGGCTCGCGCAGAACCTGGGAAAGGATGGCCAGGCGCTTGCGCCAGCCGCCGGAGAGCTTGTCGACGTTCTGTTCCGGATCGGCGAAGCCCGACTCCAACATGCCCCCCGACACGCGCATGTCGATCTCCCAATCTTCCAGATTCAACCCTTGCAGGGCCCGGTTGAGCTCATCGCGGACCGTCCAGCCCGCGCCCACGGCCTCGAAGCGATCCTGCTGGGCGAGGTAGCCGACGCGCAGGCCGCGCCGCGAGGCGATCTTGCCTTCGTCGGAGGTTTCCTGTCCCGCCAAGATCTTCAGGAGGGTGGACTTGCCCGCTCCGTTGGGCCCGATCAATCCCGTGCGCTCGCCCTCGAAGAGCCCGAACGACAGGCCTTCGAAGAGCGGGCGGATGCCGAAGCTCTTGGAAAGATTTTGACAGCTGAGGAGAATCGCCATTTTGGGTAGGTAAATGTATCACATCTGATCCATGCATGAAGCGTGCGCCGAGCGCCGCCCAAATTAGCCGTTGATAATTGCCGGCCTGGGACTTACACTAAGTCTATGAAAGCCGTGGACGTTCGAAGAGGGTTATCCGCCGTCGTCGGCGCTTTCCTATTCCTATCTTCCCCCTCCTCTTTCGCCGGCGATGCCGCCATCGAGGCTCGTCAACAGGCTCAAATCCAGAAAGCATTTCTGAGCGACGCCCCGGCGCCCTTGGTGCGAGGCGAGAGGCTGAACGCCTTCGCCCAGCGCCTCGCCTTGATCCGCTGCGGAACCGACGGCAGCGACGCCGCGAGACAGCGTCTGCGCGAGGACATCGGGCGCTTCGCGGCCGACGTGGCCGCCCGGGGCGCGCTTCCCCGATTGCCCCAGCCATCCGTCCTTCGAGCCTATCTATCCCGAGTGGCACGTCTGCCGGGGGATCGGGTGAAGCGGGCTCAAACCCAGTTCAACGCATCCGCCGCTCGCGTGCGAGCCCGTCTGGGCGACGCGCAACGGCTGTTGTCGAACAATCCGGCATCCGGCGAGGTACCGGCTGATTTCCTGTTGAGATCGGTCCCACCCTCATGGCGGACCGCCGAGGTCAGGGCGGTTGCCGAGGACATCCTCGCCGATTCCAAGGGAAAGAACATAGGCATGGCTCGGGCTTACGAGCTTCGCAACAAGATCTTTACGGCGATATCAATCGACGTGCCCTACACTCGGGAATTACCGGATAAGCCCGGGCCCATCCAAGCTCATGTCCTCTCTTACGTCGATGCGGTAGGCCAAGCGATCTTCGATTCCAGGCCCGCGAAGATCGTCGCTTCCCTCACGATTCCCGGGCTTCTCGCCGTAACGGCCATCGAGATCAGCGGCTGCGATCATTTCGGCGGCGGAGTGACTTGGATCCAGACCGCTAAAATCATGGCCTCGAACTCCCTGACCTGCAGCGTCCCCGGCATCAAGAAGGTTTGCGACGAGACCCTTCAATTCGCGGAACGCACGTGGTCGGACGCGCCGAAAATCCCGCAGCTCGATTCCGCGGAATAGGTCGGAACTTCAAGAGGCGGGAACGACGGGAGCATCGCACGGCTCGTTGATGCGCAGAGCCCACCAGCCCACGTCATGCCAACGCCCGAGCTTGAATCCGATCTTCTCGTAGACTCCGATGGATTTAAACCCGCGCTTCTCGTGGAAGCTCACGCTTCTTTCATTGGGAAGCGTAATGACCGCATAGGCGTTGACGTATCCCTTCGTTTTCAACTCCCGCAAAAGACGTTCGTAGAGAAGCGTAGCCAAGCCTTTTCCTCGGCTGCGTTCATCGACATACGCGGACACTTCGCAGCACCATTGATAAGCGGCACGGTCACGGTGCTTTGAGGCATAGGCGTAACCGAGAACTTCGCCATCCTGTTCATAGACGTACCAGCCGAGCTTTCGGTTCGTCTCGATTCGTCCCGCCATTTCTTCAAGGCTGGGAAGGTGGGTCTCGAAGGAGACCGCGGAAGTTTCGACATGCGGAGCGTAAATCCGCAGGATGGCGCACGCATCGGCCGCCGTCGCTTCCCGGACCGATCCAAGGATTTGAGTCTCTGTCATAGTCTGAGGGAGTTAAGTGGTGCGCCCGAGAGGAATCGAACCTCTACCCGCAGCTTCGGAGGCTGCTGTGATATCCATTTCACCACGGGCGCTGTGAAAGGCGGGAACTGGCGCTATTTTACCTTAATAAGGACGCAACGAGGCCGACCGCCTGGGCCGCCTGATTGAGCTTTTCATCGAGGCTGACAAATGTCACCTCGCCGGCATCGCCAAGAAGCAAGCGAGCCGAAGCGAGTTGAAGGGCGTCGCCTGGTCGAAGACCCTGCTCCAAGACCAGATGACGGGCATCACGAAGCGTCTCTTCATCCGCCCAAAGCATTCCGAGAAGGGATTCGAGTTTTTGAGCCTTGAGACGGAGCTCCGGAAGCTCCGAGCTCTTTAAAGTCCCCTCGGATATCCGTCGCGAATAGGCAGATTCCATCTCGATGAAACTGAAAAAAGAGGTGTACCCCGGCAAGCCGCCTCTTTTGTGGGAAAACTGCCGGACGCTCTCGCTCCGTTTTTCATCTACGATCAAGGCCACCAGCGCCGACGTATCCCAATAATGAGCCGTCGTCACTCTTCATCCCGAATCGCACGGATGAGCGCGGCCGCGCTCAGGCCCCCCGGCCGCAGCTTCACAGACGGCGTCTTTAAAAATGCCGAGACATCCCCGCGCGGAAGCGGTGGAATGCGGTTTACCGGCACAATGCGCGCAACCGCCTTGTTATGATCGGTCACCACGATCTCTCCGCCGGACGCGACTTCGCCGATGATCGAGGAAAGCCCGGCCTTCAGCTTGGCAATGCTGTAGGATTTTTTATTCATGCATTAATTATGACCCGAATAGGGTCCATTTTCAAGTACTTTTTATAGACACGGGGGTGAGCGCTATTGCGGACGTGCGCCGACAGGACGGCCTAGATGGGCGAATAAACCGGTGGCCGCGGCCTTGAGCTTGGCCTCGTCGACTCCGGTGTCTCCCCCCGCCGCCTTAAACGCCGAGACGAGCGCCTCCGTCGCAACGTTGCCCGAGGCACCCGGCGCGTAGGGACAGCCTCCGACGCCGCCCGTCGAGGAATCGAACCCGGAGATGCCGAACGTCTTCCAGGCCACGATCGAATTGGCGACCGCTCGGCCGAAGGTGTTGTGGAAGTGAAGGAAGACGCTGTCCTTGGGCACGGCCTTGAGCAGCAGGAACAAAAGCTTGCGCACCTCATCTGGCGAAGCCTTGCCGATCGTATCGCCGATGGAGAACTCGCTCACGCCGATGCCGGAAAGCATCTTGGCGACCTCCACGACCTTCTCCGGCGCGATCTTGCCCTCATAGGGACACCAGAACGCGGTCGAGACGTAGCCGCGCACCGGCAGGCGCGCGGCGCGGGAGCGCGCCACGACGGGCCTAAAACGTTCGATCGATTCCTTGATCGACGCTTTGATGTTCTTCTGGTTGAAGGTCTCCGATGCGGCGGTAAACACGGAGATCTTGTCGACTTTCACGGCGAGGGCCAGGTCGAGCCCGATCTCATTGGGCACGAGCGCCGAATAGATCACCCCGGGCTTGCGCTTGATCCGCGCGAACACCTGCTCCGAATTCGCCATCTGGGGAACGGACTTCGGGTTGACGAAGGCCCCGGCCTCGATCTCCTTGAGCCCGGTCTCGGAGAGCGCGTCGATAAAGGCGACCTTCGCCTCGAGCGGGATCGCCTTCTTCTCGTTCTGCAGGCCGTCGCGCGGCCCGACTTCGACGAGACGCGGAACCGGCCGCGGCTTTACCGCGTCCATTCGGGCGCCCGCTTTTCGAGAAACGCCGCCAAGCCTTCCTGACCCTCGGCGGAGGAGCGCAGACGGACCAGAGTCTCCACGGTCAGACCGATGCGCTGGTGCAGGCCCAAGGGGGCCAGCTTGGGCAGCAAGGCTTTCGCCGCGCGCACGGCGTTGGGGCCGCATTTGAGGATGTTCATCGTAAATAATTCGGTCTTGGCGGCCAAATCAGCGGCCGAAACGGTCTCATGAGCAAGCCCCATCGTCACGGCCTCTTTGGCGCCGAACACTTCGCCGGTCAGATAATAACGCCGCGCGTTGGCGGTCCCGATCTTGGGAAGCACCCAACAGGAGATCACGGCGGGCATGATCCCCAGGCGGCATTCGGAGAAAGACATTTTGGCGTCGTCGGATAGAACGGCGATATCGCATGCCGCGACCAGGCCAAGTCCCCCGCCGAAAACGTTTCCGTGCGCGGCGACGATGACGGGGACGGGACATTCATCGACGGCTTGAAGCATATCGGCCAAAAGACGCGCGTCTTTCTTGCCTTCCTCGGGCGGAAGCTGACCGGACTTTTTCATCCAATTGATGTCGGCGCCCGCGCAGAAGTCTTTGCCTTCCCCGGTGACGACCACGGCGCGAACGGCCGCGTCTTTGGCGATCGTCCTAAAAACGGCCGTTAATTCTCGGAGCGTGACATCGCTCATCGCGTTGCGCGCGTCGGGACGCGAGAGCGCCACCTTGGTCACGGGCCCGGCGACGACTTTGACGTGCGGAATGCCCATTACATTCGGAAAACGGGCCGGTGCAGGTCGCCGATCGGCGCGTGCGCCGCGGCGGCGAAGGCCATGGCCAACACCCGGCGCGTGTCGGCGGGCGCGATGATCCCGTCGTCCCAAATACGAGCCGTGCCGAAATAGGGATGCCCTTCGGCTTCGTATTGGGCGCGGATCGGCGCCTGGATTTTCGCTTCCTCGTCGGCAGAGAGCTCCTGCTTCTGGCGCTTGAGCTGTTCGCGCTTGATGATCGTCATCACCGTCGCGGCCTGGTCGGCGCCCATTACCGAGATCCGCGCGTTGGGCCAGGTGAACAGAAAGCGCGCGCCGTAAGCGCGGCCGCACATCGCGTAGTTGCCCGCGCCGTTTGAGGAGCCCACCATCACAGTCACCTTGGGCACGCGCGCCGTGGAGACGGCTTGAACGAGCTTGGCGCCGTGCTTGATGATGCCGGCCTGCTCGAAATCCTTGCCCACCATGAAGCCGGTGATGTTCTGCAAAAACAGCAGCGGGATCTTGCGCTGGTCGCAGAGCTCGATGAAGTGAGCGCCCTTAAGAGCGGCTTCGGAAAACAGCACGCCGCGGTTGGCGAGGATGCCGACCGGCCGACCGTGGATCTTGGCGAAGCCCGTCGTCATGGTCAAGCCGTACAGCGCCTTGAACTCATGGAAGCGCGAGCCGTCGACGAGCCGCGCGATCACCTCGCGCGGGTCGCACGGCCGGCGCAGGTCGCGGTTGACGATGCCGTAGAGGTCGTCGGCGGGATACAACGGCGCCTCACCCTCGCCCAGATCGAACTTCGGGGCGTTGAGGTTGGCCACGATCGCACGGCAGATCTGCAGCGCGTGCTCGTCGTTGTCGGCCAAGTGATCGGTCACGCCGGAGACGCGACTGTGCATGTCGCCGCCCCCCAGTTCCTCGGCCGTCGAT
>JAYVZL010000202.1:0-4750 GCA_043783505.1 Elusimicrobiota bacterium
TACCCCGCGGTGCACTACACGATGGGCGGGTTGTGGGTGGACTACAACTTGATGACCACGATCCCGGGGCTGTTCTGCCTGGGCGAGGCCAACTTCTCCGACCACGGCGCCAACCGCCTCGGCGCCTCGGCGCTGATGCAGGGCCTGGCGGACGGCTACTTCGTCCTGCCCTACACGATCGGCGGCTATCTGACGGGCACGAAGCTCCCCAAGGTGACGACCGAGCACAAGGCGTTCGCCGAGGCCGAGGGCGACGTCGTCGCGCGCACCAAGTCCTTGCTGGGCGCCAACGGCAAGAAGGCGCCGTCGGCGTTCCACCGCGATCTGGGCCACATCATGTGGGACAAGGTCGGCATGGGCCGCAACGCGAAGGGCCTGCAGGAAGCTCTCTCGAAAATCCCCGAGGTCCGCGCCGAGTTCTGGAAGAACGTGTCCGTCGTCGGCGTGGGCGAGGACTTCAATCAGACTTTGGAGCGAGCGGGACGGGTGGCGGACTTCTTGGAATTCGGAGAACTCCTGGCCAAGGACGCCCTAACGCGGGAAGAATCGTGCGGCGGGCACTTCCGCGAGGAACATCAGACTCCCGACGGCGAGGCCAAGCGCGACGATGAGAAATTCCAACACGTCGCGGCGTGGGAATACAAAGGCGAAGGCAAAGATCCTCAACGGCATGCCGAGCCGCTGACCTTCGACAATGTGCATATCGCGCAGAGGAACTACGCCTAATGAACATCACTCTGAAGGTCTGGCGACAGAAGAACGCGTCTCAGCCGGGCGCTCTCGTCGAGTATAAGGTTTCCGGGGTGGTGCCCGAGATGTCCTTCCTCGAAATGCTCGACACTCTCAATGAGCAGCTCGTGGCCAAGGGCGAGGACCCGGTCGCTTTCGACAGCGACTGCCGCGAGGGCATCTGCGGCATGTGCGACCTCATGATCGACGGCCAGGCGCACGGCCCGGACAAGGGGGCCACGACCTGTCAGCTCCACATGCGGCGCTATCATGACGGCGCGGTCGTCACGGTCGAGCCCTTCCGCGCGAAGTCCTTCCCGATTGTAAAAGACCTCTGCGTGGATCGCTCCGCGTTCGACCGCATCCAGGCCGCGGGCGGCTTCGTGTCGATCAACACCGGCAACGCCGTCGACGGCAACACGATCCTCATCCCGCACGACAAGGCCGAAAAAGCCATGGACGCCGCCGCCTGCATCGGCTGCGGGGCCTGCGTGGCCGCCTGTCCCAACGCCTCGGCGATGCTCTTCGTCGCGGCGAAGGTCTCGCAATACGCGCTGCTGCCGCAGGGACAGCCGGAGCGGGAGTCGCGAGCGCTGGCGATGCGCAAGGCGATGGACGCCGAGGGCTTCGGACACTGCACCAACGAGTACGAGTGCGAGGCCGCCTGTCCCAAAGAGATCAAGGTCAGCAACATCGCGCGCCTCAACCGCGAGTACCTGCGCGCGACCCTGGTCTCGGACTAACTGCTATGAGGCTTTCCTTAATTGCAGTTGTGTCGGGCCCCTCCGGGCCCGGCCTAGATGCGCCTTAACGAGGATTTCGGCGTCGCGCCGGGAAAGCTCGAGGAGCTCAAGGGCCGCATCGTCCGTCTCAAGATCGATCTCGGGCTCATTGAAGAGACCTTCTCGCGCGGCGGCGGCAAGGGCGGACAAAAGGTCAACAAGACCTCAAACCGCGTCCAGCTGTGCTATCCTCCTCTCGATATCCGCGTCGCCTGTCAGCGAGAACGCAAGCGCAGTCTCAACCGCTTCCTGGCCTTGCGGGAGCTTGTGGATCAAATCGAAATGAAGATTTCCCCGGAAACGTCCGAGCGCCTTCAAGAAATGGAGCGCATCCGCCGCCGCAAGTCGCGCACCCGCGCACGTTCCCTCGTAAAGCACGTCTATCAGGAGAACGCGTGAAGTATTTCACGATCGAGGAAGCCGACGCTCTGATCCCGGAGCTCGAGAAGATATTCGAAGCGGTCGCCGAGCTTACCGCTCAAGCCGAGGTCAAGGCGGCCGCCCTGCGCCGACAGCAAGACGCTGAAGAGCAGGACGCCGCGGCTACGGCCATCACGCGCTCTCAGCTCCAGTTCTTGGCCCAAGGCATCAACGAGTGGATGCAGAAGATCGTCGATCTGGGTGCCCTGCCCAAGGGCATGGATCCGGCTCTGGTGGACTTTCCCGCCCGCGTCGAGGGACGCGAAGCTTATCTATGCTGGAAGCTGGGCGAGAAGCACGTCTCGTTCTACCATCCCGTGGGCGAGGGCTTCTCCACCCGCAAGCCGCTGCCTAAAGCGCGGCGCTGACGCTGTCCCGAAAGAAGTCATTGGGCCCAATGCCGCATAGGACTAATGACGCCTCCGATCTGGGACCATCATCGGATCCCCGGGAGAAGGCGTTTGATAAAATCAATCAAGTGAGGACTCAGAACATGACAAACAGACGCGCAATCTGGACCTTTTGGATCATCGCTTTAGGCTTGCTTTCTCCGTCCGCCGGCGTTTGGGCTCACGACGCTCAGCTTCAGCCCGACTTTTCGCTTCCTTCCATTTCATTCGCGCATTTCAAAACCGCTGCCGCGCCGTCGATCACCGTCGCGCCTGCGGCCAAGCCCTCTCTCGTCGATCAGTGGACGAAATCGGTGGAATACTCGGTCCTACTCAAGCAGAACGGCTGGAAAGGCTGGAGCTACACGTCCACCGGCGCGCATCCGGAGATCGAATGGGTGGAAGCCCACGTAGCGCCGACGTCCGAGTACCGTCACCAGTGCGAAAAGAGCTTCACCATCGGCTGGGCCGCCGTCGAAGCGGCCGCGAAGTCGCAGTCCGGCGAGCTCGCCGTCGTATTGGACATCGACGAGACCGTGATGATCAACATGGCGTTTCAGCGGGAAATCATCGACGGGTTCGACCCCAAGAAGTGGGACGCGTGGGTGAAGCGCAAAGAAGCGCTGGCCGTCCCCGGCGCGAAGGAATTTCTCAACAAGGTCCGGGCGTTGGGCGTGCACGTCGTCTTCATGTCCGACCGCGCCAGCGATCTCGACGCGTATACCATCGGGAACATGAAGAATCTCGGGCTTTTCGCGGACGGCGACATCGTCTTGAGCAAGACGGCCAAGACCGACAACAAAGAGGTCCGCCGCCGCTGCGTGACGACCGGCAAAAACGGCGAGGACGCGCGCTGCAAGACGTTCGAGCCGATGACGATCATCGGCCTCTTCGGAGACTCCCTGCGGGACCACTTCGAGGTTTACAGCCGGGAAGCGGCTATGCGCACGCTCAATAACCCGCGCTGGGGCAAAATAAGTTTCGTCCTTCCCAATCCCATGTACGGGCAGTGGTCGAATGATTACAACTAAGACGATCGCCATTCTCGTTTGACGCCAACGCCCCAAAGGGGCTAAACTCCCCGCGTCGTCGATCGCATCGGACGTCAGGAGACCTATGGGCTTGCTCTTCGGTTGTATGATCGGCTTCATCGCTTGGTTTCTGCTCAATTATCTAGTGGCCGGCCTCTACACCGTCGACCAGAACGAGCGCGCGGTCAAGACCAGCTTCGGCCGCGCCCAGCGCATTGACGGCAAGACCAGCCTCGACGATCCGGAAATGGCCGCGACCCTCAGCGCCGATGAGCGCGAGCGCTACACCTACCCCCAACTGCGCGTGATCCCCCCCGGCGGGCCTTATTTCAAATGGCCCTGGGAGAAGGTCTACAAGGTCTCGATCGCCACCGAGAGCGTCAACATCGCCATGGACCCGGAGACACCCGGGGCCAACAAGAACGGCACCGTGCTTGAGGCGATCACGATGGACCAGCTCAACACCGGCCTCACCGGCCAGATCCGCTTCCGCGTGTCCGAACGCAATCTGTACGCCTACCTTTTCGGCATCAAAACTCCGATCGTGCACGTCATGGGCTACTTCGTCTCGGTTCTGCGCGAGAAGATCGCGACCTTCGAGGCGCCCAAGCTGGCGGCCGCGCCGCAGGCCCAGGCCACGGGCTTAAGCGACGTCAGCGGCGTGTCGATCAACGACATCCGCAAGAATCTGCGCGCGCTCAACGACCAGATGGACCGCGACTGCCGGTCCTCCACCGCCCGTTACGGCATCGTCCTCGACGCCTCCCTCATCACCGGCATCGACCCGCCCGCCGAGGTCGAGTCGGCCCTGGCGGCCATCAACACCGCCCACAACCATGTTTCCTCCGAGATCAGCCTGGCCCAGGCGTCCGCCGACCAGAAGATCGTGCAGTCCAAGCGCGCCGTCGAGATCGAGACGCTCAAGGCCCAGGCCGAGGTCGAGCCGCTGGTCGCCCTGGCCAAGCAGCTTACCGACCTGAAGGCCATCGGGGGTGCCAACTCGCTGATCGCCTACCTGCGCAACGTGCGTCTGGGCATTTACGCCCGCGCCAAGCAGTACGTGCTCGAGACGCGCACCTGGGAGGGACGCTAGATGATCTCCAATCCATTCTTCATGGCGGCGGCGGCGACCTTCTTCGGCTGTTGGATTTTAGTGCCTGTTCTGTTCGGTCTCATGCGCCTTTTGGGTTTTTATACGATCGTGTATGAGGGAACCGCCAAGGTCTTCGTGCTGTTCGGCAACGTGCTTCTCGTCGTCAAGGAGCCCGGCATCCACTTCCTTTGGACGAAGATGGGGCCGGCCGCGCTCATCGTCAACTGGATCGGCACCTGCTACATCCTCGACATGCGCGTGGACCAGGTCTATCGCCGCAGCGAGCCGGTCAACTCCGAAGAGGGC
>JAYVZL010000203.1:0-4733 GCA_043783505.1 Elusimicrobiota bacterium
CCCATGAGGGACTCCGATGCCTGACGAAAAAAAATGGGAATGCGGCTGGGAGGACGTTCGAAGGCGGCAGTTGACCGCCGGTCTGAAGGCCACGCCCGCCCAACGCCTCGCTTGGCTGGAGGAGATGATGGCCCTGGCTCACCGAGTCGGAGCCTTGCGACGCAAGCCCGATGGACGCAGGCAGTAGCCACCAGCTGTAAAGCGGCCCCCAATAAAGACGCTTAGACAAGTGATGCGGTATTGATCATTTGTCTTTTTTATGTACAGTTAGGGGTCTTGGATCAAAAAAATAATATGCGAACCATGTCGGAGCCCGCGATAAAAAGCGATCGCGGATCAGGATGCTTTTTGTGTTGAATTTCTCGTTGGGGAATGCGATTGTCAAGGCTCTAGGTCTTGACATTGCAAGGGGACCTGTTATACTGGGCATGGCGGACATTGGAGCGACAAACCGGCAAACCGATCGCAAGGTCGGGGCGCAAAGCGAAGGGCCTCGGAGTCCCGAGGTCGCCTGGCTACCGAAACCAAACATGCTGATACGCGGCGTGCGCGAACGAATTCGCCCGGTCTCAACCCACCATCGACGGGATAGAGGGGTTCGGTGGTCGGTGGGGCCGGGCCTGCTTTTGGCCCTAGCGCTCCTGGCGCCGGCCGGCCGCGCCGAAAACGCGGCCGGCCTCGATGCCCAAGGGGTGGATCCTCGGACCGCTCTCAACAATCGCTGGGGCTTGGACGTGCGCGACGAGCTCGGCCGGCCCGTGTCGAGCGAGAAAGTCCTAGCCGAGATGAAGGGCGTGGCCATCGCGCGCGCCGCCACCAACGCGTTTGCCAGCCGTCTGCCCAAGGCCCGCGTGCTTCTTCCCGCCATCGAGCTGCTGGCCAAGGCCGCGGCCGCGTTTCGCATGGCCGCCGCTGGGATTCCCATCGCGGAGATTCTGCCGGGCCTGCCCGGCGGGCGCCCCAAGGTCGCGGTGCTTTGGCTGGTCGCGCTGATGGCGGCGACTTTGACCGCCTCGTGTTGTTGTCGGTCTAAAACCGAATTGGTGCTTTCTCGTTCCCGCCAAAGCTGTCCTGAAGTCCTCCGCTGTTAAAACACCCTCCAACCCCCCTCTTCTTCGCCTACGGCGAAGAGATTTCTAATATGCCGTAAGGGCTCGGTGTCGGTCATATTTCCGACATCTGGTCTTCGCCGAATAACCGCACAATAAGAGGACTTAATGAACATCCTCGGGCGTAGTGCGTTTGGTTTTTTCGCGCGCGCGCAATATAGACCATTGCCCTTGGCGATGTTCTGTGTGGCGCGCGCCGTGTTCGTTGCGGCGGCGGCCGTCGCCGGCGCCATGCGGGGGGCCCAGCGGTGAGAGCGAGCCCGCGGCGCCTGGTTTTCGCCGGTTTGGCCGCGGCGCTGCTCTCTTTCGCCCGCCCCGCTGGAGCGGTCTCTCCCGTGGTCAGCGTGGTCAGCGTCACCACCGGCTCCATAAGCTTCAGCTGGCTGGGCAACGTCAACCAGTTCACCACGAACCTCTCCACGAATAATTTCGTCGACTACAGGGCCTCGGGAACGTGGGCGGGGACGCTTGGTCTCAACACGACCACTTTCGCGATGTCGAACGCGAAGTCCTGGTTCTCGACGGCACCTATCACCTCGGACACCACGTACTATTTTCGGGTTCGATTCTCCACGGATGCGATCGGCATATCGACGCTGATATCGACCATGACCAATCCCGGCCCGCCTAACCTGCCGGTCGATGGCTACGTGTTCACCAATGTCAGCACCGCGAGCTTCTCGGTGAACTGGTCGTCCGGAAGCAATTTTGGAGGCTGGAACTCCACGATGACGCTTTATCAATTCCAGATATCCACGATGGCCAACTTTTCCGTGGTCTCGTCCTCGCAGGTCCGGAATTGGGCGTCGCCCAATCTCAGCATCAGCGGTTCCACGACCACGCTGAATCCCGACACGCTCTATTACGCGCGCGTGCAGGCGATAGGCGGAGGTGGAGTCAGCACGGGCACGGGCGCCGGCAATTGGACTTTTCTCGGCTCCACCTTGACCATAGCCGTGGGCGCGACGCCGGACTATCGTACGGTTGTGAATGGCGCTGCCAGGGACTCCAACCAGAGGCATGTGGTGGGAAATGATTGGGGTTACTGGGTCTTCTTCGGCGGCAGCGGCAGTTCGTCCTTGCCCATGTGGAGCTATTCACCCAGCGGCGATCTGGGAACGTGGCGTGCCGGACCGTCTCTTTCGACTACGCCCGTCTCGCAAGAGATTTACCTCAACACCGGTTATGTCGGCATGAACTTAAAACCCAGCGTCTGGTATGTGAAGCAGTCGAGCTTGGTCTTCGTGGCGACCGGCGACTCCCCACTTATCAACAACGGCTCCAGGCTCGTGCATGTGCGCAAGGGTGAGCTGCAAGCTAACGGAGACATCATCTGGCGGGGCAATGGAGAAGTGAGTTTGAGCGGCAATTGCGCTCCGAGCGGATGTAATCCTTGGGCCGACAACCCGGTCTCTATTTCGGTGGATAGCGCCGGTTACGTCTGGATCAACTCAAACGGGGCTGACCTCGGGTCGGCCGGTGGAATCGACAACATGACCCCCTACGTGCGGGCCAGCGTTCCTTGGTCGGTCGGAGATTCAAGCTGGCCCGCCGTGGGCAGCGTGGTAAGACTGGACGCTCTAGGGTGCGCCACAGCCGTCGCCGAGGACAACCAGGGATCCTTCAATAATTTCGTGGTTCCCGTGCCTGAAACATCGGAAGTATTTCAGGGCGGCTCCAACGGCAACCTGGGACTCACCCACCTATACCTGCAGGGTTCACCTCCCACGACCCCGAGCACGACGGAACTGGATGCAAGCGATCTAACGTACTATGCCACGGCCGCCAATGGCTTGGAGGAGAGCTCCAACGTCAGCGCCGTGGTGGACTCAACCAATAATCTTCACGTCGTTTACATCACCAATGCCGGGCCCGTCAGAGGCATAGGTTATAGGCGCTATAGTCACAACACCACGGCGATGACGGCCAATTACGTCTCAACGACGCCGGTCGCGACGGACTATTTTACCAGCGTCAGCATCGGCTTCGCTTCCGGGACCGCCCAATCCCCCGGAGACTATGTCTATATCGCCGCGGTCAACAGCCTGGGCAACGTGTTCGCTTGGAGGGCGTCCACCGGCAATTCCGTGTCAAGCGAGTGGATGCCGGTTTACGAGCAGACGGCCGGCGGAGCCAAATACGTCTCTTTGGCCTACAGCATTGATCGCCCCCACCCGTTGCCCATGGTTTTTTCCAAGGGCGGACAGGTCAATTTTGACTGGCTGAAGACCTCTCAGGATGGGGCCCCCTCGCTTGCGAGCATTGTCATTACCACGAGTCCAATTGGGGCGCCGTATACGACCGGCTATTACACGCTCCAAATCACCGGTGGAAAAAACTTTCTCGACTACGGGGGTGGAAACTCGACTCGCGCCAAAATCCTGATCGGCGGAATCGAAACCACGG
Source organism: Elusimicrobiota bacterium (assembly GCA_043783505.1). Lineage (GTDB taxonomy): Bacteria > Elusimicrobiota > Elusimicrobia > UBA1565 > UBA9628 > GWA2-66-18. The sequence goes on from JAYVZL010000203.1 coordinate 3,516, forward strand.
ATGTACAGGTCCTTTCCACCAAGTTTTACGACTCCACGCATATCGATATCGTCGTTCAGCTCGGCTCCAACATCAACGCTGCCGGCGGACCCTATGACATCAAGGTCATCAACCCGGATGGTCAATGGTCCGTCCGGACGGGCGCCTTCCAGATCGACGCCCCGGTTTATTCCGGTATCGCCGACCCCGATCCCTTGGACGGCAGCGTGTCGGGCGCCGCGTTCGCGAACACCAGCGACACGGCGCTCAATTACAGGACATTAACCGTTCAGGGCTCTAACTTCATGATTTGGAGCTCGACGATAGCTTCGACCCTCCGCTTTACCGATTCCAATGGAACGACCTTAACCGGCGTAACTGTTTCCACGGTCACAAACCTCACGCCCCGCTCGGCGGGCAGCTTCCAAGCGAACTTGAAAATTTCTTCGGCGTCTTCCTCTGGCCAATTCAACGTCACCATCGTCAACCCCACCGGCCAGACCTCGCTGACCCAGGCGAATACCTTCTATCTGACGGTCTCAACGGCGGTGCTCACCTATCCCATTCTGGGCAACGGCACGATCACGCAGGCCGCCGATCCGCTGCGCTCCATGACCACGGGATTTGCCATCATCACCGGCAGCGCCACCATCACTCCGGCCGGGATCGCCACCTCCGACGGCCAGGCTTCGACTTCAACGCAGATCAAGATCGTGCGCAATTCGGACAGCTACGTCTGGAACGAAACCGCTCAGGCTTTCCAACCCACGAACTTCTTTGCGACCACAGAATTTCAGTTCACGAGCTTGACGTCATCCTCGCCCTGGAGCTTTTCCTTTAATCCGAACGACGGCGAATACAACATTACCGTCCGTGCCCGAACCTCGGACCAGCCCAAGACCTCGGCCGGCGCCTACACCGGCGTTGGCGGCGGAGAAAGCGCGGCGGTGCAGATCCTCAAGGATAGCCAGGGTCCGGCCATCAGCATTACCCGCCCGGTCAGCAGTACGGCTACGGGAAATAGCGGAGCCTACCCTCTTAACCTCACCATAAACGAAGCCTTGGGCACGGGCAGCACGGGCAGCGGCATGCAGAAAGCCTTTATTTTGATCATGACCACCAATCCTCTCAACGCCTCCAACACCAATTACAACTATCTCAGCGGCAAAGCCACCTCGACGTGGGTGTCCTGGAACACCTACTACAGCCCGAATTCCACAGGTTCTTGGAGCGCGCCGG
>JAYVZL010000204.1:0-1700 GCA_043783505.1 Elusimicrobiota bacterium
CCGAGTGGTGCGCCAGGGTCTCACTCAATAGGGGGTTAACGCGGGTGATCAATCTTTAAGGAGCGGATCTCGATTCTCATTTCTCGCGGTCCAAGGTTCGTCGCGATTTTTAGAAAGCGCCTGAAAAATTATGTCGCGGCGATGGCCGCGCTCGGGGCTGAATCTATTTATTAGGGCATCGGTGGCGGGCTTTTTGGATTTGGATAGGACGATAGGACATTGCTTTCATCGATTGAATATACCCAGCAACGGTATGGCCAAGCCGACTCATCTATACAATGAGGGTCACCTATGTCGACCGAGCAACGCTTCCTGTGGCCGCAGGCGATCTCCTTAGTCCCGTATGGAGGGGAGCAATTATTATAGCCATCCGTACCCGCAACTGCGAAAAAAGACCAGTATGAACCGCTGAAGCTTTGCTTGGGAACATAGCCGCAGGCGACCAAATTGCAGGGATCGTTGAGGGCAGCACCGCAGCCCGGAGCCCCTGCGCAACAGGCGGCATTGCAGACGTCCGTCAGTTGCCCCGCGGTGAAGACCCCGTGATCCAGCTGGTACGACTTATTGGCAGAGGCGACAAGTTTAATGGTGGTGGTTGCGTCAAGGGCTCGAGCGGTCTCCACTGTTCGTTGATATTGCGGAATGCCGATGCCCGCGATTATCGCTATGATGGTGATTACGACAACCAGTTCGATGAGCGTATAGCCGCGTGAGGATTTACGATACATTGCGTTTTCTCCCTAACCGGCTTATCGGCCAGTTGACGGAGTCCCTCCCTGCTTTCCGTTGGGTGGAGTGACCGGGAGTCGCGGCATAGAGGGTTGCTTGCGTAGGCCCCTTGACCTTCCCTGCGATTCCCATTGCGAAGGCTGAGGATACAACCTACCGAGGGACTCCGTCAACGGGCCGATAAGCCTCCTCCCTAATGCACGAACGGACGAACGTAAGGAGCCATGCCTAACAGCAGCACATAGCTCACGCAGGCGAGCCCGAAGACGTAAATCGCATGCTTGATTTTCACCCGTTTCGCCAGGCATGCGGCCGCTAGGACGCCGGCGGCGATGCAAAGCAGGGAAGACCAGCCGTTGAAAGTCGGAATGAGAGCAAAGAAAATTTTGGAATAGACATCCGGAGTGTGTTTTTGTACCCCCGAGCAGTTGACCAGCAGGTTGATGATGGATCCGGGGAGCCAGACCATCTTGACTCCGAAAATGGCGATTGCCCAGCCCCAGGCAAGAGTTTTTTTATCGAGGCCCTCTAAAGCGGTCGCTTTCATTTTAGACCCATGACCAAGATTGTAGCCCTAAGAAGCGATATTTACAATGCTCGCATATTTCGTGTCAAACGAAAGTTAAAATGTCCGGTTTTTCGTTGCCGTTATAGCCGTGTTTTAATCCGTTTTCCTTGTCGTTCTCTGTGCCGTTGTCGTCGCCGTTGCTGTTGCCGTTAGGCCCGACCAGAAAAATGTCGTTACGAAGACGTAGGCCGTAGCTGTTGCCTCCCGAATTTTTATTTTCGTTCAGTCGACGGCGACCCATCGCGCGAACGGGTCCGAGACGCTCAAGGATGCCCGTGGTGGCATGTCTCGCCTTCGTTTCGCTCAGAGCCCGCTGACTACACCTGGCGCAAGCCCGACGCGGTGGGGCCCATTGAGAAACGAAGTAGGAATTTTTAGCACGCACTGCGCTTGAAAGACGCCG
>JAYVZL010000205.1:0-11625 GCA_043783505.1 Elusimicrobiota bacterium
CGACTTTAGATTCCACGCGTAACACCCGGCGCAGACGAGCAGGCAGACCCCAGCCGCGCGCACGAGGTCTCCGCGCTCGAGGCCTAGTCCCACCGTCCCCAGGGGCGCCGCAACGGCCAGCGCCGTGAATTCCACCCAGGCAAGCCCGCGGTTTGTCAAATCCTCGATCTTAGGGACCGGCGCAGCCGACTGGCGCAAACCGTAGGCGTGCAGCCAGACGAGAAATGGCGCAATTTTGTGGACCTGCGCCAGGATCATCGGCGTGACGCAGCCGATAAGCGCCGCCCATACATAAGCCGCGCGCGCGGACGAAACGTCGGCGAAACGGCCGAAGGCCAGCCCCAGGCCGAGTCCCATCCACAGCAAGCCGCCGGCGAAAGACAGAAGCGTCAACGCCGTCGAGCAGTCGAGCGGAGGCCTGCGGGTCAACAGGGGCCGCAACTGCATGACATAAAAGATAAAACCTGCGCCGATCAGACAGGCCCATACAGGCATCAGTCGTCGGCCGAAGAACAGCGCGTCAAGTGCTAGCCCCACGACGCCGATTTGCGTAACGGCCAAGCTTATGCTTCCTTCCCAGCGAGAACGGCTCTGGTCCATGGCCACCCAGGGTATCAGCCGACGTCCAGCGCCATAAACCGCCGTCGCGACAAAGCCGATGAGCGCCATGTGAACGTGCGCGATGAGCCCCCCCTCCGGATCCCGGAAGATGAGGCCTCGCTGGCGGTCGTAAGCCATCAAAGCTCCGACCGTCGCGAGCGCGGCCAGCCAACCAAGCGCCGCCGAGAAATGAACCCAGGTCAAATCGCGCTTGCGCGCGCGCGCGTGCGTCGTTGCCAGGACGAACAGTTCAACCATAAGACCGCCCGCGACGGCGAGTGCGGCGATCCAGTAGCGTTCGACGCCGCTCCACAGAGCCGCAACGTAAGCCGCAGCGCCCAGTGCGAACAGCCACCAGCCGGCCGCCGCCGCGCGCGGGAAGGCCAGCGGGACTTCACCGTGCGTAGGCAGCATCTGGCACCACGCTCCAATGATGGTCTGCGCGATCCAGCCGAGCGTCAGGACATGCACGAGACCCAGCGCGAAACGCGCGTCGAAGTCGAGGCCGACCAAATCGCCGCCGCGCCAAGCGACGCCTGCCGCGAAAACGACAAAGGCACCGGCGGCCATCGCGAAATGGCGCAGAGGCAGCCAAAGCGGCGGCGCTATGCGCATAAACGGCACGCCGCCGCGCTGCGGCGCGGCCTCAGCCGGCTCGCAGCCCACGGGTCCTCCGCACGCGCAGGACGAAGCGTCCGGGTTCGTCGGCGACGGTTTCCCATGAAGCGCCCCGCTCCTCGAGCAGGGCGAAAAGCGGGACGGGCGCATGAGGCAGGATCGCCACAAGCTCCTCTCCTTCGCCGAGAGCGGCGAGCGCGGAGAAAATACGCACCATAGGCTCGGGCGGCGTCAGACCACGCAGGTCCAGTGCCTCGAGGCTCATGGCGGGTTCGACCTCACCGCGGCGCGAAGCTCCACCAGCAGCGCCTCGGGATCGACGCCATGCGCGCGGGCCGCCATCCCAACAGGATGCACCCCCCCCGCAACACAGATCGAGTCCGCGCGCCGCCAAGATCGCGCGCGTCGCGGGCCAACGTTCGATCGTCTCGCTCACGCTCAATTCAAGTGCCGGCGCCGAAGAGAAATCGACCGACTTGAGCGGATCCAAGCGCCGGGCGTTCATCGTCCGTCCGAAGATTCCCATCTGCACCCTCCGTTCGCAAGCACATTATCGTCATGCTGCTGTCTTTTTTTGGCCATAACCCATTGATTTGCAACAGAACTGCCATATTCCGCCACCCGGCTGCTCGCCACCCGGCCCTAAATCTCGTCGAAAAAACGATCCGCTAGCCGAACCCACGAACGGCGCGCATCTGCAGCGGCGGCATGCTCGCGCACCTCGGAGAAGCTCCCTCGCAGCAGGCGCAAGATGCCCTCGCCGCGCTCCTCGCAGCGAAATGACTCCAGGCCGCGTGCGACCCCGACCTCGGCTAGGGCACGAACCAGCGCGCTGCCCACGCCTTTGCGCTGAAATTCATCACGCACGGCTACGCTCAACTCGGCCTCGGTCTCGCCCGCAGACGTGTGATAGCGCGCGACGCCGATGAGACACCGCCGTCGTCCTTCGCATAAGAAGGCTCCGATCGCCATCGAAGTCCGGAAGTCGATGGCCACCAGCTCTTGAAATTGGGCCTCGGATAGCCGCGAGAGCGGCGTGCCAAAGCGCAAGGCGGTCGTTTCCTCCGACTGCGCGTAAAAGAGATCCTTCAAGGCCCGCTCATCGGATGGCCCGAGCGGACGGAGCAGTAAGTCTGACTTTCCGACGCGCCGTCGGGACTGAAACTCGATCGGATAGCGTCCCACGGCGCGCGGCAGAATGTGGCCGGCATCGAGCAGACCCGCCTTCGCGGCTTCAGCCGCAAGCGCCACGCGAAAACGCGGGTGCGCGATCTGTATCAGCGCGACGGCTCGCTGGCGGATAGTCTTGGCCTTGAGACTGGCGATGCCGTATTCGGTGACGACGTAGTCGATGTCCGCCCGCGACGTCACGACTCCGGTGCCAGGGGACAGCGCGCAGGAGATACGTGAGACCGTCCCCCTTTTCGCCGTCGACGGGAGCACGATGATGGACTTCCCACCCCGCGAGGCGGCCGCGCCCCGCACGAAGTCCACCTGTCCGCCGACACCGCTGTAAAGGCGGCCACCGATCGAGTCGGCGGCGACCTGGCCGGTCAAGTCCACCAGCAGGGCCGAATTAATCGACACCATTCGCTCGTTGCGCGCGATCACCGCGGGATCGTTGACGTAATCGCTCGGATGAAAAATGAACTTCGGATTGTCGCGAACGGCGTCATAGAGACGCCGGCTTCCCATGCAAAAGGAGGTCACGACACGACCGGGGTGAAGGCTTTTCGCATTCCCCGTGATGACGCCGGCGGCGACGAGATCAAGGACGCCGTCTGAGATCATCTCCGAATGCACACCCAAATCCTTCTTGCCGGCCAGCGCCGCAAGTACGGCGTCGGGCACCGCGCCAATACCCACCTGAATCGTAGAACCATCTTCCACAAGCTCACGTACGTAGCGCCCGATCCACAAAGCCTCGGCCGTGGCTTCGCGCGCCGGAAGCTCGAAGATAGGGCCGCCGCCCTCAACAAAGGCGTCGATGTCCGAGAGCGGGACCGTGGACGCGCCTTGCGTCCACGGCATATTCGGGTTGACAAGCGCGACGACGTAGGCCGCCGACTCGACCGCGGCCTTGACTACGTCGACTGAGACACCCAGGGAGCAGACCCCGCCGCGCGGCGGCGCGACCTGAACCAGCGCCATGTCGAGAGCCAAGTGGCCGGAACGGAACATTCCGGGCACCTCATGGAGGAAGCACGGAGTGTAGTCCGCGAGCCCGGCTCCGACCGCCTCGCGCGTGTTGGCGCCGATGAACAGGGCGTTATGGCGCACGTGCCCGCTAAAGGACGGCGCCGCATACGGCGCCTTGGCGAGCGTCATCAAGTGCAGGACCTCCACGTCGCAAAAACCGCGCGCGCGCCGCGCCAACGCCTCGATGAGTTCCTGCGGCGCCGCTGCACCCGACCCCACGAGCACGCGCTGGCCGCTGCGCAGCGGCATCAGAGCTTCCTTAGCGGATATCGCCTTATTGGTCATGGCCGCTTGTGCATGATGTCTTGCGCCAATATATATCCTCTTACTAGCGCGAGCCGGCAACGCGCAAGACGAAGGGCATGCTGCCCACGGCGGGAACGGACAACACCGGAATCGACGAGCCTCGCAGCACCCTTTCCAGCGTCGTCCCGAGAAAGGCGTCTTTAATGAGTGATTTCCCGTGCGCGACGAGGACTATCCAATCGTGCCCCCTTCTCGACTTGAGTATCCCACTGACGACCCCTCCGGAAGTCTCCTTTACCGTTGGACGGGCTTCTTTGAGAACCTCCGCCGGCAGACGCTTGAGGAGTTTGGTGATCCACAGACGCGGATCACCGTTCCAAATCGGATCTTCCGTCACGTGTAGAGCCGTCAGTCGCGCCGATAAGACGGCCGCGGCGGCGGCGGCATAGGCGAAGCCGTATTCCGCGTAGGCCGTGAACTTGATGGGCGCCAAAATCGAGCGAATCGGACGGACGGCGCCTCGAGCGATGAGTACGGGGACTGCAGAGGCCCGAACCACGGCCTCGGCGACCGACCCGAGCATGAACCGCATGACGCCCTTGCGGGCATGCGTCCCCACCACGATCAAATCCCAGCGGCGAAGACGAGCCAAGCCTAGGATGCGAACGGCCGGGTCGCCCTCCACTATCGTGATCTTGCTGTCCGGGCCGACCACTGCGCGGATTTTCGCGCGCAGCCCACGAATGTCGGCGGCGGTCAGGCCGGATGGAGGCATTGAAACATCGTTTATTTCCCATGGAACGACGTAGACGACATCCAAGGTCGCGCCGCATTTCGCGGCGAGCGCGGACGCGTGCCGCCACGCTGTGTGGGACGCATCCGCTACATCGTAGGCGACGAGAATCTTCTTTGGCGGGAATATGATCATAATGTCTCCGAGTTGTCTTTATCTTTATACGCAACATTCCGGCCACTGGCGGAAACCGACTATGGTCGATTAGTTGCTAGGATACGAGCACACGGCGGCGACAAGCGGAGCAAGACATGGACCGAAGACTTCTACCACTGTTCATCATCCTTTTTGCCGGCGCTTGCGCCGCTTGGCAATCAACCAGCGTTACGCCCGCGTCGTCTCCGAGCGTCGCGCTCCCCGAAGTTTCCACCGAACGCCGCAAAGCCGCCTTGTTCTACAGTGATCTAGGTCCAGACACTGTGGACGTCTCCACCTATCCGTCCGATATAAAACGCGATTATACGGTCTACGCCCAAGCGTGCGCCCGCTGCCATACGCTCGCGCGCTCCATCAACGCGCCTTACGTGAATCGGGCCTGGTGGGAATTCTACGTCGCGAGCATGCGCGTTCGAGCCAAGCTTCATGGCGAGCCTCTCACAAAACAGGAGGTCCGTTCCATCCTCGACTTCCTCGAATACGACTCCAAGAATCGCAAGGTCGCGCGCGCCGCGGAATTCGAAACGAATAGAAGCGAACTAAAGCGCCGATTTGAGGCCGCGTTCGAGGAACGCATGGATGTTCTCCAAAAGCAGCCCCAACCGCGTCTGATCCCCTGAGCAGCTAAACAGCCGTTGGACTGCGGCGCAGTAGTGGAAACAGCACCTTTTCCTCGTAGGTCAGATGCACGTCCAGTTCTTCGCTCAGGCGGTCTGCCATGGTCCTGACCGCATAGACATGCTTCCCATCGCAGACGTTCGACAGCGTGCGCAGCAGAGCCGTCATGCCATCTAGCGAGACATGCGCCCTATGGAGCACTGGCTCCAACTCCGCGCTCTCGATTTCGCGATGTCGGAGCAGCACCTTGAGAACGCGCTCCTCCCTCGCCTCATGATCCGCAAGCACTTCCTGAAATAAGCGCTGCGCCGAAAAAAAACTTGTCATCTCGCAGCCCGCGCAATCGTCCCAACCCACGCCGGTCTGCGTTCCAAGACTCCTCACGATACGGTTCGCCAAGCGGCGCAGCTTCGCATGCTCCTCGATCAAGGAATCAATTTTATCCACAAAGCCCCCCCGCGCCGGGCGGGACGGGATGCGTTCCCGTCTCGCCCATCCTCTATTCGTCATTCGCCGCTACTCGATGTTAATGCGCACCCCCTTGGACTTTCCCACCACGAGCTTGGGCATGCTGATGGTCAGCAAGCCGTCCGCATTATCGATCCATCAGACGCCGGCGAGCTCCTTCTCCTTAGCCGCGAACGCCTTGCGACCCGCGTGCAGGGCCTCTTTTACGGCTTGGTACTCGACCCCGCTTTTTTCTCTCTTCTCCTTGAGCCACCGGCTCATGTCTTCCCTCGTTTCGCGGCCGCCCTTCGGCGCGAAAATCATGCCCAGTGCGGCCCCGACCGCCGCTCCTGAAATGAAGAATCCCGCGTACTCCGCTATATTGCGAGTTTTCTGTTCCACAACCACCTCCTCTAGCAACTCCAACGACTTCCTCGCTCACAATGTCGCAACATAATCTCCATTTAAAACAGCGGACTGACATCGACGTCCCGCCACGTTGCCGCGATATAGCCGTTTTGTTGCGACGTATTTCGGCGACCTCCCAGAGGGAGGCTGCCGCAAAGAAGCAAGTCGGACCGGAAAATGCCGTAGGCCCAGACAGGTCGGGGTCCACAAGACGGCAATCCGATGAGTAAAGGGCCGAGCGGCTCGCAGCCGCCCGGCCTTCCTTTTTTCACTCAACCCTGGCAGGTACGTTGCATATTTCAGCTATACCGCCGTCAAGAGGACACAATGAATCCCGACCGTTGGACGCTGAAGACGCAGGAAGCCTTCCAGGACGCGCAGACGTCCGCGCAGCGGCGAGGGCATCCGGAGCTCACGCCCGAGCACCTGCTCGCGGCCCTGCTGGCTCAGGACGCGGGCGTCGTCCCCGAAACCCTGAAGAAGGGCGGAATCGAACCGCGCACGGCCGCCGCCGAGATCGAGAAGATCCTGGCCAAGAGGCCCCAAGTCTCGGGCGCGAAATTCCACGCCTCCGCCTCTATCGAGAGCGCGCTGTTCAAGGCCGAGGAACGAATGAAGGCCTTGAAAGACGAGTTCGTCTCAGTTGAGCACGTGCTTCTAGGAATCCTAGATGCGGGCGGCGACGGCGCACGAGCCTTAGCCAAGCTCGGACTCACGCCCGACAAATTCCTCGCGGCGCTCACGCAAACGCGGGGCTCGCAGCGCGTCACCTCCCAGGAGCCGGAGGCGACCTACCAGGCGCTCGAGAAATATGGAAGGGATTTGACCGCCGCCGCGCGCCGCGGAAAGCTCGACCCCGTGATAGGCCGCGACGCCGAAATCCGCCGCGTGATCCAGGTCCTGTCGCGCCGAACTAAGAATAATCCCGTGCTTATCGGCGAGCCGGGCGTAGGCAAGACCGCGATCGTCGAAGGCTTGGCCCAGCGCGTCGCCTCCGGCGACGTGCCTGAGGGCATCAAGGACAAGTCCGTCATCTCTCTCGACCTTGGAGCCTTGATCGCGGGCGCGAAGTTCCGCGGCGAGTTCGAGGAACGCCTAAAGGCGGTACTCAAGGAGATCGCCGCCCAGGAAGGAAGAGTGATCCTCTTCATCGACGAGCTGCACACGCTCGTGGGCGCCGGCGCCGCCGAGGGAGCCATGGACGCGGCGAACCTGCTCAAACCGATGCTCGCGCGCGGTGAGCTCCGCTGCGTGGGAGCGACCACGCTCGACGAGTACAAGAAAGGCATCGAGAAGGACGCCGCCCTCGAGCGCCGTTTCCAGACCGTATTGGTCGACGAACCGTCCATAGACGATACGATCGCGATCCTGCGCGGCCTCAAGGAGAAGTACGAGGTTCATCACGGCGTACGCATCCGCGATGCCGCCTTGGTGGCCGCCGCGACTTTGTCTTCGCGCTACATCCCCGACCGTCAGCTGCCCGACAAGGCCATCGACCTCATCGACGAGGCCGCCAGCCGCCTTCGCATGGAGATCGACTCGCTGCCCCAGGAGCTCGACCAAGCCGAACGCGACATCCGCCGTCTCGAGATCGAGGCCACCGCCCTCAAGAAAGAAGGCGACGCGGCGTCGGCTGAGCGCCTGAAGATCATCGAGAAAGAACTCAAAAGGCTCAAGAGCGAGTCCGCCGAACTGCGTGCCCATTGGAAGAACGAAAAGGACTTGATCGGCGCCCTGCGCGACGTTCAAAAGCAGGTCGAAGAGTTCAAGGCCGACGAGCAGAAAGCGGAGCGCGCGGGCGATCTCGCGCGGGCCGCCGAGGTGCGTTTCGGCAGGGTGCCGGAGCTCGAGAAGCAGCAGGTGAAGCTGCGCAAGGAACTCGCGGAGCTCCAGAAGGAACGCAAGCTCTTAAAGGAAGAAGTCGGCGAAGAGGACATCGCCGGCGTCGTCGCGCGCTGGACCGGCGTACCCGTTGAGCGCCTGCTCGAGGGCCAGGCCGCAAAGCTGCTGCGTATGGAGGAAAAGCTTCACGAACGAGTCATCGGCCAGGACGCCGCGGTCAAAGCAGTGTGCGACGCGGTGCGGCGCGCCCGCTCCGGCCTCTCCGACCCGAACCGCCCGACCGGTGTGTTCCTACTGATGGGGCCGACGGGCGTCGGCAAGACCGAGCTCGCGCGCGCGCTGGCCGAGTTCCTGTTCGACTCCGACAAGGCCATGGTCCGCATCGACATGTCGGAATATATGGAAAAGCACGCGGTCGCCCGCCTCATCGGCGCTCCCCCCGGCTACGTGGGCTATGAAGAGGGCGGGCAGCTGACCGAGGCCGTGCGCCGGCGGCCATACGCAGTGATCCTTCTCGATGAGATCGAGAAAGCCCATCCAGACGCCTTCAACGTGCTGCTCCAAGTCATGGACGACGGGCGGTTAACCGACGGCCAGGGCAGGACGGTCAACTTCGCCAACACCGTCATCATGATGACGTCTAACGCGTCCAAAGACGAGCTCAAAACCCGCTTCCGCCCCGAGTTCCTCAATCGCCTCGACGACGTCCTCGAGTTCTCAAGTCTCGACAAGGAGCACCTGCGGCGCATCGTGGAAGTCCAGCTCGCGTCCGTCCGCAAGCGCTTGGCGGAGCGGCGGGTCGAACTCTCGCTCACCGACGCAGCCAAGGACCTGCTGGCGAAGGAAGGCTATGATCCCGCTTATGGAGCCAGGCCGCTTAAGCGCGCGATTTCCCGGCTCGTCATCGATCCGATCGCCCGCATGCTGTTGACCGGGGAGGTCAGGGACGGCCAACGTATAAGCGCCGACGCTGGCAAGGACGTTCTCGTCTTTCGCGGCGGGGGTCCATTGAAGCAGAAGGCAGACTCACAGGCTGGCACGGCTCGATAGAACGATGAAGCGCTGGAACGGTATGCCTGGGAAGGACGCGCCGCCCTTTTCGCCGACGGTACGGCAATTGATGCGGGCCATGCACGACAGCGTTGTCATTACCGACTCGAATGGCTCCATTATGACCGTCAATCCCGCCTTCTGCGCCGTTACCGGCTACTCCCCCCGGGCTGTGATCGGCAAGAACCCTCGGATGTTGCACTCCGGGAAGCACGACCGGCCCTTTTACGCGAAAATGTGGGATCGCATCCTGCGGACCGGTTTCTGGCAGGGTGAGATCTGGAATCGGCGCAAAGGCGGAGAAATATACCCAGAATGGCTGACGATCAGCGCCGTCAAGGACGCGGCAGGACGCACGCGTTGCTATCTCGGAGTCTTCCGCGACATCACGACCCCCAAGATCGACGAGGAGCGTTTGATACAGTTGGCTCAATACGATCCGCTGACGGGCCTGCCCAACCGGCGCCTGTTCCACGAGCGACTCCAACGCGCCTTGGCCCGCCGTCCTTCAGGTGGGAGACCGGCTGTGCTTTTTCTGGACGTGGACCACTTCAAGGACATCAACGACCGCTGGGGGCACGCCGCGGGAGACGCTCTCCTGCGAGCCGTGGCCGCGCGCTTGCGCGGCTGTGTCCGAAGCACGGACACCGTGACTCGTTGGGGCGGAGACGAATTCGCCGTCATACTCGATCCGCTTGACGGGCAGCGCGACGCGGAAGCGATCGCCCGGAAAATCCTGAGGGTCCTTCGCCGCCCGTTCAATGTGAACGGGCGGCGGATCTCGACCACCGCGAGCATCGGAGGCTGCCTGCCTCAAGGGAAAGCGACGACAAACCACCTGATTCAAAAGGCCGACGCAGCGATGTACGCCGTCAAGAGATGCGGCCGCAACGCCGTCCGATTCTGGACGCGGACCGTTTCGTTGCGTCGAAGTTCGGCGATCCCTCGGAATCGGGATCGGTCGCCTATATGAGTATCGAATTTCTCGACGCCCTGAGGCCTCTCTTTGACTGTCTCACAGACGGCGTCTGCATCACCGACGCCGCAGGCCAGCTGTTATACGCGAACAGCGCTGCTGGCAGCCTGCTCGGCCCGGCTGCCGAAGAAGCCGTGAAAACCATGCTCTGCGGACCCTTATGCGGTGGAATCGAAGGCGCGGCCTGCGGCGCCGGAGCGGCCGACTGCCAATTGCGGATACCGCGCGGACCGCAGGGAGCGGTCACCGTTCGCGGACGGCACACGGTCACAGGACGCGAGCTGCGGGTGCGCTGCATGCGGGTTCCTATGTTCAATGTCGAGCGTCATTTCGTTCTGATCGAGGACGTCGCCCAGGAGATGGAACTGAAGCGTCACAAGGAGCATTGGCGTCAGATGCTCGCGCATGACATACGCGCCCCGTTGACCATAGCGCTTGGGGCTCTTCGTCTCCTGGAAGATATGGGCGCCGGCCACGCGCTCTCTCTTGAGGATGTCCAGCTCATTAAAAATGGAGTCCGCAACTCCCAACGAATGGACGCGCTTATCAAGGCCTACCTTGAGACCGAGCGCCTTGTTGAGGACTCCCTTCCCATCCATGCCGCCGCCGTGGACGTGGGCCTCCTAATCCGCGAAATCATTGCTGAGCATGCGGCCGTCGCCGGCGCGCACGGGCTAACCCTGACGGGCGACGCGCCGAAGGGCCTGACTGTGCGCGCGGATTCGGAACTTCTGCGCCGCGCCTTGACCAATCTGATCGACAACGCGCTGAAATTCACCCCCTCCGGCGGGCGAATCGGCGTAGACGCCTCCAATGGCGACGGCTCAGTTCTCATCCGCGTCGTCGACAATGGACCGGGAATCCCGGCGCGCGACCTTCCGCGTATATTCGACCGCTTTTACCAAGGAGAGAACGGCGGGGGTAGACACGGACTGGGCCTTGGACTCACCTTCTGTCGGGCTGCACTGCGCGCGATGGGAGGCGAGGCAACGGTCGAATCGGAGGAAGCAAAGGGCAGCGTCTTCAAGCTAAGTCTTCCTCAATCGAAACCCGCATAGACACTTCAGGAGGCGATATGAAAAATAAAAATGGCTTGGCAGTAATTGGTTTTATGGTCTTTGTGTGCGCATGGACAACTACCAACACCCGCATTCGCGCAGAAGACGCCGCGGCACCCAAAACTGAATTGGTGGTTCCGGCGGCCGTCAAAGTTCCACAAACTGCTGAGGATCATACGGCCATGGCAAAGACATATCTAAATAAGGCGATCCAATATCGCCAGGATGCGAAATTTCACCGAGGAATGTTGGCCGACTATATAAAGGCGAATGCCTCTCCGCTTAAAACCCAGCCAGGGGAAAAGTCATGGGTCAAAAAGATGAGATCCCACTGCGAAAAATACATCAAAGATGCCGAGGCGCTCGCCGCTGAGGCGGATCAATTCGCTCAATATCACAAAATGCGCGGGGAAGAGCTGGAAGGCAAATAATTCTCCTGGGGGAGTATTTGGTATGATGCCCCCCTTGGCGGGGTAGCTCAGTGGTAGAGCACCGGTCTGAAAAGACGGCGACCGCCTCCCGCCGCAACCCACTTATAATCAAGAATCGCTGACTTTTCAGTGATTTTTAGCAAATCGTGATTTGTCGTATTTTGTCGTTGGATGTGCGTTTTT
>JAYVZL010000206.1:0-11624 GCA_043783505.1 Elusimicrobiota bacterium
CATCTGCAAGGCTTCCGCTTCGGTGTAGCCGTACATCTTTTGCGCGCCTTTGTTCCAGGCGATGATCCGATCCTTAAGATCGTAGACGATGACAGCGTCGTTGGAATCGAGCACCACGGTGGCCAGCCGCTGCACGGTTTTTTCCGAGAGCTTCCGGTCGTTGATATCGATGAGCGCCATCACGGCGCCCTCGGTCTTGCTTTTGTCGGTCCGGTAAGGCCGGAGAATGAGGTAATACCAGCGGCCATGCACGTCCTGGACTTCCAGCATTTTGACGTGGCCGGTCTTGATTACGGCCAACAGCAGTTCTTTTAGATTGGGAAGGCGCAGCGGGAGCTTGATGTTCACGATGGATCGGCCGATCTTGTTCGGGGAGAGGTCGAGCACCTTCTCCGCCGACGGCGTGAAGCGATGGATGGCCAAATCTGAATCCAGCAGGACGATGGGGATGTTTATGTTGGCCAGAAGATTTGAAAGATCGCTATTGGCGCGTCTTAGTATCTGGTTGCCGCCTCCGGCTTCCTCGGTCGACGTGATCAGTTGCTCATTGGTTGACTGAAGCTCTTCCTTGGCGGCCTGAAGAAGCCCGAGGATCCTGTTTAAAGAGTTTGCAGCCTTGAGCTTGCCGGATTTCTTCACGAGTTATGTTAGCAATCTCGTCGCATCTCCTACAAATAAGCGCCCCCGTCCGTACTGCGTAGTATTACGGATAGCCGGAACCCGTGGCATGAGTTATGCTTAAGTTACAATGCAGCCGAAAGACGCAAAACAAAGCAATAAACAAAGGAATATCAGGGTTTTCCTGGTGGACGACCATCCGATCGTGCGCGAAGGAGTGCGTTCCTATTTGAGCAACCACTCGATCTCGATCGTGGGGGAAGCGTCTGATGCCAAAGAGGCCCTGCGCAAGGTCAAGAAGGCGGCGCCCGATGTCGTCGTTTTGGACGTGAATCTTCCTTCCCTCGACGGCGGGGAACTGGCCCGCCGTCTGCGCCCCCTTATCCCCAAGGCCAAGCTCATCGCCTTCAGCATCCATTCCAGCGCGGAATACGTGGTGAGAATGGCTCGGTGCGGCGTACAGGGCTATGTGACCAAGGACCAGCCGGCGGGGGACCTGCTCGAGGCCATCAAGCATGTGTTCCAGGGCGGTCTGCATTTTCCCGCCGGCATGACCGACGCTCTTTTGGCTCCCCTGCCAGAGGCTTCTTTAGACCAGACAGGCAGCGCTAGGACGAACCGGGATCTCGAAGTAATGACGTTGCTCGCTGAAAAGCTCTCGAAACAAAGGCGTCGCGACCAAACTCGCTAAGGGCCAGGGAGCATCGGTGTCCAGCCCCGTCGCTCACTCCGGCAATGAAGCATCGCAAGCCACATGGGCCCCCTGCAGAGAACACGCCTTGAGGCGCCCCAACGCGTCACTGTTGATCGTGTAGCCTCGCCTCTTTGAATCTGACATCACTGACAAAGAGTATCTGGAAACGTTGAGTTCCGGAACCTACACTTATTATGGATGTCTTCTTGAACACTATTCATTACCCTCCTGGACAAAACGAACCATGAACAAATCCGGCGCACTCGCACAGGTCATGATCGTCGACGACGAAGTCGACATGCGCGCCGTTCTGAGCGGCCTGCTCACACAAGCGGATTACGATGTCATCACGGTCGACAACGGCCGCGAGGCGCTGAGGCGCATTGCCCGCCACCGCCCTGACCTCATCCTGCTCGATGTGGAAATGCCTGAGATGAACGGCTGGCAAGTGCTGGCCATGATTAAATCCGACGTCCTAATGCGGCATCTTCCGGTGTTAATGCTCACCTCGAACTCCGATATCCCCAGCAAAGTCCACGGACTTAAGCTCGGAGCCAACGACTACATCACCAAGCCCTTCGATCCGCGCGAGTTGCTGGCCCGCGTCAACGGAGCATTTCAAACCACTCGCACGGATGTCGAGGCCAACCCCCTGAGTCTGCTACCCGGAAACCCTTCCATCGAACGCGAAATCGGGAATCGAATCCGTTCCGGCGTCAAATTTGCCGTGCTCTACTCAGATCTCAATAATTTCAAAGCGCTCAATGATCGCTACGGCTTCGACCGCGGCGACAAAGCCATACGGCACGTGGCCGAACTGCTGACCACGGCGCGCCAACCCGGCGATTTCATCGGACATATTGGGGGCGACGACTTCATCAGCGTCACAACTCCAGAGCGCGCCGTGGAAACATGCTGCAAGATCATCGCTGATTTTAACGGCTATGCGCCGAGCCTCTACGATCCAGCCGACCGTCAGAAAGGGTATATCGAAGTTCCCGACCGCGCAGGCCACAAAACGCGCTTTCCCATCGTCGCCATCGCTATCGGCGGTGTCACCAACCTCAAGCAATGCCTGACCTCAATCGGCCAGGTCAGCGCACTCGGTGCCGAAATGAAGAAATTCGCTAAAAACGATCCCGAGGGCTACGCGTTTGACCGTCGCGGGAAGCGCAGTTCGCGGTCAAAGTCATGCTGAAGTCGACCGCGCGCCGATGAAGAGAACATGTGCTTCGAATACTGAGACGAGGAGGAGGCTATGAAAACGGAGACGAAGCCGCAGACTGACCGGCACTGCGTAATGATCGTGGAGGACGATGCCGAGTTCCGATCAATCGTATGGCACTGGCTGCTGCCGGACTACGATACCGTCACTTTCGGTGACGGCATAGAACTTCTGGCCTCGGAACAGGAGCGCGTCCCGTCCCTTATCATCATGGATGTCCAGCTCCCTGGTCCCAACGGCTTCTTGCTCTGCCAACGCGTGCACGAGCAGGCACGTTTCGCCAACGTGCCCGTGCTGTTTCTAACCGGGGTCGACTCAGACGAAGGATTTTTGATGGGTATGGATGCCGGTGGCGCGTCATACTTGACGAAACCGGTCGAACGCGCGGATCTGCTCGCACGGGTGCGGGAGCTAGTCGATGTTCAGGCGGATCGGATGGCGAATTGATGATGAGGCGAGGAGAAGTATGTTGAGACCTATACCGCAGTAGAGGTGTAAGGTTCGGGTCGTGATAACTAGTCAGAATCGTTCGGTCGTCAGCAATCTTTCCAGTTCGTGGACGATCTTGGCGAATCCGGCCGAACCAACGGGTTTGGTGAAAAAGCGCGCGACGCCCAGCCGCTCCGCCTCCTTCTGGTCCTCGGGCTCGTCCGAGCCGGTGAGCACGACTACGAGGAGCTCTTTGAGCCGGGGCTCGGAGCGCACATGCTTTAGGACCTCCAGGCCGCCGATCTTGGGAAGGTTTAGATCGAGCAGGACGAGTGCCGGCAGCGTCGGCGCCGCGCGCAGGCGCTCCAGGGCCTGCGCGCCGTCTACGGCCAGGTCCACGGCAAACTGGAAATTGCTCTGTCGGAACGCGAGCAGCGTCAGTTCCCTGTCGTCTTCGTTGTCTTCGACCAGCAGCACTCGTCGCTGAGTCATTCCTTTGGAGCGAGCGTGAAATAAAAGGTCGCTCCCCTCCCGGATTTCGACTTCGCCCAAACCCGGCCGCCATGGCGCTGGACGGCGCGCTGCACCAAAGAGAGGCCGATGCCGGTTCCCGTGAATTCTTTTTCCGGGTGGAGGCGTTGAAACGGCTTGAAGATCTTGTGGACATAGGCCTGATCGAATCCGACTCCATTGTCCCGCACGTAGAAGGCCTGCGGCGCCGCCTTGGGGACCGCGCCGACTTCGATCGTAGCCTTGTGCGCGGCCGTCGTGAACTTCCAGGCGTTCTCTATGAGACAGCGCAGCGCGATCTCCGTCAACGCTTTGGCCGCGCTGACCCTCATGCCCGGCTCGACCGAGAGACGGACCCGCCTCTGGGGATGGGCTTGCGTCAACTCCAAGCCGATCGATCGCGCCAGCCCGCTTAAGTCCACCTTTTCGCGGACGACTTCGGCGAGGGTCATGCGCGAGAGACGCATCATGGCGTCGATTAGGGCCGACATGCGCTGGACGGCCTCCTCGATGCGATTTAGGTAGTCATTTCCGCGCTCGTCGAGCGCGTTTCGGTAGTCGCGCCGGAGCGCTTCGCTGAAGCCGGCGATGTGCCGCAGCGGCGCGCGCAAGTCATGGGAGATCGAATAGTTGAAGGATTCCAGCATTTTGATCGCGGCGAGCAGGTGCTGTCTGCGCTCGTACTCCAGGGTCTCCTCGGGGAGGCGATTGTGCTTCGGCCGGCGACGCATTGTCTCTCTAACGTTTGGGCGATGCCCGCGCTCGGCGGTGACGCCCCGCTTCCTGGAAATCGGTCTTTTCGATGGGGACGCGTCAATTTTCTGCATACTCACGCCTCCCTGAGCGCTCGACCTACCGTCCCCGGCTGTTCCTACGAAAGTATAGTGCCGAACAGTAGCAGCTGAAAATGGACCGGCGGTAAAAAAAAGATGACGCTTTTTTGCACGGCAGCGCGGCCGCATGGTAGGGGAGAGTTCAATAAAGGTTTACGTGTTCGCCATCGTTTTTTTTCCCGCGATCGGATACCCTTTAAATAGCTCCTAAAGCGGAGGCATCCTGTGAAACACTTGAACCACAAAGAGTTCCCTAAAGCCGCTCGTAAACCCCGCGGCGCTCGCTCGTTGCCCAAAGCGCCCACCGGCATTCGGGGGCTTGATGAGCTAACGGGCGGCGGCCTGCCTCAGGGGCGGCCGACGTTGCTTTGCGGCGCCGCGGGCTGCGGAAAAACTTTGTTGGCCATGGAGTTTCTCGTGCGCGGCGCGGTGGACTCCGACGAGCCGGGTGTTTTCATGGCCTTCGAGGAGACCACCGGGGAGTTGACGACCAACTTCGCCTCGCTCGGGCACGATCTCAAGGCGTTGGTCGCGCAGAAAAAACTAGCGCTTGAATTTGTCCACATAGAACGTAGCGAGATAGAAGAAACGGGCGAGTACGACCTCGAAGGGCTGTTCATACGGCTCGGTCAGGCGATCGACAGCATCGGCGCCAAGCGCGTCGTGCTCGATACCGTCGAGGCCCTCTTTTCGGGGTTGACGAACACAGCCATCCTTCGTGCCGAGCTGCGCCGCCTGTTCCGTTGGTTGAAGACTAAAGGCGTCACCGCCATCATCACCGGCGAGCGCGGCGAAAACAGTCTGACCCGCTACGGACTCGAAGAGTACGTAGCCGACTGCGTGATCATGCTCGACCACCGCGTGGACGGTCAGATGGCCACGCGACGTTTGCGGATCGTAAAATATCGCGGCTCGACCCACGGCACGAGCGAGTATCCGTTTCTAATCGACGAGGGCGGCATCTCGATCCTGCCGATCACCTCGATGGGGCTCAATCATGAGGCGGGGTCTGAACGCGTCTCATCAGGCGTTGCGCGTCTGGATGCGATGTTGGGGGGGAAGGGCTACTTCCGGGGCAGCAGCGTGTTAGTGTCTGGCACGGCGGGAACCGGCAAGACGAGCTTAGCGGCGCATTTCGTCCATGCAGCCGCGACGCGCGGCGAACGATGCCTGTGGTTCGCCTTCGAGGAGTCATCAAGCCAAATCATGCGCAACATGCGCTCGATCGGCATCGACCTGGAACCCCAGGTGCGGCGCGGGATGCTGAGCTTCCACGCGCAGCGTCCTTCGATGTTCGGTCTGGAGATGCACCTGGTGACCATCCACAAGCTTATCAACGAGTTCAAGCCGCGCGTCGTCGTGATCGACCCGGTCTCAAACTTTGCCACGCTCGGGAGTAGGACGGAGGTCATGGCGATGCTGACGCGGTTGATCGATTTTTTCAAGATGCAGCAAGTGACCGCATTTTTTACGAGTCTCATCATGGGGGACGCCTCCGCTTCCAAAGAATATACCGATAACGGCGTGTCGTCTTTGATGGACACCTGGTTGATGCTGAGGGAAGTGCAGATCGGCGCGGAGCGAAATCGCGTGCTGCACCTCATGAAGTCGCGCGGCATGGCGCACTCAAATCAAGTGCGTGAATTTCTGTTGACCAATCACGGCGCCGAGATTCGCGACGTGTATGTCGGCCCTTCCGGTGTTCTGCTCACCGGCAGCGCCCGGGACGCGCTCGAGGCGCAGGAGAAAGCCCAGTCTCTCGTGTCCGCTCAAGAAACCGAGGGAAGAGAGAGGGAGCGGGAGCGCAAGCGCCAAGCCATGGAGGCACAGATCGCCGTGTTGCGCGCGGAGTTCGATGTCGAACAGGCAGAAGCGGCAAAAACGATCGGCCAGGACCAGAAGCGCGCCGGCGTCCTGGCCGGCGATCGCGTCCAGATGGCCCATTTGCGGCAGTCCGATGCGGCCAGCACGGGAAGTCGAAAGCACAAGTGGCACAAATAGCGGGATTCCCCATGAAAACAAAACTTCACGGCGGCGTTGCCAGAGCGGGGAACGCGAAACCCGCGGATGTGTGGAAATTGCGCCTCTACGTCGCGGGACAAACGCCCAAATCGCTGACGGCGTTTGCCAACCTCAAGCGCCTCTGCGAGGAGCACTTGAAAGGACACTACAAGATCGAGGTCATCGACCTGGTGGAGACGCCCCGGTTGGGCAAAGACGATCAGATCCTGGCCCTCCCCACGTTGGTTCGCAAGCTTCCCCAGCCGGTGCGCAAGATTATCGGGGACCTCTCTAACCGCGAGCGCGTTCTCGTGGGGCTGGATTTAATCTCCTCGGGCCACAACTCGGGTGAGTCGCCGGGATAATCAGAATGAAAATCAAAAGAGGAGTCGCAGCCAAGAGCCAGACGGCGGCCTTCGAGAAAATGTTGACCAAGCCGGGACCGCGGTATGAGCTTCGTTTGTACGTGGCGGGTACGACGCCTCGCTCTACCCGCGCCATCGCCAACATCAAAGGGATTTGCGAGGAGCATTTGAAGGGACGCTATGATCTCTCTGTATTCGACATCTACCAACAGCCCCGGCTGAACTCGGGAGAGCAGATCATCGCAGTGCCCACTTTAATCAAGAAACTGCCGTTCCCTTTGCGGCGAATTATCGGAGATCTATCGGATCGCGACCAGGTTCTCATCGGGCTGGATTTGAAGCCGAAGCCATGACTCGTGCGACCGAGGAAGACCTCCGTGCCAGGCTGACCGACGCCGAGGACGTCTTGCGCGCCATCCGAAACGGCGAAGTGGACGCGGTGGTGGTCGCCGGCGGCCGCGGAGAGCAGATTTATACCTTGAGCGGGGCCGACCGCGTCTATCGGCAACTCATCGAGACGATGAGCGAAGGTTCTGCCATCTTATCGGCGGAGGGAGTTATCCTCTATAGCAACAGCTATTTGGCGAAGATGTTGGTGCGTCCACTTGATCAAGTCTTAGGCACGGTCCTACGCAGTCATCTGCTGCCCGCAGATCAGCAGGTCCTCGACGCTATCCTCGCGCAAGCCCGCACCGAGCCCACCCGCCGGGAAATCACCCTAAAAACCAGCGAGGGCCGTTTGGTCCCTGCCTATCTGGCGGCCTCCCGCTTGCAGGGCGACGGGACGGAGGTGGTTTTTTGCCTGGTGGTCACGGACCTAACGGAAGTCCGAGCGCGGATGGCCGAGGTGCAAGCCGCCAACAAGGACCTGGAATCGTTCACCACTTCCGTTTCGCACGACCTGCGCGCACCCCTGCGCGCGATAAGCCGCTACTCCCAGCTTCTACTGGAGGATTATGGCCCGAAGCTGGAGCCTGAATGCCGGGGTTATCTAGGAATCATCGTTAAGCGCGCCCAGATGATGGGGCAACTCATCGATGACCTCCTGGCCTTTTCGAAGTTGGGCCGCCAGGCCATGGTCAAGTCTACCGTCTCCATGGCTGAGGTCGCGCGCGCGGCCATCGAGACCTTGGAGGATCAGAGTTCGGGGCGCCAAGTGCGCTTCGTGCTCGGAGAACTCGCCGCTTGCGAAGGCGATTCCGCTCTCTTGAAGCAGGTCTGGATCAATCTTCTAGCTAACGCGCTAAAATTTACGCGTTCGAGGCCGGAAGCCGTCATTGAAATCGACTCCCATGACGAGGCGGGGGAGACGGTCTACCGCGTTAAAGATAACGGTGCGGGCTTCGACATGATCGACGTCGACAAGCTCTTCAAGGTCTTCCAACGCCTCCACCGCGCGGAGGAATATGAGGGGACGGGTGTGGGGCTGGCTATCGTCGCGCGCATCGTCGAACGCCACGGTGGCCGGGTCTGGGCGAGTTGCGAACCGGGTCAAGGCGCTAATTTTTATTTCACTTTGACCGAGTCTAAGTGACCGGGGGCTTCGCCTTCTGTAGTTTAATCCGCTCCCGCGACCAAAAGCGGTGCTCGCCGATCGCTTTGACGAATTCCCGCGCGGTCTTAGCGCCGTCGCCACTGGGGCCGAGCACGACGCCCTCGTTCGCCGAGACAGCCGCGGTCTGCGGATCGACCCCGGGGATCGCCGAGGCAGCCAGCAAGCCGATGCCCTCCCCGACAGCGGCGACGGCTTTGCAGTGCTTGAAGGCCTGTTCGATGAAGTGAATCGCGTCGGGGTCGGCGGCCAGAGTGCTGGCACTCGCCTCTCCCCCCGGCACGTACACCGCGTCGAAGAGGACCGAGGAGGCCGTCAGCAGGCTGAAGTCGATTTTGACCTGCGCCCCTTTGGCGGTTCTGAGGAAGCCCAGGCGCGGCGCGACGATCGCCGGCACGGCGCCCTCCTCGAGCAGCGCGGCTTTCACCGCGCCCAGCGACGCGTCATCGACGCCGTCCGCGGCGAGGAACGCGACTTGGCGGGTCTTGATGCCCTTCTTCGGCTTACCGGCCATCGAAAGCGCGGGGGACAGCTGCGCCGGCTTGCGCGCCGGGGCCGGCTGATAATCCTTCGGATCGGCGCCGGCCGGGAAGCTCAAGTTGAGCGGTCCGGCGATCTTCTCGGGAACCTCGGCTCCTAGCCCCGCGGCCACCTTCAAAGCCAAATTTGCGTTGATGCGGTCGAGGAGGAAAAGCATTCGCGAGCGGATCGCAGGACGCTCGACCTTCCCGAGCTCGAAGCGCAGCGCGTCGATTAAGTGAGCTTGCTCCGGGGCCGACTGGCTTTGGAAGAACAGCGTCGCCTGGCTGAAGTGATCGAAGAACTTCTTAGCCTTGCCGCGCTTCTTCGCAGTGGCGACCGAGGCGAGGTAGCTGACGAAGCCCTCGACGGCCTGGAACGGGCAGCCGCCGCCGATGGTGTTGGGCTCATAGCTCGTCGGGCCCGCGTTGATCTCGTGCCGGCCGATGCCGTCGCGCTGGTTGTTGTGCGCGGGCGCTAAGGGCCTATTGATGGGAAGCTCGTGGAAGTTCGGGCCCCCGAGGCGCAGCAGCTGCGTGTCGGTGTAGGAGAAAAGGCGGCCCTGCAGCAGGGGGTCGTCGGTGAAGTCGATGCCGGGGACGACGTGGCCGGGGTGGAACGCGACCTGCTCGGTCTGGGCGAAGAAGTTGTCGGGGTTGCGGTCGAGCGTCATCTTGCCGATGCGGCGGACGGGCACGAGCTCCTCGGGGATGAGTTTCGTCGCGTCGAGCAGGTCAAAGCGGAACTTGTTCTCGTCTTCCTCGTCGACCATCTGGACGCCGAGTTCCCACTCCGGGAAGGCTCCGGTTTCGATCGCGTTCCAAAGGTCGCGTCGGTGGAAATCGGGATCCTTGCCGGAAATCGTCTGCGCCTCGTCCCATGCGATGGAATGCACGCCGAGCAGCGGCTTCCAGTGGAACTTCACGAAGCGGGAGCGCCCCTTCTCGTTAACGAAGCGAAAGGTGTGGACGCCAAATCCCTCCATCATGCGGTAGCTGCGGGGGAGCGCGCGGTCGGACATCAGCCACATGATCATGTGCGCGGACTCCGGCATCAGCGAGATGAAGTCCCAGAAAGTATCATGCGCGGAGGCGGCCTGCGGCATCTCGTTGCGGGGCTCGGGCTTGACCGCGTGGATCAGATCGGAGAACTTCATCGCGTCCTGGATGAAGAAGACCGGCATGTTATTTCCGACAAGATCGTAGTTGCCCGCGTCGGTGTAGAACTTTACGGCGAAGCCGCGCACGTCCCGGGCGAGGTCGCTTGAGCCGCGCGAGCCCGCGACCGTGGAGAAGCGGACGAACACGGGGGTCTTCTTCGCGGGATTGCCGAGGAATGCCGCCTTCGTGTAGGGGGCCATCGACTCGTAGACCTGGAAGAACCCGTGCGCGGCGCTGCCCCGCGCGTGCACGACGCGCTCCGGTATCCGCTCGTGGTCGAAATGGGTGATCTTCTCGCGGAGATGGAAGTCCTCAAGAAGCGAGGGCCCGCGCAAACCGGCCTTCAGCGAGTCCTGATCGTCGGCAAGCGGGAGGCCCTGATTCGTCGTCAGGTTCGCGCCGGCGGCGTCCTCGCGGAAGGTCGCGAGCTGCTCAGTCTTTCCGGTGCGGCTTGGCAGCCCTTTCGCTTTCTTGTTAGGCATTATGCCTCCTTGTTCGAAGCGAGACTAGCAGAGGGGGCGTGCGCCTATCCATGCAGCCGGCGTCAAGGTTAGCTGATGGTTTTATGTTCCGATCACTGAGGGCAAGCCTATTGATATTATTGACTAATTAGTCAATAAAGGAGGACGTATCAGCGAGATGACAACACAACGCGACGTCCCGCGGCGCGGGCGCCGGACGATGATTTAGAATTTCAAGGAGGAGTTATGAAACGAACGATCGAGAAGGTCTTCCGCGGAGCGCCCGAGCATTGGGTAGGGGACGGCTTCCACGTGAGCAACTATTTCCCGGCGGCGACGGACTTGCAGAAGCGCATGAGTCCGTTCTTTCTGCTGGATTACCAGAAACCGGAGCGCTTCGCGCCGACCGACCGGCGCCGGGGCGTCGGCACGCACCCGCACCGTGGCTTTGAGACCGTCTCGATCGCCTATAAGGGAGCCGTCGCGCATCGCGACAGCGCCGGCAACGGCGGCGTGATCCGTCCCAACGAGGTGCAGTGGATGACGGCCGGGAGCGGGGTCCTTCACAACGAGTATCACGAGGAGAGTTTCTCGAAGGTGGGGGGCCTGATGCACTTCATCCAAATCTGGGTGAACCTTCCGCGCAAGAACAAGCTGACCGCGCCGAAGTACCAGGCTTTGACCGACGGGACGATCGCCTCGGCTCCGCTGGCCGACGGCAAGGGCCTCGTGCGCGTGATCTCCGGCGCTTACGAGGGGGTGCAAGGGCCGGCTCGGACCTTCACGCCGGTCCATATGTTCGACCTGCGCCTAAAGCCCGGCGCGCGGGTCCGGCTGCCGATGCCGAGTGACTACAACACGGCTTTACTCGTCTTGACAGGGACGGTCAAGACGAACGGCTCGACGGCCGCGGAAGGGGAGTGCGTGCTGTTTCGAAACGACGGGGACGAGGTGGTCGTCGAGTCCTCGGCGGATTCGATCGTGTTGTTCTTGAGCGGAGCGCCGATCGAGGAGCCGCTCGTTCATTACGGCCCGTTCGTCATGAACAGCGTCGACGAGATCAACGAGGCGGTCGAGGACTTCAACAACGGGAAGTTCGGCTCTCTTAGCGATTGAGCGATAAAATTCGCATCTATGACCTCGGTGCGAACTCGTTGCTCGTCAAGCCGACCGGAGTTGAGTAGACGTGTGGAAATCCGTACAATCGGCACACTGGAAGCCCCATGAAACGAACCTTGACGAAGTTCCGCCGTCCCG
>JAYVZL010000207.1:0-11538 GCA_043783505.1 Elusimicrobiota bacterium
AGCTTATAGCCGTTGGTGTCGTACACCTCGAGGATCGGATCGATCTTGGGGACTTCGCTGACGTCCGCGTTGAGAAGAAAAAGCCCTTGTTGCTGCACCGAGATCGAATACCAATCCTCCTCGGCGGCCTCGGGGTCTTCTGACAGAAGCTGACGTGTCGGCCAATAATGGCCTTTGATCAGACCGCCCGCCTCGAGCGGCGCCGCGGCCAAAGCCGTGTCGTCGGGCTCGCGCTCCCGGCCCGAAGCGGAGGCCAAACTCGTCAGCAGCTCGTAAGTCTGTGCGGAATTGTTCGCCTTCTCGTTCTTATTGGAGACGACGAGATAGTAGGAGCCCGGCGAAAGCCCCAGGTCCAACATCTCCTCGTCGCCGCCCACCGTCGTCTCGTCGACGCGCTTGAGCTCGCGCCGGTCCTTGTCGAAGAAAGCCAAGACGAAGTCCACGTCGCGGATCCCGCCGATCTTTACGTTTAGAACGCCGTCCACGGCGACGTCCAACCGGTACCAGTCCTGATCCTTCGCGTTGGCGATAGTGCCAAGCGCCTTGCCGCCCGCCTTCAGAGGCGTCGCTTGCTGATAGGAATCGTTCGGCTCGGTTTCTTTTGTCGGTCCGCACGCTCCCAGCAAGAGCGAGAGGCCGATCAGGGTTGCAACGCAGCGGCGGCGGGGGAGCATGCGCGAGAGAATACATAATCGCGGCCCGTCAGGTCAGGCGCGTCGCTCGCCGACGAGAGTGAGCTCCTCGCGGTCATGAAAAAGATGCCTAGCGCGCAACATCGAGCAATGCACTCGCAGAACTTCAGCCTGTTCCAATATGCGCAGCGGGTCGTGGCGTCCGAACTTCAAGTTTACGACGAAGCGCCGGCACCAGCCGTCTTTAAACCACCGGTCAAGAAGAGCCAAGACGCGATCCGGATCCTCGACCATGTCGCAAAAAAGCCAATCGACGGGTTTTCCCGGCGCGAATTTGAACGCGTCCTCCGCCCTGTGCGCAATTCCCGCGTGAACGGCGCCGCCCTTAAGCGGGCCGTTGTCGATCGCGACGACCGCGGCGCCGCGGCGAGCCGCGCTGTAGCTCCAGCCGCCCGGGGCCGCGCCCAGATCGACGACGGTTTCGCCCGGGCCCGGCTCGCGGCCGAGGATTGCGTAAGCTTCCTCGACTTTGAGATAGGAACGCGACGGCGCCTGGGAGTCGTCGGCCATGCGCCGCTGGCCGCCGGCAATCGCCTCACGTCCGACGAAGGCGCGATCGAAAGTCGGCAAGTAGACGAACAATCCTCGGGACGCTCCGAGCGCAGGTCGACCTTGCACGGCCAGTTTCGCGACCCGCGACATGCGTCCCCGGATGCGTTCGAAGCACTCGTCGGCGACCGTCTTGGTGCGGCGTCCAAGGCCCGCTTCGCCGGACGATTCCACGCAGAACGGCCACGGCCCCTCGAAGCGTTCCTCCTTCGTGGAGCCCGTGAAAAAATCGGCGATTTCGCCCGATAGGGCGTTGACCGACTTCCCCTCGAGTTCCTTGGGTTCGCGCACAGACAGATGAGCGAAGCACGATTCGCCCTTCGCGTCGGGGCCGAGCACCCAGCCCGGTCCCGTCTTGTCGGCCTTGCCACCCAGCTCCTTGACGAGGAAGGCCTCGTAGCCGGCCTGGCACAGATGCAGCGTCATCGGTCGATGGCGCGCCGCCAGCGATTGATCGCGGGCTTGACCGCGAGGAGACCGACGCTGTCGTAGGCCTCGAGAGACTCGCGCAGGCGCTCGATTTCGCCGGTCCCGCGCAGGCGATACGCCGCGCGGACCAAAGCCCCGCGGTAGCGGTGGGCGCCGAGAGAGGCGTAAGGCCCCTGGGGAGCGGCCGAAAGCGCTGCGATGTCGCCCGCGCGCAGGGCGAACAGGTCCTCCAGCTCGCTTAGACGAGCCGATTCGCTCGGCCACGGCGATCCCGCTTCGACCGCCCAATAGAAGTCCTGCGGATCACGCTCGAACAAGACCAGCAAGAGACCCGCGCGGGCCAAAGCGCCTTCAGGCAAAGCTAGGACGGGGATCTCGGTCGCCGCCCACGGCGTGCGCACCGGGATCATCGAGTTTTTGAGGGCCGTAAAACGCTCCCCCTGCTCGCGGGCCGCGCGGGCCAAAATTTTTCCAAAACCGCGCGGGTCCTCGGCGCCGAGTTCCGCGCAAAAGATCACGGTCTTTTGCCAAGCGGCCTGCTCGGCCTCCACGGTCGGCACCGGAAAGCCGAGCTCGGCGCGAGCCAAAGCCAGGATGAACAGGACCGCCGCGTCGCTCTCCGCCAAGTCGGGCAGACGCGCCGGATCGAACACGATCGCCGGTTCCGCGCCCGGACGCGCGGCGATCGCCTCGGGCAAACCCGAATTGCGCGACTCCAGACGCGGAACCCGGCCCGTCGCGGCCAAAAGCCGGCGGGCGGCCAAGCTTGGAGACACCGCGGCTTCAAGGCGAGCGATCGCGCGCGCGGTCGCAGCCGAAGGCGACGTCTCAGGCGACAGCGCGGAACAAAGAAGAGCCCAGGCGGCAAGAATAAGGAATACCCGCATCAAAACAGATACTGCTTGAGGCAATAGACGCTGCCTCCCGATTTGACGAACTCGGAGGTATCCACCTCGACGACATCGAGGCCCAGCGCGCGCATGTGGCCCGTCGCCGCGGCCGCGCCCTTTTGGATGATCGCGGCCTTGGAGCGCCACACGGTCGCGTTGCAGGACATGCGGGTGACGGCATCGGCCTCCGATGAGGTCACGACGATCGGAAAAATCTTCAAAATCAGCTCCAGGCTGGCCGCGTCGAACGCCGAGGGATAGATCAGCACGGCCTCCGGCGTGAGCGGGCAAAAGCAGGTGTCCAAGTGATAGAAGCGCTCGTTGACGAGCTTGAGCAGGATGACCGGCGTCTTAAACGCCGACGCCACCTGCTCGAACATCGCCGCGTCCGTGCGAAAGCCGTGCCCGCCCCAGATCAAGCGTTTGCCCGGATGCCACACCGCGTCGCCCGAGCCCTCGAAAGTCTCGTGCCCACCGGTTTTGAGCCGGACCACGCGGTAGCCGCGCGCTTCGTACCAGGACTCGAAGACCTCGACCTCTCGCCGACGCGAGGCATGCCTCATCGACGACATCATCGCCACCTTTTCGCCGTCAGGCCGCGTGCCGGCAAGCGACTGATTGGCGCAGAAAACCATATCCTCGAGATTGGGCGTGGGCGTGATCTTTTCGACGGGACAGCCGACGGACTCGAAAGCCGCGACGAGGGCTTCCCACTGACGCCTCGCCTTGACGGTGTCCACGCTGCCCACTCCTCCCCTCATGTAGGGATTTTTCACCGACAGCACTTGGAAATGGTCCGGCGGGCACATCAGCACGCCGCTGGGCTCGGCCATCGCCGGGCAATTCTTCAGGGAAAATCCCTTCAGATCGCCGATGGAACGATAGAGATTGGCGCTCATGCGAAGTTCTCCACTGTGAAGCGTTCGGCCAACTCCACCGCCGACATCTCGTGCGACGTCTGAGGAGCGTCGGCGCGCGTCACGCGCACGCGGCCGGACCCGAGCCAGACCACGCCCCAGGCGCCGCGCTCGGTGACCCCCAACGTGTCGGTGCGATGGACCACGGGGAGCAGGATCAACGGACGCCGGCGCGCCACGCGTCCGGCGAGCAGGCGGAAAAGACGGCGTCGAATCGGCGTTTCGCGGGTCCTCTCGCGTTCGAGTTCCTCGAGCAAAATCTTGCGATCGGCTTCGGCGACCCCCAGGCAGGACAAAACGGCGCGCGCCGCGGCCTCCGCCGTTTGTCCCGGCACGAGCTCGGCGGCCGCGGCCATCAGCCAAATCTCAATGATCCTCCAAGGGCCGCGCATCAAAGCCAGAAACGGGGCGACCGCGCTCTTAAAACGCGCGAATTCATCGTCCTTGCGCAGACGGCTCAGGACGGTCTTGGGGTCGGAACGCATCGGGCTGAGGCACCACGCGCGGCGCGCCCATTCGCGCATGCCGTAAAGGACGAAACCCGTGACGGGGATGCCGCCGGACAGGACCATGCCGACTTCCCCGCCCTCGGCCAAGGCCCTGAAAAGCCGCAGCGGCATCCGGTCCCAGCGCGTCTGCGGCGACAGCAGTGGTCCCAAGTGGCCGCGGCCGAACGCCAGTCGGTCCAGGCCGATATGAAAAGAACCCATGTAGCCCGCGTAAAGCCCTTCCTCGACGATGGCCGTCGAGTCGAGCGCGAAGGGGTCCACCGCCGCCACCAGACGGGGGCGGCAGGCGCGGCCGCGGATCTCGCGCAAAGCCAAGAAGGCGTGGCGCACCAATTCAAAGTTAAGAAAAGCGAGATCGCCCAGCACGGGGGGGTGCGAAATCGCGGCAAGCAACGCGGGCTCACGGCCGCTCTCCTCCTTCAAGCGCGCAGCCAGAGCGCGGGCGGCGCGAAGCGCCGGCAAGCCGGGATCGAACGCGAACGTGCGCTCTCCGGCCAGCACGCGAAACATTTTTTCGTGGACGGCGAGCCCCCAATCACCGGGCATCGCCTCCATGACCATCGCCACGGAGATGCCGACGGCGCGCGCGAACGGTTCAAGGAAGAGCCTTTGAGCCTCGGTCTTCGCGGGCAGGATGATGCCGTCGCGGACCATGCGCTCCTCATAAGCTTTGGTGATCACGCGCATCACATCTTGGGCGGTGCCAGTGCGCGGGGCCGGATAGGCGTAGGGCATGTGTGGCGGATTCTAACAAAAAAATATGATAGCCTCTGTCGGATGATTGCGCTTGCCGTTTCCATCCTGCTGTCCGTTCCCGCCGCCGCCCAAGTCGCCCCTATTTCCCCCTCGAAGATCGGCTACGTGGTCCGGGTCGACTCCGATACGGCATGGCTCGATCTTACCGCGGCCGACGGCGCCGCGATCGGCCGCCCCTTCACGGTCTTCGTCGAAGGCTCCGAGCTCAAGCATCCCGTCACCGGCGCCAGCTTGGGCCGAGTGCAAAACAAGCTCGGCGAAGGGATCATAAAGGAAGTCTCCTCCGAAAAGTACTCGTTAGGCACGATCTCAACGAAGACCGGAGAGATCAAAGCGGGCGCCCGCGCGCGATTCGGCGCCGCACAGGCTCCGGCGCCAACGCCGGCTCCCTCCGCGCCCATCCACCGCTCGGCGGATGGCGAGACGCGCGCGCCCAAGACGCGAGGAGCCTCGCTGCCTTATACCGTCACGGGGATGACGGTCGCCGACTTCGACGGGATCGGCAAGCCCCAGATCGTTCTATGCGACGAAAAGTCCTTTAAGCTCTACGCCTACCCGGCCGCCGTAAACAAGCCTCTCGTGGAAGGCGAGGTCGCCGGCACGGGCGTGCGGATCGTCTCGCTCGAATCGGCCGACCTTGACGGCAATAATCGCGCCGAGCTTTTCATTACCGTCTACAACGAGCCTTTCCGGCGCCTGGAGACTTTGGTTTACACCGTGGAAGCCGGAAAGTGGATCAAGGCCGCCGAGCTTCCCTTCGTGGTGCGCGCTCATCAGGACCCGACAGGCAAGCGTGTCGTCGCCAGCCAGCAGATCCAGGACGACAAAAGTTTCCCCTTCGGGGCCATCTACCCATTGGTCTACAAGGACGGTCATTATGAGCAGGGCCGTCCGGTCATCAAGCCCAAGCGCGTGGACTGGCTGTACGGCTTCACCTACGCCCAACTCGACGACGATGAGCCGGCACTTCTCTACTTGACCAGCGTCAACAGCCTGCGCGCCCAGTTCGCCAAAGGGCATTGGCGCTCCACGGAAAGCTACGGACAGAGCCCGGTGCGCGTGCGCTGGTACGAGCGTATGCTCGAGTTCCACCCGCCGATGCTCGCCTCCTACGGCGAGAAGGGATTTTTCTCCCTCTATGTCGTGCGCAATCTGGCCATGCTCGGAGGCTTGACCACCCCTTTCGGCCTTTTTAACGGCGGCGAACTGCACGCCCTGACGTGGACCGGCGTCGCTTTCGAGACGGCGTGGAAGGCGGAATTGGGCGGCTCGTCTCAAGGCTTCGCCCTGGCCGAGCCCGAGGCCGGCCGCAAGGAACTAGTCGTCGCCGTCACGGGCTCGACTGGCAAGTCGGCGGTTTGGACCTTCGACCCCTAGATGCTATCAGCATTCCTCAGCCGCATCTGTGCCGGGCCTTCCCAGGCCCGGCTGAATCCATGAGCAAGATTCTCATCGTGGATGACGACCCGTCCATCCGCGAAATCCTGGCCACCCAGCTATCCCGTCTCGGCTACGAGGTCACGTTGGCCTGCGACGGCCTGGAGGCCGTCGACGCCTTCAAAGTCGCCGCCCCCGACGCTATCCTCATGGACGTCATGATGCCGCGTCTCGACGGCCTCGGCGCCTGCCAGAAAATCCGGGCGCTTGAAAAGAAGTCCGGCGCCGTCCGGCGCACGCCGATCCTTTTTCTCACAGCCCGCGACTCGACGCACGACAAGACCAGCGCGGCCCTCTCGGGCGGCGACGAGTTCGTGCCCAAGCCCGTCAGCCTGCAGGAGCTGCGCGAACGTCTCGACGCCGCGCTTAAAAAAGCGCAGCAATGAAGGCCGCGACGCTCGCCCTTCTTCTATCCGCCGCCGCGAACGCCGCGCCCTTTGGAAACCCCTCGCTCGGCCCCAAGCCCTACGGAGTGCTGCTTTTGGCCTACGACGTCGGCGGCGCCTGGAAGACGGAGTTGGGCGCCATCCGTTCCCAATTGCACGGCGTGGCGGTCGAAAGCGTCGAGTCGCAAGCCGACGCGATCGCGATCCAGCGCGCGATCAATCGCCTGCGCGCCCAACACGTGGGAAAGATCGTGGCCGTGCCGCTGGAGCTCGTCAGCGAGTCGGCGTTCATGGACGAGATCCGCTACCTGTTCGGCGCGCGCGCCGAGCCCGCCGAGGATCGGCCCGATCGCGCGCGCACAAGCATGCCTCCCCTGCGCTCTCCGACCAAGAGCTCCTTGATCCTGCCCGCGAACACCCGATCCAAGCGCCTGACCAGCGACGTCGACTTGATCCTGGCCGATACCATGGACAAGTCGCCGCTCCTGGCGCAAATACTGGCTGAACGCGCCAAGGACCAGGCCCGCCGGCCGGAAAACGAGGCCGTGGTTCTCGTGGGCCTGGCCCCGCGCTCGGACAAGGGGCTAGTCGCCTGGAAGACCTCGGCGGCGGCGATCGCCGAGGCCGTCCGCGTCAAAGGCGGCTTTCGCGAAGCGGCCATCATCTGGGTCCGCGACGGCGTGGGCGCCAACCAACAGGATAAGGATCGCACGGAGAACCAGGCCACGCTGCGGCGCCTGACCACGCACGGCTCGGTCGTGGCCGTGCCGCTCGCCCCGGACGGCCGGAGGATCGGACAACTCCTCGCGCGCCAGCTGGGCTCCGGCCGCTATCGCTGGAACGGCAAAGGGCTTATCGGCGACAAGCGCTTAGTCGACTGGATCCGAACGGTCTCCCAAAACGCGTCCAAGCTTCCCGACGGCCGAAAATACAAATAGGAAGGATTACTATGATAAAAAACAGCGAGCCGGTGAAGGTCCTCGACAAAGGTTTCGTTCGGCTGGTTGATTTCATGGGAGGAGATCAGGGCGTCGTCGACGCCGCGCGTGTCTCCTACGGCGGCGTCTCCAAGGGCCCGGAGGCCGATAAGAAGCTCATCGGCTACCTGCTCAAGCACTTCCACATGACGCCCTTCGAGCACTCGATCTTCAAATTCCACGTCTCCGCTCCGATCTTCGTGGCGCGGCAATGGTTCCGCCACCGCTTCGCGGCGTACAACGAGGTCTCTTTTCGCTATACGGAAGTCAAAGACTACTTCTACATGCCCACGGCCTGGCGCGGCCAAGACAAGAAGAACAAGCAGGGGTCCTCGGCCGCCGTCGCCCTCGATCAGGACGGGCTCCACACGATGTTCAAGACCCAGGTGGACGGCGCCCTGGAGACGTACAAGAAGATGATCGAGCAGGGCGTGGCGCGCGAGATGGCGCGCATGGTCCTGCCCGTCAACCTCTACACCGAGTTCTACTGGACCGTGAACGCCCGCAGCCTCATGAACTTCGTGGCCCTGCGCGCCGACGCGCACGCCCAGTGGGAGATTCAGCAGTACGGCGAGGCCATGGCCCGCTCTTTTAAGGAACTGATGCCCTGGACTTACGAGGCCTTCCTGAGAGACGCGTGGAAAGGCGAAAACCCGACCATCGCGGCCGAACGCGCCGCCCTGCCGGAACTGGCCTCCGCCAAGGTTTAGTTACGTGCGCAAGGTCTTCGATTTTTAATTTGCTAGCCTTGCGCAGATGACGAACCCAAAACACGCTATCGCGCCCACGCGGCGCATACTCGCGATCGTGCTCGCCGGCGGCAAGGGCGAGCGCCTGCATCCCATGACGCACGAGCGCTCTAAGCCCGCCGTGCCCTTCGGCGGCAAGTACCGGATCATCGACTTCGTGCTCTCCAACTTCGTCAACTCGGGCGTGCAGTCGATCTATGTCCTCGTGCAATACATGTCGCAAAGCCTCATCGAGTACCTGCGCTCCAACTGGCGCACCGCCGGTCTCACGCGCGACCAGTTCATCACCGTGGTCCCGCCGCAGATGCGCCTAGGAACGATGTGGTACCGCGGCACGGCCGACGCCGTGCGCCAGAACCTCAATCTGATCCACGACTTCGATCCCGACATCGTCGCGGTGTTCGGCGCGGACCACGTCTACCGCATGGACATCGGCCAGATGATCCAATGGCACGTCGAGTCGGGGGCCGACGCCAGCATCGCCACCATCCCGGTGCCGCTTAAGAGCGTGCAGTCTTTCGGTATCGTCGAGACCGACGCGAAGAGCCGCGTCACAGGTTTCGTAGAGAAGCCGGCTCAGACGAAGCCCATGCCCGGCAATCCCGGCCACGCGCTGGCCTCGATGGGCAACTACCTGTTCAATCGCGACGTGCTCGTCGACCTGCTTAAAAACCGCTACCAAGGCGAGATGGACCTCGACTTCGGCAAGAACATCCTCCCCGACATCATGAAGACGCACAAGGTCTACGCCTACGATTTCTCGACCAACGTGCTGCCCGGGCTGAAGACCTACGAGGAAAACGCTTATTGGCGCGACGTGGGGACGATCTCGAGCTTCTATCAATCCAACATGGACATCTTGGGCGGCCGCCCCAAGTTGAACCTCAACAACCGCCGCTGGTTCATCCACTCCGGCAGCTACGACGGCCCGCCGGCCAAGATCATCGACGGGAAGTTCAACAACTGCATCATCGGCGACGGCTGCTTCGTGCGCAACGCCACGATCAAGAACTCGATCATCGGGCGCGGGGTGCACATCCACGACGGCGCGGTCATCGAGGACTCCATCATCATGGATTTCTGCAAAATCCGCACCGAGACCCACCTCAAGCGCGTGATCGTCGACCGCTTCAACGAAATCCCCGCGAAGCTTAAGATCGGCTTCGACCGAACGGAAGACGCCAAGCGCTACTTCGTCGACTCCGGCGGCTTAGTCGTCGTGCCCCGCGGCGAGACCGTCCCGCGCTAGTTTTGTCCGGTGGAGAGTTCTAAGTTCAGGTGCTTCGCCGTCTCGCGGGCAAGTTGGTCGAGACCATCAATGGCCTGTCGAGACTCGGGAGCAAAGCTCGGGGCGGCATGCTTTCTGACGCCGTCGACGAGACCGAGCGCGGAATCCACGATGATCTTCAAAGTCGCGATCCCGGTCACACGCTCGAGCGCGCTCTTCAGGACGCCGGCCGCGTTGGCGACATAAAGATTTTCATCGAAGCCGGGCGTCAGGCGCTCATAGTATCCATAGTAGCCAAGAGCTTCCACGGCGCGGTCGACGACTTCCAGGCCATCGATGCGCTGGTACTTCTGATACTGAGTCTCCGCCTGCTCCATGTGATTGCGCTTGAGGTCGGCGAGCATGGTTGAATCATTCGTGTTCTGGGCCATCTCTTTTCCCATCTCGTCGAATTGATTTGACGCGCCGAGCGTTCGGCGGCGATGCTCGGCGGCCTCAATGATGACTACGGCCGCATCCGCGGCGTTGAGAAGCGAAACGAAGCGGTCGGTCCACGCTTCGGCCGCGGCAGATGACATGCCCAACAGGCGCGACGCATTATGCTGCTCGTCCTCAAAACGAAAAGGCTGTTTTGAGTCTCCCCGAGAATACCCTACCGATTCCCGGTGCCCGATAACACGCTGCCCCCCGATTCCGCCACTGTGACTAAGTCCGTATTTTCCAGTCGAGTCGGCCAAGGAGGCGCTCTCGGCGACGGACGCCTCCAAATAACTGATCCAGCCTTGGATAAAGCGCAAGAGCATCTCCGGGGAGGCGGCCAGCGTCTGGGCCGCGGCATAGTCAGCCTGCGGAAGCAGGGCATTGACGAATGAGGCCGCAAATGGAGGGTCAAGTGCGATGATCGCCGATGCCGTCCGAGAAGCCAAAGCCTGGAAGGGCTTAAGCTGGTCCTTTAATTCCGGCTTGGCCAACTTTTGCGCG
The DNA here is from genome assembly GCA_043783505.1 of Elusimicrobiota bacterium. Lineage (GTDB taxonomy): Bacteria > Elusimicrobiota > Elusimicrobia > UBA1565 > UBA9628 > GWA2-66-18. The sequence goes on from JAYVZL010000207.1 coordinate 10,501, forward strand.
ACGGCGTATTCTCGAGCGACATAATCTGAATTCGAGACAGCCTTCTGTTTTTTTAGAATCGTCAGGCGCTGATCGCCGCGGATCGTGTTGACGGCGTCCAGGATCGGAGCTATCCCGGCATATAAATCCTTGGCGGCCTGAAGCCGCGCCTCCTTAGAGTCGGTGAGGCCGGATTCCTTGATCGAATCGGCGGCTGACGCGAGACGTCCGAACGCCTCGGCGCGCTGAAGGGTATCTCCCTTGTCGAACAAAGCGGAGGCTTCCTGCAGCTCCTCTTCGGTAGCTAAGGTTCCAGCGCCCGCGTTCATGCGCGAGAGCACCTCGCCGATCTCAACCCATTGCAGACCGATCGCCTTCAGGCGTCCCGCGACGGACTCTGCCTCCGCTCGATCGGTTTCGACGAACAGCCGATTGGTAAAGAGAGCGCCTCCGTCGGATTTGAGCATCCGGGCCTTGCCTGAGGAAGCCGCAATAGCCGCGTTCAACGCTTCCTCTGCTTCTACTGAGATAAAATGGTCCTTGGCGTCGGTCGGCATGATCATCAACCGCACCAGGTCGTGCGCAACGAGAGCCGTTAAGGCGAGGGGCTGCACGTTGGAAACGGTGGTCAGGCGTTGAACGCCATATGCGGGCATGGCCGCCGCGGGCTGCGCCGGCGCGAGACGAACCTGGGCTGAGGCGGGGAGAGCGGAAAGGGCGGCGATCAAAATGGAGGTATTCATGTATGAATTATATGCAACCGACTGTACTCGAAGATGCCAAGGACCTATTTCTCAGTCGGCAATAGACCCCGTGTCCGTGTACCCAAAGACCCATACACCTTCGTAAAATTTCGACTATCCTAAGTACATGGTATTTTTAGCCGCGCTAGACCTATTATTGGTCGGCGCATGCCAGTCCGCCGGGGTAGCAACGAGGCTCTCGTCAATGCTCCCCCTTCAGACGCCGGCTATTCCTATCGTCACCTCTTATCCGCTTCAACCGCTTTCCTCAATATACATCGCTCCACTCGCGCTGCAAGCCCCGACCGCCGCGTCG
>JAYVZL010000208.1:0-11533 GCA_043783505.1 Elusimicrobiota bacterium
CTGACGATGGTGACGTCGCCCTCGAGCTTCTCCATCGCGTCGAAGTCGGGCTTGAGCTTCGGGTCCAGGATGGTCCAGTGCTGGCGGTCGACTTCAAAGGAGGCGGCCTCAACGTGGTAAGCGCGCGGGTGGATCAGGACCGAGCCGAGATCGGATTCCGGATGCTGGGCCAGGATCTTGCCGAAGCCGCCTTCGAGCGGGACTTCGATGAGCGCGGTCGTGTCGCGGCCGACGCTGGCTTCGATGTAAAGATTTTCCCCGCCCGGCGCGAAGCCGTAAGCGCCCAGCTGGTCGTCGGGCCCGCAGGACATGAAGTCGCGCCAGCCGGCGCCGTCTTTGAGGCGCAAAATCGTGCCGCCATCGGGCCCCATGGCCTTATGAAGGCCTATCTTAAAGCCATGGTCAGGGAGCCAGCCGATGGCGTCGCCGGGATTGGTCGCTTCGAGCGCGCGCGAGCCGTCCTTAAGATTGATGCGCCAGACGTCGTGCGCGCGCGGGTCGCGGTCGTTGAGCGCGACGAGGATCTCGTCGGGGAAGCGCGGCTCGGTGGCCACGATCTGCGCCTGGACGCCGGGGTAGGGCGTCAGGTCGCGAGTGGCGCCGGTGGCGACGTTGGTCTGGTAGAGATGCCAGTTTTCGTCGCCGTCCTTATCCTGAACGTAGAGGATGGAGCGCTCGTCCTCGGCCCAGAGAAAAGTGCGGATGCCGCGGCCGCGGTCCTTGGTCAGCGGCTTGGCGCAGGCGCCTTCCGGGCCCACCCAAACGTTGAGCACGCCCTCGTCGGGAGCGAGATAACCCCATAGCTTCCCGTTCGGCGAGATTTTGGGCGAAGCTTTCTCCGGGTTGCCGAACAGCAGTTCGCGCGGGACGCGTTCGCTCATCGGCGCAATTATAGCACTGTGAGTGGACGTCATATATTCGCCGAATAAAGGTTGCCGTCCTGCAGTGGGCGAGAGGCCCCCGCGAGCCTATAATGCGGAGGCTTGAGGAGGTTTCAATGACCATGACCAAACGTTCGATTACCGCGCGCGTCTTCGGAGCTCTCGCGATCCTCGCCGCCGCGGCGCTGACGCCGCGAGAGACGTTCGCCATCGAGGAAGAATTCCACGCGTCCCGGCCGGGCGTCACGTTCGGAGGCCGGGCGTCGTATTACCGCCCCAAAGGCGCCGATGAGGGGTCCTTGAGCGGCGGCGCCCAGCTGCGCGGGCATTTCACCTCGGTCCTCGCCGTCGAGGCCTCAGCCGACTACCGTCAAAACAAGTTCGAGGGTACGGTCGTCGACATCTATCCCGTTCAGCTCTCGCTGCTGATCTACCTGGCGCCGGAATGGCCCATCTCCCCGTACGCCCTCGGCGGCGTGGGCTGGTATTACACGCGCATCCGCTCCAACGACTCCACCAGCAACCGCTACGGCCCTCACGCCGGCGGAGGCTTGGAGATCGCGCTTGCCCGCAATTGGTCGATCGACGGCTCCTACCGTTACCTCTGGACCCAAAGCCTGACCGCGCCGACGACGGCCTCGCCCGCCGGCAAGAACTTCAGCGACAACGGCTTCATGCTGACCGCCGCGTTGAACTACCGTTTTTAACCGCGCATGACGATCGCGACGACGGCCGCGCGCGGCGCCCTTGGAATCGACATCGGCGCCTCGAAGACGCTGTTGGCGCTGTTCAACGAGAAATTTCAGATTCTCGACGAGATCAAGATCAAGACCCCGGGCAAGAAGGAGTTCGACGGCGCCCTCGAGACCGCGGTCGGCGCGCTTGCGCGCAAGGCGAAACACCGAGGGCTAACGCTGCTGGGGGTCGGCCTCGGCTGCGCTGGCACGTTCGACCTGAACGGGGAGATGGTCGCGGGCTCTGGAAACATCCCGTTCATCGGCGAATATCCTTTCAGGACCCGCCTATCGAAGCTGGCGGGGGCGAGCGTGATCATGGGCAATGACGTGCAGATGGGGCTTTACGGCGAGCACCGTCTGGGCGCGGCGAAGGGCCTGCGGCACGTCCTCGCCGTGTTCTTCGGCACCGGCGTGGGCGCTGCGCTCATCATCGACGGCGATCTGTATTTGGGTGCTAGCGGCGCGGCGGGAGAGTTCGGCCACTGCCTGGTGGCGCCAATGGGCCCTTTGACCGGGTCCGAGCGCCAGGGCGTCCTCGACGACTTCGTCGGCCGCCACGCGATCGCGGGGGCGGCCGCCTCGATCTCCGCCCGCCGGTTAGCGCCCCGGCTCTACGAGCGCGCCGGCGCCGACGTCACGCGCATCCGCAGCGGCGTGCTGGCCGATTCGATCCGCAAGGGCGACACGAATATCGAGGAGATGGTCCGCAGCCGCGCGCGCACGGCGGGGATCGCACTGTCCAACTTGGTCGATTTCCTGAGTCCGGAGATGGTCGTGCTAGGCGGCGGGCTCGTCGAGGCGATGCCGTCGCTTTTTAAGCAGGAGATCACGCAGGAGATTCTCGCGCACACCGTCCCCGCGGTCGCCAAGACCGTGCGCGTGGTCGTGGCCAAGCTGGGACGCCACGCCGTCACCGCGGGAGCCGCGAAAATGGCTTGGGACCGGCTTGTCCCGGACTCGACGCCGCTCAGGAGAAAATCCCATGAATAAGGTCCGCTATGCCGTGGTCGGGTTGGGCCATATCGCCCAAGCCGCCGTCCTGCCCGCTTTCGCGCACGCGAAGAGGAATTCGGAACTGGCCGCCCTGGTCTCCGGCGATCGCCGCAAGCTCAAGACGCTTGCCGATCGATACGGCGTCGTAAACGCCTTCGGCTACGACGAGTACAACGCCTGCCTCGACAGCGGGCTCATCGACGCCGTCTACATCGCCCTGCCCAACAGTCTCCACGCCGAGTACGCCCGCCGCGCCGCGGAGCGCGGCATCCACGTCCTGTGCGAGAAGCCGCTGACGACGCACGCGCGGGACGCGGAGCGCCTCATCGACGCCGCCGAAAAAACGGGCGTCCAGCTGATGACGGCGTACCGCCTGCATTTCGAGCGGAGAAACCTGGAGGCCGCGCGCATCGCGCGCTCCGGCGCTCTCGGGGACCTGCGCTTCTTTAACTCAAGCTTCACGCTCCAGCTTAAGCCGGGAAACATCCGCGCTGATCGCAGCCTCGGCGGGGGGCCGATGTATGACCTGGGCGTCTATTGCATAAACGCCGCGCGTTCTCTGTTCGGCGAGGAGCCGCACGAGGCCTTCGCCTGGTCGTCGCGGGGCAAGGACAAGCGCTTCACGGAGATCGACGAGATGACGAGCGCTGTCCTGCGCTTCTCGGACGGCAAGCTCGCGCAGTTCACGTGCAGCTTCGGCGCCTCGGCGATCGGGTGGTACGAGATCGCCGGGACCAAAGGCGTCCTGCGTCTAGATGATGGGTACGAATATGTCGGGGAGAGCCGGCTCGAGGTCGCCTTCAATTCCGGCAGGAAGCTGCGCAAGACGTTTCCCCAGCGCGATCAATTCGCGCCGGAGCTACTGTATTTTTCCGATTGCATCCTCAACGGGCGCCGGCCGGAACCCGACGGGCGGGAAGGCCTCATCGACGTGCGCATCATCGAGGCGCTGCTGTTGTCGGCGCGCGCGGGCGGGCCGGTCGCCATCAAAATGGCGCGCAAGCACCGGCGCCCCACTCTGCGCCAGGAGATCCGCCGGCCGCCGGTGGCAAAGGAAATCCTTGTCGGCGTCCATTCGGCGTCGCGCTGAGGAGGGCATCGTGGCCATGAGAATACGCCCGGGAGCACCCTATCCGCTCGGCGCGACGTGGGACGGGATGGGGGTCAATTTCGCGCTGTGCTCTGAGAACGCCGAATCCGTCGAGCTGTGCCTGTTCGATTCGGCCGACGCGACAAAAGAATCGGCGAGCATCGCGCTTCGCGAGCAAACCGACCACGTCTGGCACGGCTACCTTCTCGACGTCCTGCCAGGCCAGCTCTACGGCTACCGCGTTCACGGCCCGTACAATCCGGCCGCGGGACACCGCTTCAACCCGAAAAAAATACTGCTCGACCCGTACGCGAAGGCGATTGGGCGCAACGTGCGCTGGGGCCCCGAAATGTTCGGCTACAAGATCGGCGACCCGAAGGCGGACCTCTCCTGCGACGACCGCGACAACGCCGCGCTGGCACCCCTGGGCGCGGTGGCGGACTTGTCGTTTACCTGGGGCAGCGACGCGCCGCCCCGGCATCCCTGGCATAAGACCGTGCTCTACGAGCTCCACGCGAAAGGGTTCACGAAGCTCAACCCCGTCATCCCCGAGGAGCTGCGGGGAACCTACGCGGGGCTGACCACGCAGACGTCGATCCGCTATCTGAAGTCCCTGGGTGTTACCGCCGTCGAGCTGATGCCCGTGCAGCAGCACGCCGACGACATGTACTTGACCGAGAAAGGCCTCTCGAATTATTGGGGCTACAACACCTACGCCTTCTTCGCTCCAGACCTCGCCTACGCGAGCCCGCGCTCCGGCTCCGCCATCCAAGATTTCAAGCGCATGGTCCGGGCCTTCCACGCCGCGGACATCGAGGTCATCCTCGACGTGGTGTACAACCACACCGCCGAGGGCAATCAGCTGGGCCCCACTCTGTCGCTGCGCGGCATCGACAACGCGTTCTACTACCGTCTTTCTCCGAAGGACCCGCGCTACTACATGGACTACACCGGCTGCGGTAACACGCTGAACATGCGCAATCCCGCGGTCCTCCGCTTGGTTATGGACAGCTTGCGGTACTGGGTCGCCGAGATGCGCGTCGACGGCTTCCGCTTCGACTTGGCGAGCGCCTTGGCCCGCGAGCTGCACGAGGTCGACAAGCTGGGGGCGTTCTTCGACATCATCCACCAAGACCCCGTGCTCTCGCAGGTCAAGCTCATCGCCGAGCCGTGGGACTTGGGCGAGGGCGGCTATCAGGTGGGGAATTTCCCCGTGGGTTGGACCGAATGGAACGGGAAATACCGCGACGTCGTCCGAGGCTTCTGGAAAGGTGCTGGCGGAGGCGTCGCCGAGCTCGCCACGCGCCTGACCGGCAGCAGCGACCTCTATGAGCAAAGCGGACGGCGGCCTTACGCGAGCATCAACTTTATTACCTGCCATGACGGCTTCACGATGCACGACCTGGTCAGCTACAACGAGAAGCACAACGAGGCCAATCAGGAGGGTGGAAAGGACGGCACCAATGAGAACCTCAGCTGGAACTGCGGCGTGGAGGGCCCTTGCGAGGATCCCATGGTCAAGGTCCTGCGCGAGCGCCAGAAGCGCAATATGATCGCCACTCTCTTATTCTCGGAGGGCGTGCCGATGCTGTGCGGCGGCGATGAGCTCAGCCGCACCCAGCACGGCAACAACAACGCCTACTGTCAGGACAACGAGACCAGTTGGACCCAGTGGGATCTCACGGCCGAGCGCAAGCAGATGCGCGACTTCACCCGACGTGCGATCGCGCTGCGCAAGGAGCATCCGGTGTTTCAGCGCCGCAAGTTCTTCCAAGGCCGCGCTCTGCGCGGCAGCGGCGTCAAGGACATCTCTTTTTTGGAGCCTAACGGAGAGGAGATGACGGACGCCGCGTGGAACGATAATTTCGTGAAATGCCTGGGCATTCGGCTGGCGGGCGACGCGCTCGACGACGTCGACGAGGAAGGCAATCCGATCATCGACGACACGATCCTGTGGCTGTTGAACGCGCATCACGAGAAGATCGCTTTCACGCTTCCGCAGACACCTCCGGGACAGACGTGGGAGATCATTCTTGACACCGTCAATCCCGCCGCCGACCCGCGTCGGATTCGACCCGGCGCGTTCAGCTATGAGCTGAGGGAAAGGTCGCTCATTCTGATGCGGAGCGTCAAGCTCGATGAAGAAGACAAGTGACTCTCCGTGGCGGCCTTCGCTCGGCGCTTGCGTGCGCGAGGGGGGCGTTTATTTCCGAGTATGGGCCCCGCGCGCCAAGACGGTCTCGGTGGTGCTCGAGCGCGCCGGCCGGCCCTCGGTGGAGCGCGCGTTGGCCTCGAGCGCCGAGGGATATTTCGATATTTTTCTGACGGAGGCCGCGGCGGGCGACGCCTATCGCTACCGGGTCGATGGAAACGGCCCATTCCCCGATCCCGCCTCCCGATTCCAGCCCGAGGGCGTTCATGGGCCTTCGCTGATCGTCGATCCCGGGGCGTTTTCCTGGAGCGACGGCGATTGGAAGGGCGCGGCCCTCGGCGGCGCGTTCTACGAGCTCCATCTCGGGACGTTCTCGCCAGCGGGGACCTTTGACGGCGCCGCCGCGAAGCTCGAGGCGCTCGCCGAGTTGGGCGTGACGGCCGTCGAGCTCATGCCCGTCGCGGATTTTCCGGGCCGCCGCAACTGGGGCTACGACGGCGCCGCGCTCTTCGCTCCATCCCGGTGCTACGGCGCTCCCGACCGGTTCCGCGCGTTCGTGGACGCGGCTCATCGCCGCGGCCTGGCCGTCTTTCTCGACGTCGTGTACAACCACTTCGGTCCCGACGGCAATTACACGGGCGCGTTCAGCGGCGATTTTCTCACGCCGGCGCGCCTCAGCCCCTGGGGTCCGGCGGTCAATCTCGGCGGGGAGAGATCCAGGCCCGTCCGGGATTTTTTTGTTGAAAACGCCCTGCATTGGGTCCATGAGTATCACTTAGACGGCCTGCGTCTAGACGCCACGCACGCGTTGATCGACGAGAGCCAGGTTCATTTTCTGGCGGAACTAGGCGAGCGGGTGCGCGCGTCGCCGCTCGCAGGCCGGCGCGTAGCGCTAATCGCCGAAGACGAGCGCAACTTAATTCGTCTCATCAAGCCCCGCGCCGAGGACGGGTGGGGGCTAGACGCGGTTTGGGCCGACGATTTCCATCATCAGACGCGGCGGCTGCTCGCCGGCGATCATGACGGCTATTACGCCGATTACCAAGATCGAGTCGAGGATTTGGCTCTGATCCTGGAGCAAGGCTGGCTTTACACCGGTCAGCATTCCGCGTACGCTCAGGGGCCGCGCGGCACGCCGACGGACGGCGTCGAGCCCGAGCGCTTCATCTTCTGCCTTCAGAATCACGATCAGATCGGCAACCGCGCGTTTGGGGAACGTCTCAATTCGCAGATCGACGCGGCGGCGTTTCGCGCGGCGACGGTTTTGCTGTTGACCGCGCCTCAGACGCCGATTTTATTCATGGGGCAGGAATGGGGCGCTTCGACGCCGTTCTTGTACTTCACGGACCACGCGCCCGAGCTGGGCAAGAGCGTCACGCAAGGGCGCCGCCGCGAGTTCCAGGCCTTCTCAAGCTTCGCGGGCGAGATCCCGGACCCGCAGGCGTCCGAGACCTTCGAGCGCAGCCGATTGAACTGGGAGGAGCGCGAGGGCGTCTGCGCCCAGGGGCTTCTGCGCCTGCATCAGGAGCTGCTGCGGTTGCGCCGCGCGGAGTTCGCGGGGCCCGCGGCCGGCGCGGCGCGGGCGTCGGCGCTGCCGAACAAGAACGGCATCGCGCTGGAGAGGATGGGCGCGACTCGCGCGCACCTCATCCTCGTCCAACTGCGGGCCTCGGCGCGCGTCTCGCTGGCGGCGCTCGATCTCCTCCGGCCGCACGCTCGGTGGCGCGCCGTCCTGACCACCGAAGACGCCGGCTTCTGCGCCGATCCCAAGCCGATCGCCTGCCGTCTCGACGGTCCGCAGCCCGACGTCGAGTTCTCCCGTCCCGGCGCGATCGTCCTCGAAGAGGCGTCATGACGCTCGATTTCGGCCCATTGCTGGCGCGGCGGCGCACGCCTCTGACGACGTACCGCCTGCAGTTGCACCGCGGCTTCGGCTTCGGCGACGCCGCGGCTCTCGTCGACTATCTTTGGCGGCTGGGGATCACCGACTGCTACACCTCGCCCGTGCTCAAGGCTCGGCCGGGAAGCACGCACGGCTACGACATTACCGATCACAACGAGATCAACCCGGAGCTAGGCGGCGCGGCGGGCTACGACCTCTTCGTGGCCGCGCTGCGGGAAAAGGGGTTGCGGCATCTCCTCGATTTCGCGCCCAATCACATGGCCGCGGATGCGGCCGAAAATCCGTGGTGGAGAGACGTCCTCGAGCACGGGCCGTCTTCGCGCTATGCCGCGTACTTCGACATCGATTGGAGTCCGGAGAAGCCGGAGCTCAAGGACAAGATCCTGCTCCCGATCCTCGCCGATCAATACGGCGCGGTCTTGGATCGAGGGGAGCTGAAGCTCGTTTTCGAAGAGGGGAGGCTGTCGCTTCTCGCCGGAGACAGCCCCCTGCCGATCGATCCGCGGGAAGCGCCGCGGGTGCTGAGTCATGGCTTGGACGCCCTGAAAGACGAGCTCAAGGACGATCCCGCGCTCGCGGAGCTTCTCAGTGTGCTCACCGCGCTCGAGCGGCTCCCGGCGCGCTCGGAGGTCGATCGCGCCAGCTCCGACGAGCGGCGCCGCGAAAGCGAGGTGGCGCGCAGCCGGCTCGCGAGGCTGGCGTCGTCGTCGCCGCGTTTAGCGCGCCACATCCGCGACGCGCTGGAGTTCTTCAATGGGCGCACGGAGAATCCGCGCAGCTTCGACGCGCTGCACGGGCTTCTGGAGTCTCAGGCTTATCGGCTCGCGTATTGGAAAACGGCGGCCGACGAGATCAACTACCGCCGTTTCTTCGACGTCAACGAGCTGGCGGGACTGAGAATGGAGCGCGACGACGTGTTCGACGCGACGCACGGCCTTGTGCTCGAGCTGCTGGCGTCGGGTAAGGCGACGGGCCTGCGCATCGATCATCCCGACGGTCTTTACGATCCCGCGCGCTACTTCGAGAGGCTGCAGGGCGCCTTTACGCGCTCATGGCTCAGGCGGCGGTTTCATCCGGACGCGGATCTCTCCCAAGAAGAACAGGCGGAGCTCGACGCGTGGCGAATCGAGGAGATCCGCAAGGACTTTAAAAGCCCGGCCGCCAGGCCTCTCTACGTGATCGCCGAGAAGATCCTCTCCACGGGCGAGGCTCTCGATCCTCATTGGTGCGTCGACGGCACCAGCGGCTACGATTTTCTCAACGAGGTCCACCGGGTCTTCGTGGACCCGCGCGGGACCGCCACGCTGCGCGCCGTCTACGAAAGCTTCACCGGCCTTCGCGCCTCAGTGGAAACGACGGGCTACGCAAGCAAGAAGACGATCATGTCGGCGACGATGGCCAGCGAGCTCAACGTGCTCGCCGAGCTGCTCAACCGCATCTCCGAGGCCGACCGGCGCACGCGTGACTTCACGCGGCAAAACCTACGCCGCGCGCTAAGTGAGATCATCGCCTGCTTTTTCGTCTACCGTACGTACCTGACCGACGTCCGAGCGACGGCCTACGATCGCGGCGTCGTCGACCAGGCCGTCGCGCGCGCGCGCCGGCGCAACCCGGCCATGGAGCCGAGCATCTTCGAATTCATCCGCGCGCTCATGATGCCCAAGCAGGGCGAGCCCAGCGACGACGAGATCGGGCGCAAAAGACTGCTGTTCGCGATGAAGCTGCAGCAGTACACCGCCCCGGTCCAAGCCAAAGGCATCGAGGACACCGCCTTCTACCGCAGCCATGTTCTCATCTCCAACAACGAGGTGGGTTCAGATCCGGCGCGCATGGCGGAGACCGTGGGTCTGTTTCACGAGGCGAATCGGCTCCGGTCGCGGGAGCAGCCGCGCTCGATGCTCGCCACCGCCACGCACGACACCAAGCGCGGCGAGGACGCGCGCGCGCGCATCGACGTCCTCTCCGAGCTCGCGGAGCAATGGAGCGTCGAGGTCGTGGGCTGGTCGCGGGCCAACCGCTCCGCTATTCCCGCGCCGGGGGCGGAGGCCGCGCCGGACGCGAACGACGAGTACCTTTTCTATCAAGCCCTCATCGGAGCGTGGGATTTCGCCTGCGGTACGGACGACCTCGCGCAGCTGCGAGAGCGCTTGCAGGCCTATCTTCTCAAGGCCGGCCGCGAGGCGAAGACCAACACGAGCTGGATGTCGCCGAACGCGGAATACGAGAAAGCGACCGCGGATTTCGTCGCTGGCGCGCTGGCCAACCGCGCCTTTCTGGGCCGCTTCCTTCCTTTTGCGCGGCGCGTCGCCGAGCTCGGGGCGCTGTCGTCCCTGGCGCGGACGGTGTTGAAGATCGCGTCGCCCGGGGTGGCCGATTTCTACCAGGGGACGGAGTTGTGGGACTTGAGTCTCGTCGACCCGGACAATCGGAGGCCGGTCGACTATGCGGCGCGGCGCCGGAGGATGGATTCGCTTGAGCCGCTGTTGTCTGGACGCGCGGACGCGCGGGCGGGAATTTTGGATTTGCTGAAGAATTGGGAAGACGGGGGCATAAAGCTTTTCGTGACGGCGCAGGCGCTTCGCTGCCGTCGGGACCGCGCCGATCTCTTTCTGTCGGGAAGTTATGACCCCATCGAGCTCGAGGGAACCGGCGCCGAAGGGTTCATCGCATTCCGGCGTTTGTTCGCAGGCCAAGAGGCGGTCGTGGTCGTCCCGCGGCTGCACGGGCGGCCGCTCTGGAGAAAGGGGCTTGCCGCGGCGGGGACGTTGGGCCGAAAGATCTTTTTAACGCCGCCGACCGCGGGTTTCGCGGGGTTAACGGATATCTTCACCGGCGCTGAGCTTGCTCGAAACGGGGACTTGGGCAAATCCTTGGGCGCGCTGCCTCTGGCGATCTTCACAACATAAACGATCGTCGTGGCTTGGCTAAAGCCACGACGATGTAGGTTGTCTTTGCTCACGCGGTTGGGGCATGTTCATCGACCTCGTCGGGAATATTCCCTTCGGGAGCCAGCGCTCTCTGTTTGCGGCTACCGGACGTCTTGCGCGCGCCGTGTTTAGGCTTGGCGCTCATCTTCTCTCCGCGCGTGAAACGGCTTGCGGAGCTGGTTTTTCGTTTGTGTTTCATACCGACCTCCCGCGCCGTTTGGCGCTAACCTGTCGTTCATAGGATGACTCTTGCGCGCGAAAATTCAAGGAACTTCGCGTGATGGTCCTGTAACAGTTAGAGGACGAAAGGTCGTTTGCGGGGGGCGTCCCCGTCGTGCTAGAATGTACATTCGCATTCCGGGGTTCGGGTGGCGCGTTCGTCTAGCGGCCTAGGACGCTGCCCTCTCAAGGCGGAGATCACGGGTTCAAATCCCGTACGCGCCACCAGACTCCTGGACGTTTGATCAACGGAGAATCGGTTCGACCGGTTCTCCGTTCTTTTTTGTGCGAATCACGGCCTCGCGTCCTGCGACGGTCGGCATTCTATCACACTGGGCATGGAACTTTTTCGTGCTTCCAATCGTATGACTGGGCATGAATTCCAGGTTATTGACAATATGTCATATTCGACATATACTGACGATGGGCACGTTCGATGAGTAAGCCCCTCGTTTGGCTGCACGGCTAGATCAAAACGCCGCCGTTCTCGCGGAAAGGCAGGCTGGAAGCGGGTTTTTTGCTCCGACGTTTACAGGAGCGTGAAAGGCTCGCGTTGCCGCAATCCAGGCCGATGCCATTGGTTGGTCCTCATTGTCGTGTCGGTTTTCAGCAAGAAGACGCCACGAATGCC
>JAYVZL010000209.1:0-11507 GCA_043783505.1 Elusimicrobiota bacterium
CGGCTCCGTCTCTACCTGCAGCCGGCCCGCGAGCAAGGCCTCGCCCTGCTTTGCGTCGACGATCTTGGCGACGACCGCCTTTTTCACGGCGATCGCCGCATAGCGGCGCGTGTCTCCGTCGGGGCTTTGCAGGCCCTTCTCGACATGGACGATCCCGGCCTTGACCATGGCGGGCCGCGCGGCCATCGCCATCATGCCGCGGCGGAATGAGACTCGATCCGCGGACTTGAGGTGCTCGTCGAGCAGGACCGGGCTGATCCAAGGCATCTTGCCCGCGCTGTCGAGCCGGCCGACCTGCTCCAGGCGCTCTAGGATTTTGCCCACGACCTCCGGGTCGCGGTAGTCCTGAAGCGAGATCGCGCAGCCGACGATGAGCTTGACGTTGTCGGTCGAGCTCATGAGCGCCATTAAGCTGTCCTTCGCCTTGACCCCGCCGGTGCGGCGCAGGACCGAGGGCAGGAGCGTGTCGGGCACGAGGCCTTTGTCGCTGAGCTCTTTGACCTTGGCGTAGACGGAAGACCCGCGCACGCCCAGAGGCGAGCCCACGCGCTTGAAGATTTCCGCGCGGACCTCGGAGGGACCGTCCGACATCTCCTTGAGCACGAACTCCTTGCTGGTCTTCCCGGAGACTCGGCCCGCCAGGAACCCCGCGGCGCGGCGGCGCAGTTCGAGGTCCTGCGGGCCGCCGTCGCCGGGCTTGTCGAGGATGGCGACGATGGTCTTGGCCAGGCTCTCGGCGGTCACCGCGTCGATCTCCTCGCCGTCGAACTCCGGCGACTCGAGCGCGGCGAGCAGGGCGCCCAGGTTGACGATCTTGTCGCCTTCCACGGCGACTTCGGCGTTGTACAGGTAGGAGGCGATCGCCGAGTCCACGGTGCGGGCCGGGCGCAGTTCGGCCTGGAGCCGAGGCGGGGCTTTGGAAGGAGGAACGGTCTTGGCGAGCTTGGACAGCTCGCCGTACTTGTGTCCCAGACCCCCGAGGACGAGGGCGGTGAGGCTGATTCCGGCGAAGGCTTCGATGCGGTTCATAAAGTTATCTCTCCGGACGCTCAGCCTCTGGTGCGGAGCGGGCTTGCGTCCGAGAGAGATACGCGCGTCGAGCCTTGAAGCTTACATCGGTCAATCTAACGCAAGGTAAAGCCCTGCGGCCGAGCCGGCGGCGTCGCGTCGGCGACGACCCCGCCCAGGGTCAGCGGATGCGGATAGGTGTAAGGCGTGTAGTGCACGGTCCAGGTGTTCGGGGCCGAGCAGCGATACAGCGTTCCTTGCGAGCCGACGTCCGTGGCGAAGTAGCCGACGCCGCCACCGCTTTCGAGGGCGTTGGTGGTGCAACTCGCAGGACGATTGGCGAGCGGGCCGAATCCCATTCCGGTCGCGCCGCTAAACGGGGAGTTGGGCGAGGTTTGAACGCTCCCGACCGCATTGTAGTAATCCCGATCGGCCATGAAGTGGTTGGCGTGGTATCCGCCGTAGTCTTCCATGGTAAGGTCGATTTTAGCGCCCGTGTCGCTCCATTTATTGTTCCAGACATACAACGGCTGTAAATTATTGGCGAAGTCCCTGCCCGGCTGGTGCCAGCACGGATAGCCGTGATAGGTCGTAGTGGGCAGACGGTTTCCGTCTATTGATTGTGTGCCGTCGCAGACAGTGCCGCCTTCTGAAGCCGCGAGGCTTGCCTCATCCCGGTAATACATCATCGCGATCACATCGGTGCTACGGCCGCTGTAGGCCTGGAAAGTGTTATTGAATGCGATGAACTCGCCGGATCCTTGGTGGTGGAACTGGCGATAGCCATCCGCCATACCCTGGGACACGGAGTTGGCGTTGAGCGACTGAACATTGTTGTAGTACTCCCAATTCTGCGGACCGCCTGCATGTAAAGCACCATGTGCGGCGACCAGACAGTTGAGCGTCGTATTGTGGCGCCAGACTACAGCGGCGCCACCCCAGCTGTCGGAGCAAGATTCGCCGGCATTGGTGAGGTTGGCGATCGTAACCGTATTGTCCTCGACAAACATATTATTGGCCGTACCCATGGGGGTCGGCGGTGGATTAGGGTTTAACGCGCCAATGTAATGCATGAGCATCGAACTGGTCCCTGTGCTCATCGTGTTGTGCTCGATGACCCCGTAATAGTTGGCGATGCCCTGCGTATCGCCGAAAAAGACGCATACCGTGGCTTCCGCCAGATTAGAAAAGGAATTGTGATCCACACGGATCCGCGACATCACCCCGTTGCCGTCAAACCAAATAACGAACGAAGAGCTGGGATTATTTTGGAAGGCAAAGCCGGAGATTCGATAAAGATGCGTATTATTCCCGGAGAACGAGCTGATGCCGAGCACCGTACCGGAAAAATTTACGACGCAGGCGCCAGGGCTGGCGCAAATGAGTGTAGCGCCTTTCGCATTTGAAAACTGAGCCCAACTTGTCCATGAATACGTTCCGGCGGCGAAGGTGAGGGTTGCACCGTCGGAGGCATTATTGAGTGTGGTCTGAATATCGGAGGAGTTGCTGCCCGCCGGGCAACTCCACGCCAGTCCGCTGCCACTGCAGGCCGCTTGGGCCCCCGGGGCCCACGCCAGCAAAGCGACAAGAATCAGCCAGAGCGTCCAGGCGCGCGTCGGTTTGTTTTCCATGCCCACAGTATGGGGCATAGGCCTTAGAATCACATTCGTTAATTCTTAGGAAGTTCTTAGGGAGGGGGTAAAAGACGGTTTTATTCGTCTGAGAACTTGTAGCCGATCCCGTGGACCGTCGCGACGCGCTCGCCCAGCGGACCGAGCTTTTTGCGGATGCCGTTGACGAGCACGTACATATTGCCGGAAGTGATGGCCTTCTCCGAGGCCGACAGATGGTCGGCGATGGCGGAGTAATTGAAGACCACGCCCTTGCGCTGAATGAGCAGGGCCAGAAGCTCGAACTCGGTGGGGGTGAGCGTCACTAGTTTTTTTCCGGCCTGCACCTCCCGCCGGTCGAAATCTATGCTGATGCCGCCGGCCTCCACGACCTTGGCCGGTTGGCCGGCGCGCTGAGTGCGGCGCAGAAGGGCCGCAACCCGCGCGAGGAGCTCTTTGAGGGAGAACGGCTTGATGAGATAATCGTCGGCTCCGCCCGAGAATCCCTTCATCTTGTAGGACTCCGAGTCCTGGACGGAGACCATGATGACCGGAAGCGGCGCCGTGCGCGGCTCGGATTTGATGATCTCCAGAAGCTTGAGTCCGGACAGGCCCGGGAGGTCGATGTCGAGCAGGATCAGATCGGGGAGCTCTTTTTTGAGGAAGGCGAAGGCCTCGTCCGCGGCTTCCGCCACGTGGATTTTGTAGCCCTCTTGTTTGAGCACCGAGCTCATGAGTTCCGACATCTTTGGATCGTCGTCGACGACCAGGATGGAAGCCTTCATAGTCGAGAATTATTTTGGCATATTCCGGTCCTGCATGCTTCCCGCGGACTTGAGCCGCAAAGTGATTGTGGTGCCTTTCCCCGGCTGGGACCTTACCGAAATCGAACCGGACATTGCCTCGACGGCCTTTTTGACGATGAAGAGCCCAAGCCCCGTGCCTCGGAGCCGTTGGGCGCGCTGATCGGCCTCATCGACCTGATGGAATTTATCGAAGACGTTCGGGATTTCATCTTCCGGTATTCCCTTGCCCGTGTCCGCGACGGTGACGATCAACCCTCCTTCAAGCGCCGCGGCGGACACCGTGATGGAGCCTCCTGCCTTCGTGTATTTTAGAGCGTTGGAGATGAGATTGGAGAGGACGTGCTCAATGCGTTCCGGGTCGACCAACGCCGGGGGGAGGTCCTTGGGAATGTTCAGCTCAAGGCGGACCCCCTGCTGGTGGGCCACGATCGCGTACAGCGCGTAGAGACCGTGCAGAATCGGGTCGAGAGGCGCGGATTTGACGTAATACTCCATGCGCCCGGCGCGCATCTTGGCCTGGTCGAGGATGTTCGTGACGAAGATACTTAGGCGCGTGAGGCTATCAGCTATCGTCACAAGTATTTTTTGATGGCTGGGAAGTATCTTGTCGCGGTCCTTGTCTATTTGAAGCATGAAGTCGATGTACATGCGGACGGCGGCCATAGGCGAACGCAGGTCATGGGAAACGCCGGCGATGAATTCATCCTTGAGCTCATTGAGCTCCTTGAGTTTCTTGCCCATGTCCCGCATCTCAAGGGCGAGGGAGGAGAGTTCATCGCCGCCCTTCGGCACCGCGATCGGATGATCGAGCCGGCCTTCGCCGATGGCGCGCGCGGCTTGAGCCAGCTTTTCGATGGGACGAGAGAGGCCCCAGGCCAGGACGAGCGCGATGATAAGAGCCAAAAAGAACGTGACCCCGCCGACCGCAAACAACTGGCTCAGGGTTCCCCAGAGCTGCAGACGGATCTGCGATTCGAGATAATCCCGGCGGAACCCTACCTGGGCCACGCCGACCGGCAGCCCCCCGATGAGCACCTCGGTCTGGCGCTTGAAGACTCGGGGCGAGCCGGTATCCGCTTCACTTAGAGGGCGGCCTATTTTTTGCGGATCGGAATGAGCCTGGATGAGACCCTGGGGATTGGAGCAAAAGGCGAAGTCGACGGCGGGGTCTTTCTTGAGAGCGGCGAGATGGTTGATGGCGGCGAGGCCGTTGGCGGCCAAAGAGGCTTCGCGGCAGACCGAGACGAGCGACTCCAAGATCTTGAGCTGGGATTCATCCTGCGCGCGGCGAGCCGCGCGGCCCTCGGAAAAATAGTAAGTGCCCCCGAAGAGTGCCAGCACCGCCGCCGTGTAGCAGGCGAAGGTCAGGGCAAAGCGGTTTTTAAGCGTCACGGTTTCTCCGCGCGCAGCTCGCGTTGGAGGCGGTCCAACGTGTTGCGGATGTTAGGGTTGGCGGGGTCGAGCTTCAGCGCCGCGGTCAAGGACGACAAGGCCCGTTCCGGCTCGTTGCCCGCGTATTGCCGCAGCGCTTCGTAGTAGAGAGCCTCGGCTTTGGCCGGGTTCGTCGTGGGCGCGGAGGGGACGGCGACGGCCGGGACGACGGGGGGCCTAATCGAGGGACGCGTCCGCTGCGCGTCATCGATCTTGCGCAGCAAGCTGCGGGCCGGCTGATAGGAGCCTATGCTCAGCAACTCCTGCAGGATGCGGCGCGCGCGGTTGAGGTCCGTGTCTTCATAGGCTTGATTGGCGAGCTCGAAGAGCGTGGCGTAGCGTGCCTGCTCCTCGAGTTTCTTGCGTTCCTTGATGTCGGTGAGCTGGCGCTGCGCCTGTTCCAAGTAGCGGCGGATCTCGTCGTTGCCGGGCTCGGCCGCCTTCGCCGCCATCAGAAAGCGGACGACGTCCTGCCAGGCCCCGTCCTGCCAGCGTAGGAAGGCCGTGGCGTATGGATCGGGAGCTTCCTTCTGACGACGATGGACGGAAGCGAGGATGTCCTGCCTGAGTTGGGCGATGGACGCCGATCCCGGGAAGAACCCCTCGAGCTTGTTCGCGGAATCCATGGCCGTAAACCAGCGCCGTTGAGCGATGGCGTCGCGCACGTCTTTGCTCAAGCTTTCCATGGGCGTGACGGCCGCAGGAGCCGTGTATTCGATGCCGGGGATGGTGAAATGATAAGTCAGGGAAATATGGTGGATATGGCTGAGGCTTTGAACGAGGCCGAAGGAATAGTCGAGGGCGATTTTGCTGAACTTCACTCCCGCGCCGAAAGACAGGCCGCCCGTGTCCTGAGCGAAACGATAGCCCGCGCGCAGGGCGCAGACCCCGTGATAGACGTACTCCCCGCCGAGACCGGCATGGATTTCATCATCAGGGAACACCCTGTCGATCGTAAGCCCGAGGGCGATGGAATCCGAAACAAACGCTGGGCGCGTGTAGCTGCCGGCGACCCTCGACGTCAGGGGCAACGGATCGGTTTGCGAGCCGCTGGCGATGCCGCCGCTGTAACGGATGCCGGGTCCGATGTTCGCCATAACCGCGGCCAAGGATGCTCGGCCCGGACCCAGGGGCCGTTCGTAGAGAGCGCCGATGTCCGCGGCATAGGCGGTGGCTGTGACCTCGTCGACGAGGACGCTGCGCATAATTTTTGGAGAGGCGCCTAGATGCAGGCGGCCGGTTCTGAGCAGGAAGGATCGGGCGTAGCCCAGCTGCAGGAGAAAATCGCGCTCGATCGTCACTTGGCCGACGCGGCTGCCCGAGGCGTCGAAGATGTCGGCCGCGCCGGTGTCGAGATACCCGACGGAGACGCCGAGCGCGTTGGTCGCGTTGAGCGGGGTCGCGAAACCGACGTAGCCGAGCTTGGCCGAGGTCACGGATTGGACGAATTGAGTCGCCACTTGGCTGTCGGGAAGGCGGCTTAAGATGGCGGGATTGTAGGAGAGACCGAAGACGTCGTCGCCCAAGGCGGAGTAGGCTTGGCCCAACGCGAACGGTCGGGCGCCGAAAGGCTGCTGAAACAGGATGGCCCCGGCGCGCCCGGTTTCGCCTCGAGCGGAGGCGGCGCACAGGGCCGTCAGCAGCGATAAAATCAGGGGCGTCTTCATCCGGTTATTTCACGATCACCACGTAGAAATTTTTCTTTTGCTGGGGGGCTTCGACATGAAGGAGATAGCTCCCCGTGGCCACGGACGCGCCGCTGGCGGTTCTGCCGCACCACGAATAGTTGAAGCTGCCGGGCCCGACGTCCTGGTCGATCCAGTTGGCGACCAGTTGGCCGAGGAGATTGTAGAGCTTGGCCGTAAGGTGTCCGGAGGTGGCGACCTGAACGCTAATCGAGGTACACTCGCCGCGCAAAGGATTGAAGTAGTTCTTGCGCAGGATGATGTCCGAGGCGGTGGGGACGACGCTGTAGGTGAAGCTGAGTCCTGTCGACGTTCCCCAGGTCCCGGCTTGATTTTGAGCGCGTACTTTCACGTACCAAGCGTAAGGTTGGGTCAAAACGAAGTCGGTGAAGGTGAGGATGGTCGTCGCCAGCAAGGCCGGTTGATCGGTAGGTTCCGATGAGAGCGAGACGCTGTAGCCGACGATGGGGCTGGCAGTGTTGGTGGGCGCGGTCCAGGTAATGTGGGGGGTGGGCGAGAACAATGTGGTGCCGTCCGGGACGGGGGTGATGTTGGTAGCGCTGACCTGGGCGGCGATCGAGGGCACGACGGGTGCGGCCAAATCGATGAACAGGGGCCCGAAGTGCGCGGTGCCGACGGACGCGCCGCCGTTGTCGCCGGTGACGTGGAAATACACAATGCCCTGGGGCAAGATCACGGGCAATGCCGAGCCGTCGAAAGATAAGTCGCCGTTGTTCGGCACGTACGTGGGATCGGTGTTGATGGCGTAGTGGAAGTTGGTGGCTCCTTGGGCGTTGAAGACGGTGTCGGTGGTGCCGTACCACGTCGAGGTCAAGCGGTTGGCCGAGATGGTGATCACGCCGTTGGTGGTCACGACCGCGCCCAAGGCGTACGCGCTGGGCACGCCCGCGCCGTTGACGGCTCGCACACGGGCGAAGTAAGTGGTCTGGGGAAGAAGTGTTGTGAAGAGGGTGGTCAGCGCGGTGGTCGTCAGCGAGCTGGAAATCAGCGAGAAATCGACCTTCGTCGAAATGGTCACCTCGTAGTTGGTGGTGACGGGATTGCTGTTGGCGTGCCAGTTAACGGTGAATTGGTTGGGGGTGATGCCGGTGAAGTTGAGGGGCGCCGGCGAGGAAGCCAAAGTGACCTCGAAGGCGGGAGTCGTATTGGCATAAGAGGTGGCCGCACCCCACAAAGCGCCCGCGCGCAGGTAGTAGGTGATGTTGCGGGCCAAGGTGATGATGTCAAGGGGGGCGGCGGCGCCCACGGCGGTAAAGAGCGTACCGGTGAAATCGGCGGCGGTGGAGGCTTCGACGACGTATTGCACGGCCCCGACCGTGCCGAAACTCACCGTGACGCTGGAGAGAAAAACGCCCGAAGCGAGCGGATTGGTGGGAGCGGGGTTGACGCTTCCGCCCCAGTCGACGATATCGAGAGGGTCGTTCTCGAATACGGACCCGGACTTAATTCCCGCATTAGAGCGCATGGCGATCCGGGATGCCGAGGACAGGCGGCGGGCGTTGACGTTGATCGAAATATTGGCATCGTCGTAGGCCACGGCCGTAAACGTGGAGATGAAGCTGCCTCCCGCGAAGTTGATCGCGGTGGCTCCCGCGGTCAGGCCGCCTGAGAAGGTCATGCTCGTAATCGAGAGATTCCCGCTGCACGTCCCGCAGAAGCCCATCGTGGCGATGGACACGCCGTACTTGCCTCCCGTGATGGTGTTGCTCGTCAAGATGACCGAGCCCGAGGTCCCCTTGTCCATGAGAAGTCCGGCGCCGCTGGAGCCGCCCTTTAAGGTGGTGCTCGTCACACTTAAGTTCACGTTGCCGCCGGTCAGCCACAGGGCGCTTCTGTCGGCGGTGAGGGCGACCAAGACGCTGCCGCCGATCACCGTGCCGGTGGAGTCGGACACATAAATAACCGACGACGACTGAACGAAGGAATTCACGATGGTGGTGTATTGAGCGCCGTTGATCCATAGGCACTGGTAGACCGAGCCCGTCGTGCAGGTGACCGTGCTCTGGCTGATCGTGTTGTGATCCGAGGAATTGTCTATCAGCGCGCCATAGCCCCCAAAAACCGACACGAGACTTTGCGTGACGGTATTTGAAGAGGCGTTGAACATGTGAACACCGGTTACGCCGCTGGACATGGTGCTGTTGGCGACCGTGTTGGCGTTCGCATTTTGATCGAAGAAAAGGGCTTTAGCCGTGCCGTTGCCCGGAGTATAAAGAAAGCTTTGCGTGATCGTGTTGGAGGAGCCGCCGCTGAAGTAAATTCCGTCGGAGTTGATGCCCAATGCGGTGACCGAACTCCGGTTGATCGTGTTGTTGATCCCGTTGCTGATGGAGAGCGCGTTGCCGTTTCCGGAATTTTTAAATGAAATGAAACATTGGGAGATCGAGTTCGATGTTCCGGAAAGCAAAAAGGCGTGAACGTTGCCGGCCGAACTATTGGTGATCGTGCTGAGTAAAATAGTGTTGAGCGAGCCGGCGACCACAAGGGCATTGGCGTTTTGCACCGTGATGCTGGAATGCAGGATTGCGCTGTAGCTCGAAATCGACATTCCGGAGTTGTAAATCTTTCCGCCCGAGTCCACGTTGACGCTCGAGATTGTGATGTAGCCCGAGGAGGCATACACGCCGTAGGGCACGCTGTTGGTGCTGATCACCGAGATGTTGAAAATCGTGACGCTGGCGTTCTGCACGAGAAAAGCGGCCGTGGACGCCAGCGGCGGGTTGACTGCGGGCGCCGAGCTGATGAAGCTCGGGTCGGCCGTGATCCTCAGGGTGTTGGTGCTGTAGGTAAACGCGAAATTCTTGACCGTGACCTGTTCGGAATAAGTCTGGGTGTCGCGGATGACGACGCAGGTGTCCGTCCCTAACGGACTGACGAGTTGAGAGAGCGCGCCGGCAATAGTCATGGAATCAAGGCCGCCGCTTTGGCGCACCTCTTTGCCTGCGCCGCAGCCGGCCGGTAGCGCGGCGTCAGCCTGGACCGCGAGGCCTAGGACAAACGCCAACGCCCAACCGAAGTTGAGGGCCGACCGGCTGTTCATATGTTCCTAAGAGTAAGAGGAAAACCATAATTAATCCAGTCTTTATTTGTTACCGCAGGGAAAACCCCTGGGGCTTGGCCGGCGGCATGACATCGGCGACGGTCCCGGATCCGGCGACCAGGGGATGGGGGTAGGCGTAGGGCGTGTAATGCACGATCCAGGTGTTCGGCGCGGAGCAGCTAAACAGCACGCCGTTCTCGACGTCGACGCCCTGGCTCGGGATCGCCGACTTCCACGATCCGGCGTCGGTCGCCCAATAGCCCACGCCGCCTTGGCCCGAGTCCAAGGCCTCTGGGGTGGGGGTGCAGGTGGCCGGGCGATTGGCCAAGGTGCCGAAACCCATGCCGCTGGTTCCGTTGAACGGGGCCGTGGGAGACGTTTGCGCGTTCAGGGAAACGGCTTCATAATAGTCGCGGTTGATCTTATATTCCTGGTCCATGTAGCCGCCGCTATTTAGCTGAAGCTTAACCATAGCTCCGGCCGCCGTCCGATTTCTCCACAAGTACATCGGCTTCAAGGTTCCGTTATTGTCGCGGCCCGGCTGGTGCCAGGCCGGGTAGCCCCGGTAGGTCGCGATCGGGGTGCGGTTTCCGTCAATGGACGCCGTTCCATCCGCCAGACTATTGCAACTCCCTTCACTCGTGGCGGTCGTGGAATCGGAGCGAAAGTGCTGGACGACGATGGCGTTTCCGTTGTCTTCCACCTGGTTGCCCCAGGCCATCTCCTCGCCCGACCCTTGGAAGTGGATGTTCCGGTAATTGGGCGCTACGGTAAAGGCGGCATTGCTGATGCGATTTCCGTAGATCTCCGAATTGTACGGCCCGCCGTGGCAGTAGCTGTGGTTGACGAAGCGCGAGTTGGTCACGGTGTTGAACCGGAGCACCGTGCTGTTGGCGAGCCAATCATCCACGCAGCCGGTGCCCGAGTCGGGGTAGCTCGTGAAGCTGCATTGATTGTCCTCGAAATACATCGAATTGCCGCCGCCTTGCTGACCCGTCACCCAGACAGATCCGCCGCTCAGGTTCTTGAACCCCATGAAGTTGGTGGCCCCGGTGAAAATGTTGTGGTCGACGACGCCGTAGAACTTTGAGGCCGACGAAGTTTCTCCCAGCAGGATGCCAATCGAGCCGGTGGCCTGGCTCTGGAAGGTGTTGTTGTCGATGCGCAGCTTGGACATCGTGCCCGCGCCGTACAGCCAGATCACAGCCGTGCCCGGGCTTCCGTTGAATACGAAGCCGCTGATGCGCACCAGGCTGCTGGTGCCCGCGATGGTGTCCTTGTAGAACACCCCGCCCCCGCTGTACGTGACCGAGCACCCGCGCACCGACGCGCAGATCAGCGTCACGCCCTTGGCCCCCGAATTATTCATCTGGATCGACGAACTCCATGAATAGCTGCCGTTGGCGAAGGTAATCGTCGCGTCGCTGGCGGCATTGGTGAGCGCCGAGTTCACGTCGGAGTCGGTGCTTCCTGCCGGGCAGCTCCATGACAAGCCGCTGCCTGTGCAGGCGGCCGAGGCGCTCTGCCCCCAGAATGCCGCCAGGATAAGGGCTGCGAGGATCATTTTGAAGCTCGTCCTGAGACCTCCGTGTTCCATGCACGCAGTATGCCGGATAGCTCTTAAAACGGCCTTCGCCGATTCTTAGGAACTTCTTAGAATGTGGTAAAAAAATTAACTTTTCAAACCGCCGGATGCGGACCCGCATGTCCGGTGGTGTGGGAGGGACCGGCGGGTTTTAGTCCCGCCGGCCCTATCCCAATTTGAGGCTTCTTCTTACTGCACGCCGGTCGGCACTTGCATCAGACTACGCACCCTCTCCAAGCCGCCGATCAACTCGGCCTTCAGCACCGGCTCCGTCTCTACCTGCAGCCGGCCCGCGAGCAAGGCCTCGCCCTGCTTTGCGTC
>JAYVZL010000210.1:0-4668 GCA_043783505.1 Elusimicrobiota bacterium
CCGCCACGCCGGCCGGACCGCCCGCCCCGGCGGCGGAAAGGTCGTGGAAGGCGCGCATGATGCCGAGCACCGTGCCCATCAAGCCTATTAAAGGAGAGATGAAGCTGGCCGTGCCGAACAGGCCCACGCGCCGGTTGAGGCCGAGGCTGAGGCGCTGGCGGTACAATTGAAACGCCTCCACCAGCTTTTCCGTTTCTTTCGTCTGGAGCGACAGCAGTCGCGCCAGGGCCTCGCCCATAAGCGAGTTGTCGCGGCGCGCGATGCCGAGCGCGCCGACTTTATCGCCGGCCTCCAAGCGCTCGCGCACCCGTTCCCACGTGCCAAGGGGCATCTTCTGGGAGAACCAAAAAGAGTACATACGCTCCAGGCCCTGAGCGATCACCGCCATGGACAAGAGCAGAAGAATGGGCATCGCGATGCTGATGCGCAGCATCTCGCCGAAGGTCATTGCGGGCATAGCCGAAGTATAGCGGAGAGATCTCCGGCCCGCAAGGTCATGACTTTTTTCCGTAAAGCGCCTCGCTCGTTAGCGAGAGATCAATGATTTGTCGCTGGAAAGAGACTCCAGGCGCTTACGGGCGGTCTCGGAGGTCTGGTCGCCGCGTTCGG
Organism: Elusimicrobiota bacterium; assembly: GCA_043783505.1. Taxonomy (GTDB): domain Bacteria; phylum Elusimicrobiota; class Elusimicrobia; order UBA1565; family UBA9628; genus GWA2-66-18. Next base: position 610 of record JAYVZL010000210.1, read on the forward strand.
CGCGCTGGAGGATTTCGGAGTATAAGGGGCCCGCGGCTCGCGGGTTGTCCTCGAGCTCGAGCATGAGGGCCAAGCGCAAAAGGCCGGAGAGACGGGCGGGATCGTCTTTTGGCGAGAGCGATTTCAGACGCTCGTAAGCGGCTTTGGCCTCTCTTTTTTTCTTGCGCTTCTCTTGCAGACGGCCGAGTGCGTATAGGGATTTGAGGCGTTCGGCCGAGCCGGTCGCGCGGCCGTACGCGTCGGCGGCTCCGGCCAGGTCCCCCCTGTCCTCGCGCAGCCGCGCGGTTTGCGCCCAGGCCCATGACGCTTTGTCGTGATTGGGAAAATTCGCGGCAAATCCGGCCCATGCTTTTTCGGCGTCGCTGTCCCTGCCCGCCTTGGCGAGCGCTAGAGCGCGGTTGTACGCGGCGTCGGCGCCCTCGACGCGTCCGTAAGCGGCGGCCGCGCCGGCGGCGTCGCCGGCTTCATAGAGCATGGCGCCCAGTCGCATCGCGGCGTCCTTCGCGCGAGGATGTTCCTTGTGCAGTGAGAGAAATCGCCGGTAGGCGTCCGCGGCGTCCTCGGTTCGGCCGAGCTGGCGCATGCATTCCGCGCGGTAGAAGCGCGCGTCGCCGATATTCGCGGCGTGGGGGTTGTTGTCGATGTGCTGATGAAACAGTTCTTCGGCGCCGCCCCAATCGCCGCGCTTGTAGGCCTTGGCGGCCAAGTCCCAGCGGATTTGCGCGACCAGCGGGTGATCGGGGTAGCGGGCCAGCAGCGCTGGCAGTTCCGGATCGTTCTTGTTTGCCTGCCACGTGCAGGTGACCAGGAGCGCCCCGACTTCTTTTGTTTTCGCGTCGGGCGCCGCATTCGCGAGATATTTCCTGTAGAGCGGTAGAGCCTCAGCCCAGCGCTTCTTGTTGTAGTACACCTGCGCCATAAGCAGCAGCGCCTCGTGGTCGGCGCCCTGGGCGTCGGAGGTCTGCGCCATGAGCTTGTACTGACCCAAGGCGCGCTCGGATTTTCCGAGTTCGGAGTAAAGCTGTCCCAGCTGAAGATGCGCGTCTGAGGCGTAGACCGAGGTCGGGTGCGTGGCGGCGAGATCTTCGAACGTCGAGGCGGCCTCCTCGACGAGATTTAATTTTTTGAGGCACAAACCGCGCTGATACAAAGCTTGGGCGCGCAGCGGGCTTTTCGCGAAGCGGGCCGCGAATGCGCCGTAGGCGTTGGCCGCTTCCTCGAGCTTGCGCGCGCGCATCAACAGGTGGGCCTCCGACAGAGCGGCCGACTCGCGCAGTTCGGCGAGCCCCCATTTGGCGGCCTCGACCTGAGCGCGCTTGAGCGAGTCGCGCGCTCGGTCGCTCTTGCCTTGCCGGTCCCAGTCCGCGGCGATGGCGGCCAGCGCGTAGGCTCGCACCGGGGAGTCATGGCCCGAAGCCGAGATGGCGCGGTAGTGTTCCGCCGCTTCGCTTTCGCGGCCGAGATTTTCCTCGGCCGCGGCCCGCCAGACTTGAGACAGCGCCAGCCAGCGGTCGCCGGTCGCGGCCGCGTCGGCCTCGGGCACGAGCTTGAGCGTCGCCTCATCAAGACCCAGCGTGGCCAGCGCCGCGCCGATTAAATGCAGGGCCTTGCCGCGAAGCTCGAGGTCTGGACCAGTCGTCAGCGGCTTAAGTAGATGCACGGCTCGGGCGGCCTCGCCGCGGCGCAGGTACAGCCCGCCGGCGGCGAGGTTTACTTCCGATACTTCCGGACGCGAGGGATAGCGCCGCAGGAAATCATTGGCTTCGGCCAAGGCCGGCTCGACGCGGCCCTCCTCGATGGCGGCGCGCAGGCGCGCCAGCGCCTCGTCGGGCGAGGACGACGGCATGGCGGGTACGAAAGGCTCGTCGGCTTCAGCGGCGGGCGCGGCCGGCTCGCTGCCGAATTGAGAGTCAAGCAGCGGGCGCGCCTTTTCGGCCCAGGTCGTGTCCGGGTAGCGCTGAAGCAGAATCTCGAGATTGCGGCGCGCGTCTCCATAGTCTCCCTTGGACAGCGCGATCTCGGCGCTGCGGTAGTGGCTTTGCGCCGCGATCTCGGCGCGCGGTCCATGCATTTCCATGCCAAGATCCAATGACTTCTGAAAGGTTCTCTGCGCGGCGTTGATGTCGCCGGATTGAAGCTGCAGCTCCCCGACGACGGCTTGGGCTTCCATGTTAAGTGAATTCCAGCCTTCGCGCGCGGGCGCATGCGGGCTCGTCATGTTGGGCGAGGACGCTCGCGCCGCGAGAGCGGCCAGTGCGAGGAACAAGACGAACGCGGCGATTCTCATGGTTACGAGGTGAACCTGAATGCGACGCGTCCCCAGACTTCTGGCGCGCCGGACTTGGCGGGAACGGTCTGAAAGCGCCAGCGGTGGAGGGCCTCAAGAGCGAGGCGATCGATCTCCGGAAAGCCGGAAGTCTTTTGGATGACGGCGCCGGCCTTGACGCTGCCGTCGGGCAGGACTTGAAAGCGCACCATCACGGTAAGATCGAGATTGCGGGTGGCGACCCAATCGGGGCTTTCGGGCGAGACCTTTGACAGGATGCGGCGATTGCCGACCGGCCCGTCGACCGACCATGACACTCCCCCTCCTTCGGGTCCAGTTCCCCCGCCGGTGGGCTTGGCGTCGAGCAGGTCGCCGCCTCCGCTGCCGGCTGCGTCGCCGGGATCGGTGGACTCGGCCAAGGCCGCTGCGGCGGAAACTAACCGCCCGGAGCCTGAGCCGGAACCGCGTCCGCTTGAGGCTTGAGCCGAGCCCCTCCCGGAGGACCCAGCCGATCCGGCCGCACGGCCGGCTGTCCGGCCCTCGCCGGGATCGGACATCTCGTCTAAAGTCTGGGACAGCTCGGCGCGCTTGCGCGCCTTGACGGCTTTCGCCTCGGCCGCCAGCTGCCGGCGCTCGGCTTCCGCGGCGGCGCGGGCTTCGGCTGCTTCGCGAGCGGCTTGAGCCCGGGCCTCGGCGGCCTCGCGAGCGGCCTGCGCGCGGGCTACGGCCGCGACGCGCGCTTCGGCGGCGAGACGGTCGCGTTCGGCTTTCTTCTCCGCCTCTCGTTCGGCGGCGATTTGCCGGCGCTCGGCCTGTTCGGCGGCGCGGACTTGAGCCTCGGCTCGGGCATCCTCGGCTATGCGGGCGCGTTCGGCTTTCTTCTCCGCTGCTCGGTCTGCGGCGAATTGTTGTCGCTCGGCCTCCTTGGCGACGCGGACTTGAGCCGCGGCGGCAAGGCGGGCTCGATCCGCTTTTTTCGCGACCGCGCGTTCGGCGGCGGCGGCCTTGGCCTCGAACGCCGCGGCTTGAGCCTCGGCCGCGGCGGCCGCGCGCGCGGCGTGTTCGCGCTCGGCGCGTCGACGCTTGGACTCGGCCTCGCGCTGGACTGTGGCGCCGTATTTATTGACCTTCGACTTGACCGCCGCGGGCTTGGGCTTCGGCTTCGATTTCGGCGTCGGATCGAGCGCTCCGCTTTTGACCCTTTCCGGCTCCAATTTCCCAGGCCCGTGGCGAGGCGGTCTCTTCGTGCCGTCGCCGGCGGGCGCCGGCGCCAAATTCGGTGAGGGCGGCGGCGGCACTTCGGCGACGAACTCGATGGGCACCGCTTTATCGAGAGCGCTCGCGCCCGCCCCCCAGCGGATGCCTGGGTTGAGTGTGATCAATGCGCCGTGGGCGATGATCGCCGCGAGATAAAAGGGCGCGTCATGGAACCAATCGGGCTCTATTTCCTCACGCCAGGCCATGCCCCAAGGATAGCCTGCGCTCTTCCGGGGCGCAAGGCTTTATCAATGTCCAAAATTCGATTGAGTTATCCACCAACTCGTCGCGCGACGAGTCTGTGGATAATCTGTTTAGACGGTCGACCTAGAGGCCGGTTTCCGCGGCCTCGTATTCGTAGCGGACCTGGTTGGGATAAAATCGATCCATGGCTAGGAACTTATCCTTCTTCAGAGCCTTCTCGACCGCAGCGAGGTTCTTTGAACGATCGACGAAGAGGGTGAGAATCGGCAGATCGGGATTGTTGCTTCCAAAGGTGACTCCAGAACTCCTGACATAGCCCCCGCTGAATTTGT
>JAYVZL010000211.1:0-11485 GCA_043783505.1 Elusimicrobiota bacterium
CAAACGCGCGACGCGCGCAAGACGCTCCGGCGACAAGGACGTCGTGCCCGTGCCGGCGCGCGGGGCTGCCTCTCTCCCGGTGCGGCGGTCGAGCGTGAAGGAGTCGATCTCGGCGTCCGCGGCCATCATCCGGTCCAAGGATCCGTCCAGGGCCTCGACGAGGACGCGCTCGCGCCGCCCGGAGCCCGGATCGCGGGAGAAAACCACCCCGGAGACCTCGGCCGGCTCGATCTTCTCGACGCGTACGCCGCCCTCGTAGTCGAGAGCGCGGCCGGCCCGCAGGCGAGCGCCCAGGGGCCCCGGTGACCAAGACGCGGCCCAGACCTCTTTGACGCGCTGAAGCGCGTCGGATGGACTCTCCGCCTTGAGCGCGGCATCCGGCCCGACGATTAGCACGGGCCCCGACGAAACGGACATCGCCGCGCGTCCCGCGTCGGAAAATATATCGAGTCTTCCGGAGAGGACGCGAAAGCGGATGCGTTCGGATTTATGGCGCAGGTCGAGCGAAGCGTCTTTGACGGTGCGCCCAAGCCACTCGCCTAAGCCGTTGTCGAGGACGAACCGCCGCCATGCATCGGGAGGAAGATCCAGTCCCGCGGGCCGGTCGGCCCCGGCGGCGGCCGTGGCAGCCGACAGAGGCGCATTCTTCCCCGCGCGGGCGCCGGCGCGCCGCAAGGCCGCCTCGCCGCAGGCCCGCGCTTGGGCCGCGGCTCCGCCGTCGGACAAAGATAAGATGCCGGAGACGGCAGCGGCGCCAGCGGCCGAAGCGCGGGCCTGAGCCCCCAGCCGCTCAAGAGACGCCGCGTCGACCGCGTCGGCGACGTCGCTGACGCAGTCCTCGGTGTAGCGCCGTGTCTCGCGGATGGCGCGCGCGAAGGCGCGCGCCTCAGCGCGGCGCATCTCCTCGCGCGTGGCCGCGGGAACCGACGCCTCCGCCGCCCGGCGCGCGCGCGTCAAATCTCCGGCGGGCATCGTCCCCGCAGCGGCGCGGGCGACGAGTTCCTCTAAGAGCGCGGCGGCCCCGCGGGGGTGAGACGACGACGCCAGCCAGTGCTCGATGGCCTGCGCGTCGCGCAATCCGTCATAGGCGAGTGCTGCCTCGGCGGCGGCGATCCGGTCTTCCGCCTCATCAGGGGCAATCAGCGTCACTCGCCCCGTCGCCGCGTCGACGGCCACCGCGTCGCCCTCGCGCAAGGCTCGCTCTTGCGAGCCGACGACAGGTTGATAAGAGAATCCGGAGATCGATCGAGATTTTCCGTACGTCGGCTCATCGAGATGCAGGACAGCGCCGCTCGCGTCCCAACGGCCCTGTCCCAGCGCGACCGCGGGCACGCCGTGCCGGCGCGCTTCCACGCCCGCGCGGCTCGACAGACCGCCGCGCCGCACGATGACGGCCTGCGACAGGCGAATAGCCTCCTCATCGCCGGGGCCCGCCGCGTCGAGCACCAGCACGCGTCCGCCCGCCGCCGCCGCGCGGCGATTGAAAGTCGCTCGGCCGCACACCGATCGTCCGGAGCCGAGGCTCAGCGCTAGGCCGTGGAAAGTCCCCGGTTCAAGCTCGACGCGCGCCGCAAGACGCGATAACCCCGACTCGGCGCGCGCGAAAGGAGTCAGGGCGAGGAACGCGGCGAGAAGCGTCCGCGAACTCATCGCGGGCCGAGAAGTTCGATGCGGCTCGCGAACATCGGCAGACCCCGCTCGGGATCGACGAGGACGAGAAATTGCAGTTTGCCGATGCGCGACGCGACGGCCTCGAGCTCGCCGATCCGTCCTATGATCCTCGCCCGCGAGCGCCAAGCGCGCCCATCGAGATCTTTGGCCGCGTCCGCCGCTTTGCTGGGATTTTTGCGCATCGTGGAGAGCAGCGCCTCGATATCCGCGGACGCCGGCTCGGCCTGCGGCGGCGAATCGATGATCAAGGCCGCGGCTTCCGCCGCCAACGCCGCGAGCTCCTCGGCGTCCGCCGGAACGCTTTGCGCGTCGACAGTCGCCCGGAAACCCTGGCCCGCGCGCGCGACCGTAAAGCCAAGCCCGTCCAACGCGCGCGCCAATGCCTCGTCGCCGCGCTCGACGTCGACGCGCACCGAGCCGCCCTTTTCAGTCGAGCGCAGATCGGCCGCCAAGATTCCCTGACCGTGCGATCCGAAGCCGGACGCCCACAGTCCCGAACCGGACGCGACAAAACGCATGCTCCCCGGCTTCAAGCCCGCCGACAAATCGCGCGCCGCGTTCGCTCCCGGCCCCTGTCCCAAGATCACGATGGGCTCCACGCCCTGAATCTTGGCGAAGGACGTCGCGGCGTAAGAACGCGCGTCGGCGGCATGAAGGAGGGCCCAGTAGCGCAGCCCGCCCTCGCCGGAGACGAGCGCGTCAAGCCCGGGCGTTAGAAGATCGGCGGGGGTCAGCCCCGCGCGCGCGACCCCGGTCTCAAATTCCTGCCTCAACGCCTCGATGCGCGACGCGGCTCCGGAGGTGGCGGTCAATTCCTCGTGCGCCAACGCCGCGCGGCGGGCCAAGGCGAAGGCCCCGCGAGCCTTCGAGACGGTGACCCGCGGCGCGCCGGCCCGGCTCGCGGCGGCATCGCCCAGGTCCACGGCCTGCCGCCAAGAACGTGCGGCTTGGCGCAGGCGCGGCAAGGACGCGGCGTTGGCGACGACGGGCAAACTCCGGCCGGGCAGGAAGGAGAGCAGCGCGTTCCACGCGCGCATGAACAAAGGCTTCAGCCAAAAACTACCCGCCGTTAAGGCGGCGGACGGCACCGAGTCGCCAAACGCGCGGCGTGCGCTATAGACGGCGCCGCCCGAGATCCCGGAGGCGGCCGCGAAGTCGCGATACACGTCGGCCCGCGTGAGCACGGACAAAGCGTCACGCTGGATCAGCTTGAAGGACGCGGCCAAGCCCGGGATCTTCACGACGGCGGGGCCAGGCAGGATCGCAACGTAGGCACCGCCGCGCTTCTCAACGCGAACGAGCGTCGCGGCGCCGGGCGTCTTAGCGGCATCGGCCAGCGCCCGCTCGATGCTCTGGCCGTTGGCCATGCTCAGAAGGGGACGATCCGGCGCGCCGAGCAAAGTCTCCCATTTGCGCAAAGCTTTCACGTAGTAATCGGCCTTGCCCGCGGTCTTAAAAGCTTCCGAGACGAGAGAGGTGAGGGACGTCTCCGCTTTGACCGCGGCGAAGGACAGCACGGTCTTGGCCACGGGCTTGAACGCGGACGCCGGCAAGTCTTCTTTGGCCATCTTGATGGCGGAACTGTACAGATCGGGCGCGTCGGCAGGGAGAGCCTTATTGGCGATGGAAACCATCGCCGAAACCTTCTCACGCGCGGTTTGGAAGCGACCCGAAACGCCGGCGTGCGCGGCGCCTTTGACCATGGCCGCGTCGAACGCTTTATTGAGCGCTTCGCGCACGAGCCCATCGGCGCCCGTCTTCTCCTCGATCAAACTGTTTTCCTGGATCTCGCGCCCCGCGCCGCCGAGAACGGCGGACGCCCTATCAGGACGAACGCTTTTGGGGATGCTGCTCGTGGGACGCTTCGCGGCGGAAGACGGCGTGTTCGCGTTCGCTCGCGGAACAGACGCGGAAACGCCGGTCCCGACGGCGGAAACGGGCGAACCTTTGAGTTCATCGATGATCGGCGCCGCGACCGGAGTCGCTCCGGACATGGAACCTTGCATGATCGCGCCCGAACCCGTCGAGCCGGGGGACATCGTAGTCGGCGTATTGACCGTGGGCACCGGCGACACAATGCCTGTGCCCGCGCCGGTTTGGGCGGGCTTCTCCGACACTCCCTGGGCGGAGGCGAGGCTGGACAACAGGACGGCCAACGGCGCAAGCTGAGTCGTGGCGCGGCGCATATATCGATTATACCCTGCGTTATGCCAGAACGCCAGGGCGATTTTCATTCATCGGAGCGAGCTGAACGACCAGATGGCTGTGCAGCGCATCGGCAATTCTCGATAACGTTTCCAGGGTCAAATTCTGATCGGCTCTTTCAATGCGGGAAATGACGGATTGGGTCGTCCCGATGGCTTTCGCCAGCTGGCTCTGGGTCAACTTCGCTCTTTCCCGGGCCTGAGCGATCTGGATGGCCATGCGGACTTCGACTCCGGCCTTTTCGTACGCTATCGCCCATTTCGGATCCTTCTCCGATTTGGAGAAAACCTCATCGAGAGGCATGCTGGCTTTCTTCTTTTTCATAGAGCCTCCCAACCCTGCCGGCTTATCCAATCCGCCATCGCCTTTCGAGATTTCTCAATCTCAGAATCGGGAACTTTCCCGGATTTCTTCAAAAAAGCATTGGTGACCACGACTAGCATGCCTGACAGCGGCCAGTTCCCGATTTGTAGAAATGTATCCTATATTTAGAGTATAGCACATATGCTATATATGTCAATGGGTTCCTCCGGTACTCTCTATTAGACGAATGAGGGGGCAAAAAAGTTCCCGCCTATTTGCTAGGCTCGGCCCATGACACGGGTTCTAGTCACGGGCGCCACCTCCGGCCTCGGCCGCGAGGCCGCGATTCAACTCGGCCGACGCGGGTGGAAGATCGCGATCAGCGGTCGGCGCCGCGAACATCTCGATGAGACCGCCAAGCGCGTGGTCGCCGCGGGGGGAGAAGTTCTACCTTTATACGGTTCGGTCACGGAGCCGGAGACGGTGCGCGGGCACTATGCCGCGATCAAAACCGCCTGGGGCGGCCTCGACTGGGCGGTGCTCAACGCGGGGGTGGGCGACGCGATGGATGCCAAGGCTTTTTCGGCCGAGACCGTCCGCTGGACTTTCGAGACCAACTTGTTCGGCGTCTGCTACTGGCTTGAGGCGTTAATTCCGGGCATGCTGGCACAGGGCTCGGGCGTGATCGCGGGCGTCGCCAGCTTGGCGGCCTTTCGCGGCCTTCCCAAATCGGGGCCGTACTGCGCCAGCAAGGCGGCGTTGCTCACGCTGCTTGAGTCCGCGCGCATCGACCTGCGCGGGACCGGCGTCTCGGTGGTCACGGTCTGTCCCGGCTTCGTGCGCAGCGAGATGACCGACCGCAACGAGATCGGAAGCATGCCCTTTCTCATGGAAACCAAGGACGGCGTGGCGGCCATGCTCGCCGGCATCGACGCGCGCCGGCGCGTGGTGCACTTCCCCTGGCAACTGTCCTATCCGACCAAGTACATCGCTCCGGCGATCCCTGACTTTCTATACGAGCCTCTGGCGGCCAAATTCGCCCACAAACGCGTCAAGAAGCCCTCGCGGCCGTAAGTGCTATACTGACGCAAACATATGATCATTCCCCACTCCTCCACCGCAGACAATCTCGCCGACACCGCTCCCATGGGTACCGACCAGATAGACACCCCTTCCATGCAAGACAACCCCAATTCCGCAGCACTGCCGTTCTCGCCCATCGACGGCGTCCTTCTCATCGACGGCGACAACGACCCCCACGTACCCCCGGACGCTCGGGTCACGCGCTACACGCTCGTGCGCGTGTTCCTTCGACCCGGCGCCTTGCTGCCGCGAAACCTCGAGAAGCCCCTGGCTCGCCTGCCCAACTTCGCAACGGTCGTCTCGCCCAAGGGCGGGGCCAACGCCGCGGACTTCGTCATGTCCCTGCACGCGGGCATGCTCCACGCAGTGCTCCCCGCGCATGTGCCTTTCCTGATGGTGACCAACGACGCGACGCTCTCGGCCATGGCCGCCGAGCTCCAGCGCTTGGGCCGCATCGCCACGATCTGGACGTCCCATCCCGACGCCGCCACGATGTCCGAGGAAGCCCGCTACGAGGCCGCCGGCAGCAAGCCCGCGCGCAGCCGCTCGCGCGGCGGGCGCTCCCGGGGCGGACGCTCGCGCGGCAGCTCCTCGAGCTCGACTCCCGCCGCCGCTCCGGCCGCCCGGCGCGGACGCGGAAGCCGCGGCCGCGCCACATCGCGAGCCACGCCCCCGGAGGCCGCCTCCGTACCGCCGCCCGCGCTCGTTTCCGACGAGCCGAGAAAGACCGGCGGAAAGACCTTGACCGAGGCGGCCTGGGCCTACGCCTCGCGCCTGCAGCGCATCAAGGACGTGCCTTCCCGGGTTAAGACCTTGCTCAACGACATCAAGAACCGCGCCGGCAGCCACGGCTTCTCGCCCGAGGAAATTCTTGAGGAGCTCAAGCGCCATCACGGCGTGAAGGTGGACGCCCAGGGACGCGTGCAAGTCGAGAAGATCAAGCCGGCCGCCGAATTTCCCGTCGAAGACGCATGAACTCCATCGTTGCCGCCGCGGCCTGCCTTGTCCTGGCATTGAGCGCGTCCGCCGCGAAAGCGCCAAAATCGAAAGCCAAGGTCAAGCTCTCTCGCACCGCGGGCAAAGTCCTTGAGGCGGGTCCAGAACGTCTGACGCTTCTCGACAAGGCCGGCGACACCGTGGAGCTGAAGATCACTCGCCGCACGAAGGTCGCTTTGGACGGCAAGGCCTCGACCTTCACGGCGGCGAGCCCGGGGACGCTGGTGCTCAACGCCCTCTATAATCCGGCCAGCAAGGAGCTCACCTCCCTCGTTCTCATCTCCGCTCCAAAGAACACCGCGATGAAGGCCGCCGCCGACGATCAAGCGAAAGCCGGCAAAATTACCGGTGAAGTCTCCAACACGGACATTTTCAAAAACACGCTTTCCTTACGCGTCGCTGGAAAATTCATGCGCGACTTTACCGTGCCCGAGGGGACGAAGATCGTTCGCGAAGTGAAGGGGAAAGCCGACATGCCTCAGGAATTCGAGGCGATTCAAATCGGCGATACCATCGAAATTTCCTCACTAAACGGCAGGGTCCTTTCAGAAATCCGCGTTCGCGCGCGTTAACTGTCCTCGACGGAGTGGCGGATGTCCTTGCCCAGCACCATGAAGATCACGTCCTCGGCCACGTTCGTCGCGTGATCGGCGATGCGTTCTAAATTGCGCGCGATCAGGATGATGTCCATGCCCCGCTGGATGGCGGAGGCGTCGCGCTGCATGAGGTGGACCAGCTCGTTGAAGGTTTGGCTCTTGAGGCGGTCCTCCTCGTCGTCGCGGCGGATCACGTCGCGCGCCAGCTCCACGTCCCCGCGCGAGAAGGCGTCGAGGGCGTCCTTGAGCATGCCTGCGGCGACTTCGACCATGCGCGGGATATCGCCGAGCTTCATGGCGGGCTCCTTGCACAGGTAGACGCCGGTCTCGGCAATGTTGACGGCCTGGTCGCCCACGCGCTCGAGGTCGGAGTTGATCTTGAGCGCGGCGGCCAGCAGGCGCAAGTCGCCGGCCGCGGGCTGGTGCAGGGCGATTAAGCGCAAGCACACGTCGTCGATCTCGATATGCAGCCCGTTGACCTGCCGCTCCCAATCCTGCACGGCGGCTAGATGTTTTTCATCGCGCTCCACGACCACTTTCACCGCGTAATGGACCATCTCCTCGCACAGGCTGCCCATACGCAGCAAACGCGCGCGCAGGTCGTCTAAGTCGGCGTCGAAATGTCGCTTCATCCGAACCTCCCGGTGATGTAGTCTTCGGTGCGCTTGTCGAGCGGCTTGGTGAACACCTGCCGGGTCAAACCGTACTCGACGAGCTCGCCCATGAGCATGAACACGGTGTACTCCGACACGCGGGCGGCCTGTTGCATGTTGTGGGTGACGATGACGACCGTGAGCTGTTCCTTGATCTGGAGCAAGAGCTCCTCGATGCGGCCGGTCGCGATCGGATCGAGCGCCGAGCAGGGCTCGTCGAGAAGCAGGATGCGGGGCTCGACGGCGAGCGCGCGCGCGATGCACAGGCGCTGCTGCTGGCCGCCGGACAAACCCACGCCCGGGGCGTTAAGCTTGTCCTTGACCTCGTCCCACAGCGCCGCGCGGCGCAGGCTTTTCTCCACAGTCTCGGCCAGGACGGCGCGGTCCTTGACGCCGTTGAGAACGAGACCGGCGGCCACGTTCTCGAAGATGCTCATGGTCGGAAACGGATTCGGGCGCTGGAAAACCATGCCCACCTCCCGCCGCAACAGGACCGGGTCTATCTCCAGGACGTTGCGCCCGCCTAGCTGGATCTCGCCGTCGCAGGTCGCGCCGACGATGGCCTCGTGCATGCGGTTGAGGCAGCGGATAAAGGTGGACTTGCCGCAGCCGGAGGGGCCGATGATCGCGGTCACCGCCTTCTCGCGGATGTCGAGATCCACGCCCAAAAGCACGGGAGCCGCGCCGTAGCCGGCGCGCAGGCCGCGCACGGAAATGACGACTTTAGTTTCGTTCAGGGTTTCAGCCATAATCGAGCCATGACGTTGACGGCGAGCACGAAGGACATCAGGATCAGCGCCGCGGCCCAGGCCTGGCGGTGCCAATCTTCATACGGGGCGATCGCGTAGGTGAAGATCGTGTGAGGAAGCGTGGCGATGGGGTTGAGCCATCCGTTGTCGGGAAAGCGATTGCCAAAAGCGGTGAAGATCAAGGGGGCGGTCTCGCCCGCCACGCGCGCCAGCGCGAGCAGGGCTCCGGTCATGATGCCGCGCCCGGCCGTAGGCAGGATCACGAACAGCGTCACCCGCCAGCGCGGCACGCCCAAGGCGAGCGCCGCCTCGCGCAAAGTTCCCGGCACCAGGCGCAGGAACTCCTCGGTGTTGCGCAGGACGATGGGGATCATGATGACGGCCAAGGCGACGGAACCGGAGAGCGCGCTGAACTTCTTCATCGGGTGGACGATCAGCGCGTAGGCGAAAAGGCCGACTACGATGGAGGGCACGCCGTTCATGACGTCGGCGGCGTAACGCACGCAGAAGGCGTAGCGACCGCGGCCGTACTCGGCCAAATACAGGCCGGACAGCACTCCGATCGGAATACCCATCACCCCGGCCAATCCCACCACTTTCGCCGAACCCACGATCGAGTTGGCGATGCCGCCGCCGATCTCGCCCACGGGCTTGGGCAGATTGGTCAGGAAGCTCCAGCTAAGCGAAGACGCGCCCTGCCAGACGATGTAGCCCAGGACCGCCAGAAGCGCGCCAGCCGAGATCGCGGCGCACACCGCGGTCAACGCGAACATCAGCGTGTTGACCTTTTGGCGCCGGGCATAGTGCGCGTCGTTCACAGCCGCCGCTCCAGACGATAGATCATCAGCCGTGCTGCGCCATTGACGACTACGGTGACCGCCATCAACGTCAAACCGATCGCGACCAAGGCCGAGAGATGCGCGTCGCTGGCGGCCTCGGCGAGCTCGTTGGCGATAACGGCGGCCATGCTGTAGGCCGGATCGAACAAAGACGCCGAGATGCGCGGCGTGTTGCCGATGACCATGGTCACCGCCATGGTCTCGCCGAGCGCGCGTCCCAGGGACAGGAACACCGCCCCGATCACGCCCGAGCGCGCGTAGGGCAGGCTCACGCCACGCACCACCTCCCAACGCGTGGCACCGAGGGCTAACATCGCCTCTTGGAGCGGCCGCGGGACAGTGAGCAGGACTTCGCGCGTGATCGTGGTGATATAAGGGAGGATCATGAAGGCGAGGATGAGCCCGGCCGTGAGCAATCCCACACCGTAGGGCGAGCCGATCGCGCGCATCGCGGGCACCATCACGAAGATGCCGATGAGGCCCAAGATCACGCTCGGAACCGCGGCCAGCAGCTCGATGGCGAACATCAAAATACCGGCCAGGCGCGGAGGGGCTAACTCAGTCAGGAACACGGCCGCGCCCACGCCCAGCGGAACGGCGATGATCAGCGCCAGAAGAGACGACGCGGCCGTGCCGTACAAGAACGGAAGCGCTCCGAACACATCGTTGACTGGATCCCAAGTCGACGTCCAAAGAAAGGAGAGGCCGAACGTCTTCCAAGTGCCGGCCGACTCCCTCGCCAACTGGGCGGCTAAGGCCAGAGCCGCGATCAGCACGATCCCCGAGACGCCGGCGACCGCCGCGCGGAACAGGCGGTCGCCGGCTCTCTCGGCCTGCTTCACGCTACTTGACCGTCTCCACGGTCTTGGCGACCATCGCATTGACGGAATCCGGCAGCGGCGCGTAGCCGAGGGGGGACGCCATCGCCTGGCCGTCCTTAAGCATCCAGCGCAGGAAATCCTTGAGGACCGCGCCCTTGTCGGCCGTGTTCTTCTCGTAGACGAGAAGCCAGGTGAAAGTCGAGATCGGGTACGCGCCGTCACCTTCGGCATCGGTGATGGAGACCCGGTAGTCCTTGGGCATCACTTTCGTCGCCGCGGCCGCCGCGGCGGTGACCGACTCCACCGACGCCTTGACGAACTTGCCGGACTTGTTGAGCATCGACGCGTAAGCGATGTCGTTCTGCTTGGCGTAGATGAGCTCGATGTAGCCGAGCGCGTTGGGGGTTTGCTTGACTAAGCTCGCCACGCCCTCGTTGCCCTTGCCGCCCAAGCCGGTCGGCCAATTGACGGCCGTGCCCACGCCCGGCTTTTTCTTCCACTCGGCGCTGACCTTCGCGAGGTAGTCGACGAAGCAATAGGTCGTGCCCGCGCCGTCGGAGCGATGCACCACGGTGATCGGCGCGTCGGGAAGGGAAACACCGGCATTGAGCTTGGCGATCGCCGGGTCGGTCCAGCGCGTGATCTTGCCCAGGAAGATGTCGGCGAGCACCGGCCCCGACAGCTTGAGGTCTTCGACACCTTTCAAGTTGTAGGCCGGTACCACGGCGCCGAGTACGGTGGGGATGTGCAGAATTTTGCCGTCCACCTTGAACTGCTGTTGATTGGTCATCGGGCCGTCGGTGGCGCCGAAGTCCACGGTTTTCTCGGTGACTTGGCGGATGCCACCGCCGGAGCCGATGGATTGGTAGTTGATCTGCAGGTCGGGCTTCACTTTATGGTACTCGTCGAACCATTTAGAATAGATCGGATACGGGAACGTGGCACCCGCGCCGTTTAAGGTTTTCATCTGGGCGGCGGCGGAAGAGGCGGACAGGACGGCAGCGGCAAGCAGAGTCAGGGTGCGCTTCATCGTGTTTTCTCCGTGAGTCAATGATAAAGGTCGAATGTGACGACCGCGTGACGGCCCCGTCATGGGGCCGTGACGAGCTTAGAACTTGATCGAGATGTCGGTTTGAAGACGATTGACGGCTTTATCGCCGGGAGCAAATCCCCGGTCGATCGTGTCCGTGAAAAACGCCTTGGCCTTTAGCTGCATCCAGTCGCGCGGCGCGTAAGCGATCCAGGCAATATGCCCCACCCGATTGGTCCCGCCGTCGCCGAAGTCGGAGTCGGCGACGTCCGCGACGGTCGCGTCGGTCTGCGCGTATTTCTTGAAGTAGGCCAGCTCCCAGGTGCCCTTGACCTTGGCCGCGCCCAGGACGGTCCCGAATTGGTACGCATCGCGGGCGAGAGGCCCCACAAGTGCCACCGGAGCGGCGAAGTTGACCGCGGCCAAGTTGCGCACGACCGTGGCCTGAAGATTTACCGGCAGGCTGCCCGCCCAACCGGACAGCTGGCCGGTGACCTCGCCCACGGTGAACATGTTGGCCAGGCCGCCGTTGCCCAGGC
>JAYVZL010000212.1:0-1664 GCA_043783505.1 Elusimicrobiota bacterium
TAAGGTTATTGAGGCAGAGTCAATTCAAGGTATTGCTAAAATGGTTCAAGATGTTGGTCGCGAGCTTGACTTTATGATTAAAAAGCCGTAGAATGAGCAAGCAAGTTAATTATCCCAACTCGAATCAAAAGGACGGTAGCCGGTGATAGACAGCCTAATGACCTATCAGCGGACCTGGCGCGGTTTTGAAATGATGTGGGATGCGATGGATAAAACCCAGCGCCACAAGTTCCGCAGCGGCCTAAATGATGTAATGAAGCCATTTAAGGCCGAACTAAACGAGACAAATATGCTCTACCGCAAGGCGGCAGACGACCGTATCGAAGCGCGGAAAGAGCGCGACGAAATGCGGCAGGAGTGCCGTGAAGCTCTCGATATGCTTGGCCGGCGACTTGCGGAGTGTGACGCTTACCAGGCGCGCGGCATCCAGCTTGAACGCGACATAGAAAGCGCTGAAAACGAGCGCGACGAAGCCCTGATGTTGCTTGGGGCGAAAACGCTACTTGATGCACGCGCCAAACTGGCCCGTGAACTTTTGCCGAATGAGGAGGCCCCCAGTGGGACTTGAGCACATCAATCCGTGGGTCAACAACACGGACAAAGAGCTAGAAGACAGCCTTTTGGCCTACCGCTTCAAGGAGGCCAAGGCAGACGAGGCGTTATCCAGCGCCCGCGAGCAGATCGGCTACATCCGCGGCGTCCAGTCGTCCCGGTCGGTTCGTGCGCACAAGCAGCCGGAAGCGTCTTGTGGCTGGGGGGCCTGCCGCGTGTGCACCGCTGCCGCCAGGCGTGCCCAGCAACCTAACCCGAATGAGGATAAAAACGATGCTCTTTCCTAAGTTTGACGAGGTGGCCGATAGTGGCTATCTGACAATCACCACGGACACGTTGAATCTCAACCCAGCCGTAGAGATTCAACTTGAAGACACAGATCGCCGGCTGGTCGTAAATCTTGAAATTCGGCCTGTAGATCTTATGCGTGCCCTCATGGGGCGTGGGGCTGTTCTGTGCCGCTACGTGACCCTGCCCGTCGCTCCCGCTCTTGAGCGCCACGAAGCGGAGGTTGAGGTCGAGCGGCTGCGCGCCCTAATCGAGAGCCACGCAAAAACACTGATGGGCCTGGGAGACGACATACCGTTTCGTTTTGGCCGCGACCTTCTCATAGCCGCCAACCCCTCTTTGGATACTAGTCAGGAAACAACGAAAGAAGGCACGCCTTGAGGTTCCGTGTTCGGGCCACCGTCGATCTCTTAGTAGAGGCCGAAACCGCCGACGACGCACAGTCCCGCGCGCGTTGGAATATCACAGAAATGCTTGCCGACGTGTTCGAAGTCGATAGGGTCAAGGTCAAGGCGACAGCGGAGGTGACAACTTGACCGGCTATGAATGGCGAGCGAAATGTACGCCAAATGTCTGGAATCAGGACTCGACAAAACTGCCATTTGTGACCGAAGCAAAGGCGGCAGCCGATGCCATTCGCCACAACTGGGGTCCCGACAAGTTTGTGATTCGCCAAGTAGGCAACGAGTCTCAGCAACCCAGTTCGGATGCAAAGGACGGTAGCCGGTGAAGCCCGGAGACATTGGTTATGAATGGGGCAAACACGGTGACTCGATCGTTTTTGTACGTGCGATACGTGAGAGAAGTGGCCGTATCGGCATGGG
>JAYVZL010000213.1:0-11448 GCA_043783505.1 Elusimicrobiota bacterium
CCCGCTTCATACTGCCGTCGTTTTACACTCATTTTTTGCTCCACGTTCTGAGGTCATTTTACACCTTAGCACGTGGTCCGAATTTCCCGGAGCGGCATACTCAGCGTCTCGGTTCTGAGTGGACGAGCCCGAAAACAATATTCGTTAGCGAAGAAGATGGAAATGTCAGCAAGCCATCGTCGCATGGCACATCAGGCATAAGCTACATCGACGCGCCGATCGTCGGAGTGACGATCTATTATCACGGCGGTGGGTGCAAGCTGGGGCTATGACCGCATGGTCGATTGCGCAGAAGCGGCTCGGGGCACAACTAATTCCAAGGGTTTGCGGCTTCAACCCACTTTATCGAAGTTACGACCGCATCTTCGCGGAAATAGGCGGGGACAACAGTTCCGACATGCATACGAATGATATTCGCGCTCTTGCCGTCGCTAAAGATGGCGAAACCGAGGACTTTGTTGACCCCCGCCGGCTTGAAGTCGCGATATGAATCCCGCGGAGCTAAATATTTATCGAAATATTTCTGAGCAACGCGGCTGATCATTTTCTCGCTATGAGTCGCTTCCGTCATGTAGAGCTCCTCCGGCTGAGGCAAAGCCGGGAGTGCCGTGGCCGCGGATTTCGAGGCAGTCAGGATCGGCATCGCGAAAAACCTTTCCCACTTTGGATTGGGGTTCTTCTGGCGGTATAGAGCCATGTTTTTTGATTCCAGGCGGACTTCATAGGCCTCGTCGCCCATGCCCATGCTGACGACGAATCCCGGCTTCTTGGCGAGCGCGGCCAGTTCCGCGTCGGAGGGACGCGGGATTTCCTTGTAATCCCTTTTGGCGGGAGGGACGCCGAGCCGGTCTCGAAGCTGTTTCCACAGGGACTTCGCCTCGGCGGCGGTCATGCCCGACAATGTGCCGGCCCGGATGAAGCCGCCGTCATGCATGACGATTAAGTCCGATCCGGAATCCTTGGCCGGCCTGTTCGCAATCTTCGAGGAGCCATCGAACAGGACCTCGGACATTTGGCGGTCCGCGCCCACTCTGGTCGTTTCAACGAATCGGGCGTCGCCGGAGACAAGCTCGGTCATCGCGGAATTGACGGCTGCGCGGGGCGTTTGGGCGGGAGCTGCGGCCATGGGGATCGCGGAGGCGGCCAGCGGCATGGTTCCGGCGAGGGCGGACAGGCCGCCTGTCGCCATTGGCGCCGGCATCTGCGTGGGTGTCAGCATCGCGATCGGCGCGAAGGTCGGAAGCAGGGGAGCCATGATCGGGCGCATGGTCGTTTGCGAGAAAGCGGCCTGGGGCCCGGCGCAAAGTGCGATTGAGAAAGTGACGAAAAGAGGCGAGAAGTTCATGGTTATTGTCCTATCGCTAGAAGCCATGCCACATCGGATAGCGCGCCGGTCTCGACGCGTAGGGAGCGGGTTCATGGGGCGTCACATCCTTAAAGAAATAAGCGTAAACAGTGTGTTGATAGGTTCCCGGTTTAAAGTACGTGCTCTCTGCATCGACGATCTCGGTAACAACCTGCTTAAGAATCAAGTAACGGCCATTTCTGCGAATTTCAGTGTGCGTGACGTTACGCATGACTGGCAGCAATTCTTGCGTCCATTCATACTCGACCTTATTGCCTGGAGATACGGCCTGACTTCCGTCCAATTTCCCTTTCAAATTTTCGATGGTTTTGGCAGACAAGGCCTCTGCCTTCTCACCGGCGGGTATACGCAGAACGGCCACTTTCAATACTTTCTCGTTGAATAGCGGGCCTCCATCCTTGACCGCGTCGACTTCTGAGCCGACAATGACCGTATGTTGGGAGTCCTGCGGCTTATCTTTTGAAAAGAATCGTCCGGCATGCCAGCCGATCAAGTCGTTCTTGGAGATCGTCTCATGGGAATAATCGAATAAGGCCGCGAGTTTTTCGTAAGGAGTGGACGAGGTCGGCAATCTCATCCCATTCGCGGCTAGAACTTCGCTCAAGTTCGTCTCGTCCGCGCCGTCCACGACCGGCGTTTCGGTTTGGTCTTTCTTTTCATTGGAGCCAGTGAACATGCTGTCGGAAATCTGACGGTTTGCGGTCGGGTTCGTGCCGGTGCGAGCCGTTTCGGCGAGGAGGGCGGCGTTGGACGTAAGCTGGGTCATCACTGACGCTTGAGGCGCTAGGACGGGCGCGGCGGTCAGTATCGAGGGGACCAGCGGCGCGACGGCGTTGACTGCGGAGAGGCTGCTTGGCGATTGCGCGCCGTTGAGCGTCGCGAGCGGAGCGGCCAGCGAAAGCGCCGTGGGGGCCATTACGGGACGCATGGTCGCTTGCGCGAAAGCGCCCTGGGGCGCGGCGCAGAGAACGACGGAGAAAGCGACGAAAAGAGACGACGGCTTCGAGGATATCTTCATGAGGCCATTCTATCTAAACGCCAATTTTGCGGCGCGGGCCTTATGGGTCGAGGCGCAGTGGAAGAAGACCCAGTGTGTATTGGGTCCTTCGACCTATTCCGGGCGCCGCGAGCTCTTGGACAGCGACCCCGGCACGACCAACGCCACCTTCACGTCCACCCCAGCCACGCGTAGGTTATGCCGGTGTTGCCGGAGGAGGAGTCGATCAGCACTTTGCCTATGGCTATCTGAGACCTATATCGATATAGGTCCTTAGTCCCTGGCTGTTGATGTGGATCCGCGCCACACTGAGGTATGACCGCCTCAATAAAGAAGGCAAGCCTAATCTTTGCCGCTCTTCTAGCTGTCTCGCAACCGCTGCATGCGACCATGGACAGCGAACAGGAGACTCTTTATTTTTTTTACGACTACGACTCGGGCTACGCGACCGATTCCATTATCTATCCTGGAAAGCCCTTTAAATATCTGTATCTGCGTTGGGATAAAGAAGGGCACGCCCATTTAAACGATGAGGGACAAGCGCGATTTGTTCAGCTGGGGCCCGATTTTGAACGATGGCGGTCTCTCCGATCCGCTGGTTTTCAGAAGGCGCCTATACGCTTTGTCGCGTGGTGGGCGGGCAGAACGAGCATGGGCAATGATTACGAAAAGGGATTGAGCACGGTTCAGTCCGGCCTGCTCAAAAGGCCGGACTCCCCGGTCCAACAAGTCGGCGACTCTTTTTATCTATCCCCGGAACTGGCCTCGAACGAAGAAATCCGCGAGGGGTGGCGCAATTTTCTTGAGGACACGTTTGTGAGGAAGGACGCCATGCCGGCATCCGAGCTGAAATCCATGACCGAAGCTCAAATACGGTCGATCGCCGAGTGGGTTCGCGACGATGTTTATTATATGGGCACTACCGCAAGGACTGCTAGGTTTTTCTCCGGCGAGATGACCGGCGAGAATTATTACTATTACGTCACGGAAACAGGGAAAGTAATAAAGGTGCCGGGCAACGCGCATACCGATTCCCTCCACTTCACCCAGCCGGGATCGAGCGTCATCAACGCTCATGAGCATGGGCTGCAGCCAGGTAGTTTTATCGATCCTAAGATCGCATGCCCGATCTTTCAGTCTGATCTGGATTCAAACCATTTGGACTGTAGGAGCTTATTCGAGCGGATCTTGAATATAAATCCCAGTTAGGCAGCCCTGCCGTCGCGAAATAGCATATAGACCGTGTTTAAGGAATTGGAAGGCGGCGGCGTCCGATGGGCGCGACGTCGATGTCTTTATTGCGTAGATCCGTCTCCACGCGCGCGGAGCACCCCCCGGTTTTAGGCGTCAGCGTCGCGATCGGCGCCAACGTCGCAAGCAGGGGGGTATGACGGGGGCAAAGGGACGCGAGAGCAGCGACGGTATCCTAACAGCTATTTCCAAGGGTTCGCGGCGTCAACCCATTCGATCTTGGTCACGACCGCATCTTCGGTGACTATGGTGGGGAACACGGTTCCAATCCGCATGCGAATGACATCGGGGCTCTTCCCATCGCTGAAGATGGCGAAACTGAGGGCTTTATTGATGCCTGCAGGCTTAAAGTCGCGAAACGAATTCCGGGGAGCTAAAAATCGGTCGAAATATTTCTGAGCGACGTGGCTGATCATTTTCTCATTGTGAGTCGCTTCCGTCGAGTATAGTTCCTGCGGTTGAGGCAGAACTGGGAGCACCGTTGCCGCTGATCCTGAGGCCAGCTGGATCGGGATCGCGAAAAATCTCTCCCAATTCGGGTTGGGGTTCTTCTGGCGGTAGATGGCCAGCTCTCTTGATTTCAGGCGAACTTCGTAAGCCTCATCTCCCGCGCCCATGCTGACGATGAATCCCGGTTTCTTGGCTAGTTCGGCCAGTTCCTTGTCGGAGGGCCGGACAGGGATTTCGGTGTAATCTCTCTTTTCGGGAAGGACGCTCAGCCGTTGTCGAAGCTGACTCCACAGGGACTTCGCCTCGGCGGCGGTCATGCCCGACAAGGTGCCGGCCCGGATGAAGCCGCCGTCATGCATGACGATTAAGTCCGATCCGGAATCCTTGGCCGGCCTGTCCGCAATCTTCGAGGAGCCATCGAACAGGACCTCGGACATTTGGCGGTCCGCGCCCACTCTGGCCGTTTCAACGAAGCGGGCGCCGCCAGAGACAGACTCGGTCATCGCGGAATTGACGGCTGCGCGGGGCGTTTGGGCGGGAGCTGCGGCCATAGGGATCGCGGAGGCGGCCAGCGACATGGTTCCGGTGAGGGCGGACAGGCTTCCTGCCGCCACTAGCGACGGCATCTGCGTGGGCGTCAGCATCGCGATCGGCGCGAAGGTCGGAAGCAGGGGAGCCATGACCGGACGCATGGTCGCTTGCGCGAAAGCGCCCTGGGGCGCGGCGCAGAGAACGACGGAGAAAGCGACGAAAAGAGACGAGGGCTTCGAGGATATCTTCATGAGGCTATTCTATCTAAACGCCAATTTTGCGGCGTGGGCCTTATGGGTCGAGGCGCAACGGGAGAAGCCCCAGGGTGAATTGGGCCCTTCGACCCATTCCGGGCGGCGCCGTTAGAATTCTTCGGAGAACGCGACGGCACCCGTCACGCCGGTCTGGTACGCGGACACGCGGCGCTCGAAGAAGTTGGCGAGCTCTTGGACGTCCTGCAGCTCCATGAAGTTGAACGGGTTCTTGGAGCCGAAGATGGGCCGCAGGCCTAGGTTGACGAGCCGCTGGTCGGCGACGAACTGCAGGTATTGGCGCATGCCCACGGCCGAGAGGCCCGCCACGCCCAGTCCCAGGATGTCCTCGGCAAATCCCATCTCGCACTCGATGGCTTCTTTCATCATCTCCACGATGTCCTGCTCCATCTTGGGAGTGAACAAAGTCGGGTCCTCGGCACGGGCGGTTTTGATGATCTCGAGCGCGGCGGTGATGTGCATCGATTCGTCTCTGAAAACCCAATTGGTCCCACCGGCGAGGCCGTTGAGTAGTCCCTTGGAGCGCAAGAAGTAGACGTACGCGAAGGCGGCGAAGAAAAATAAGCCCTCGACGCACGCGGCGAAGCAGATCAAGTTCATCATGAACTGCCGCTTCTGCTCTTGCGTATCGAGGCGGTCGAGCGAATTGATCGAATTTATCCACTTGAACATGAACTCGCCCTTGCGCTTGATAGAAGGGATGTTCTCGATGGCGGCAAAAGCCTGCACCCGCTCCGCCGGCTCGGGGATGTAGGTGTCGAGCAAGGTCAGATAAAACTCGACATGCACCGCTTCCTCAAAAAGTTGGCGCGACAAGTAGAGCCGGGCTTCGGGGCTGTTGACGTGCTTATACAAGTTAAGAACTAGGTTGTTACTGACGATGGAATCGCCCGTCGCGAAGAAGGCGACCAGGCGATGGATGAGATGGCGCTCGGCGGGCGTCACCCGGGCCCGCAGGTCGCCCAGGTCGTGCGAGAAGTCCACTTCCTCGACGGTCCACGTGTTCTTGATGGCGGCCTTGTACATCTCAAAGAACACGGGGTACTTCATCGGGCGCAACGTGAGATCAAAGCCAGGGTCGAGAATCATGTGAACCTCCTAGATCTTGTGCGCGTCGTTTACTGGCAAGACTCGCAGCTCTCCGGGTTCTCCAGTGAGCAGGCGACTTTTTCCGCGTCAGACACCGTTGCCGTCGCCGCGATGACGGGAATCGGTGCCGTTGCCGTCGCCGGCGCGGCCACCGTGGTTTTTGCGATCTTGGTCGCCGGGCGCGAGCGCAGGTAATACGTCGTCTTAAGGCCTTTCTTCCAAGCGTACATATACATGGAAGAGAGCTTGCCGATGTTCGGGCTCTCCATGAAGAGGTTTAAGGACTGGCTCTGGTCGATATAGGCGCCGCGCTCGGCGGCCATGTCGATGAGCGAGCGCATGGGGATTTCCCATACTGTGCGGTAGGTCGCTCTAATATTCTCCGGGATCTCTAAAATATTCTGGATCGAGCCCTCGGCCATCATGATGCGCGCGCGCATGTCCTCGTTCCAGAGCCCGAGCTTCTTGAGCTCCAGGCACAGGTATTTATTGACCTGCAGGAACTCGCCCGACAACGTCTCGCGCTTGAAGAGGTTGGAGATTTGCGGCTCGGTCGCCTCATAGGCGCCCACGATCGAGGCGATGGTCGCCGTCGGGGCGATCGCCAAGAGCAGGGAGTTGCGCAGCCCCTTCTTGACCATCTCCGCGCGCAGCTTTTCCCAGCGCGTCATGTCGGTGGGAGTCACGCCCCAGAGCTCGAACTGGAACACGCCCTTGGCCGCCTTGGTCTCCGGGAAAGTCGAGTGCGGGGTCTTCGCCGCGGCGAGTTCGACGGAGGCTGAGAGCGCGTGGAAGTAGATTTCCTCTGATATTTTTTTGGATAGTTCTCGGGCTTCAATTGAGTCGAAGGGCATGCCCAGTTGGAAGAACGCGTCCTGCACGCCCATGACACCCAAGCCGACCGGGCGCCACTTCTTGTTGCTGTCGGCGGCCGCTTTCGTCGGATAGAAGTTGATGTCGATGACGCGGTCGAGGTACTTCACCGCGGTGCGCACGTTTGCCGCGAGCTTGACGAAGTCAAAGCGCCCGTCCTCGATGTACTTGGCGAGGTTGATTGAGCCCAGGTTGCAGACCGCGGTCTCGCCTTGGCTCGTCACCTCGATGATCTCGGTGCAGAGGTTGGAGGAGTGGACGACGTTGGCCGGCGAGCCGGTCTGGTTGGCCTTGAGGTTGCTGGCGTCCTTGAAGTTCATCCAGCCGTTTCCGGTCTCGGCCAGCGACTTCATCATGCGCGCGTAGAGATCGCGCGCCTTGACCTGCCGCACGAAGAGCTTCTTTTCCTCGCCTTCCAGGTACGCTTCCTCGAACGCCTTGCCGTACAGATCGGTGAGTTGGGGCATGGTCTTGGGGTCGAAGAGCGACCACGTCCCGTCCTCTTCGGCGCGCTTCATGAACAGGTCGGGGATCCAGTGAGCGAGGTGCAGGTTGTGCGTGCGGCGAGCCGGATCGCCGGTGTTGTCGCGCAGCTCGAGGAACTCCTCGATGTCCGCGTGCCAGGTCTCGAGATAGACGGCGCAGGCGCCCTTGCGCTTGCCGCCCTGGTTGACCGCGACGACGGAGGAGTCCAAGGTCTTAAGCCAGGGCACGATGCCGTTGGACTGGCCGTTGGTGGAGCGGATCAGCGAGCCGCGCGCGCGCACGCGCGTGTAGGACACGCCGATGCCGCCGGAGAACTTGGAGAGGAGTGCTATGTCGGTGTAGCGGCTGTAGATCGCCTTGAGATCGTCGAGAGGGGAATCGAGCAGGTAGCACGAGCTCATCTGCGGATGCCGGGTCGCGGAGTTAAACAAAGTGGGGGAGCTGGGCATATGCTCGAAGCGCGAGATCAGGTTGTAGAACTCGACGGCTTCCTGGACGTTCTCGGCGAGGCCGCAGGCCACGCGCATGAAGAAATATTGGGGAGCTTCGATGACCTCGCGGCTTTCCGGGTTCTTCAGGAGATAGCGGTCGTAGACCGTGCGCAGTCCGAAGTACTCGAAGAGCTCGTTGCGCGAGTTTTCGATCGC
Source organism: Elusimicrobiota bacterium (assembly GCA_043783505.1). Classification (GTDB taxonomy): domain Bacteria; phylum Elusimicrobiota; class Elusimicrobia; order UBA1565; family UBA9628; genus GWA2-66-18. The sequence continues at coordinate 7,963 of JAYVZL010000213.1, forward strand.
GTCGTTGAGCTTGCGCGAGTTGGCCTGCACGAACTGGCCGACCTTCTCGGAGATCAGGCCGTGGCGAAGACCGGCGCCGATGGATTGGGAAAAAGAGTGGATGTCCTGGTTCTCGACTTCCTTCATAATGGAGGTCGCCAGCAGGCGCGCGGCTAGGCGCGAGTACTCGGGCTCCTCGGCGATGAGCAGCGCGGAGGTCTGGACGGATAAATTGTCGAGTTCCTTGGTGGTGGCGCCGTCGTAGAGGCCGCCGATGGTTTTCGTGGCGATCTTGAGCACGTCGACGTTTTCCAGCCCGGCGCCGCAGCGCGCGACGGCGCGCACGATCTTATTGACGTCGACGGGCTCGAGCGTGCCGTTGCGCTTGCGCACCTGCATCGTCGTGATGTTGACGTCTTCGGCGGTGATATTCGGGGAGATGGGCGCGATAGGTTGGGTTGGATTCATGCTTTTCTCCGTGACATTTTGGTAGCGTTCTCGTGTTCAAATTCGCGACGCGGTCGAAACGCGTTTTCGAACAGGCTCTAGGATAACCGATGGCGTTCTTCTTGTAAAGACCCAGGTGAACGGCCAGGACTGATGAGAGGTTTCGAGTGTTGTTGAGTGGTGTCTTCTGTGTGACATTTTTATTCTTCTCGGGATGCTCTCCGGCGCCCAAGCCGCAGCGCGATTTGCCGGATTTCACGCTGACCGCGGTGACCGTCGACGGGACTTCTCCTTTCGACCGCAGGGCCATGCGCGGCCGCGCGTGGATCGCGGACTTCGTCTACACGCGCTGCGCGGGCCCGTGCCCGATGCTCACCGCGAACATGGCGGGCCTGCAGAAGCGCCTGCCGATATCCATCGGATTGCTTTCTTTCACCGTCGATCCCGATCACGATTCCCCCGAGGTCTTGACGCTGTACGCCGGCAAGTTCAAGGCCGACCCGCAGCGCTGGTTCTTCGTCACGGGTGATAAGGGAGAGATCATCCGCGTCATTCGCGATGGATTCCTGCTGCCGGTCGTGGAGAGCGCGCAGGCCGCGCCGGGCGAGCGCGTCGCGCACTCGACGAAGTTCGTGCTCATCGACGCCGACGCGCGCGTGCGCGGCTGGTACGACGGCGACGATCCGACCTCCCTCGATAAACTAGTCCGCGACGCCGGGCGACTGTAACGAACGGAAAGAATTAACCGCATTTCTTTCCGTTCGTTCTTTGTGACTCTGTGTCTCTGTGGTTCACGTAAGAAGAAGGCCCGTCTTTCGACGGGCCTTCTGTTTTATCTGGCGCGGTTAGTTAGAGCTTGACCGGTAGTTTCGAGATGATCTCCTCGAAGGTCGCGACGGGATAGGCGCCGCGCAGGGGCACGCCGTTGATCAGGTAGGCCGGGGTGCCCTCGATGCCGAAGGACTTGGCCTCGGCCATGTCGGCGGCGATCTTGTTCTTGATCTCGTCGCTTTGGGCGTCCTTGGCCGCCTTGACGGGATCGAGGCCGAGCTCCTTGGCGAGCTGCTTGTAGTAGTCCTCGCCGAGCTTGCCCTGGTTCTCGAAGAGCTTGTCGTGGAAGGTCCAGGCCTTCTCGGGGGACTGGAGAGACAAGGCCTCGAACCACTGCGCCGCAGGCATGGCCAGGGGATGGAAGCTCAGGGGCATGTTCTTGAAGACCACGCGCAGCTTAGCGCCGTACTTCTTGCGCAGCTCCTCGATGTTGCTGTAGCCCTGCTTGCAGTAGGGGCACTGGAAGTCGGAGTACTCGACGATGGTGAGGGGGGCGTCCTTGGAGCCTCTCACGAGGGCTTTCGGGCCGATCTCGGCCTTGAGCGGGTTTTTGAGGGCCTCTTCGCGCTCCTTCTGCTCGTGGGCCTGCTCTTCCTTGGCCTTGCTCTTCTGGTACTCCTGCTGGGCTTCGACGACGTAGTCGAAGAACTTCATTTTATTGGTTTTCTTGAGGGCCTCGAGCACCAGGTCGGGGTTGGCGTCGAGGGCTTTTTTGAGGTCTTCACGGGAGATCGCGGCTCCGGCGGGAACGGCGATCATGATGGCGAGCAGCAGCGACGTTGCGCGGCGGGTGGTCATGAGGGTCTCCTTTTCAGCAGGGCCAGAATATCATTTTCGACGGCTTGCGCGTCCAGTGGGCCGACCCAGCGCCGCACCACGCGTCCGTCGGCGTCGATGAGGTAGGAGGTCGGCAGGCCGCGCACCTGATAGTCGGCGACGGCCTGGCGGTCGGAGATCAGAAGGGGAAAGGTGAGGCCGTAGGCGCGCGCGAAAGGAGGCACGGACTTGGGAGCGTCTTCATCCATGGAAACGCCCAAGATCACCAGCCCCGTGCCCCCGAGCCGGGAGTGCAGCCGCTGCAGGGCGGGGGTTTCCTCTTTGCAGGCGTCGCACCAGGTGGCCCAAAAGTTGACGAGAACCGGCTTGCCGCGCTGCTGGGAGAGGCTGACGGTCTTGCCGGAGAGATCGTGCAGGGAGAAATCGGGCGCCTGGCGCGAGCCCGCGGGAGCGCCGCAGGCGGCCAGGATCGCAACGAGGAAAACAGGTCGTATTCTTTTCACAAGTCGACGTCGATATCTAAAAAGTGGCCGCTCCTCGCCCCGTCAAGAGGCGAGAAGCGGCCTTTTTTTGGACGACTTAGCACCCGCAGGGAGTTTTCGGACCCATGGTAGTATCCTCCTATTTACGGACTTTATGCTGCTCCAAAATCTGCCGGGCGATGCCTCCCACCCGTTTGAACACCTTAGCGTCGCGCCGCGAGCGCGCGAGCATGATCGCTCCTTCATATAGAGCCACGATGGACTCGGCCGTCGCGCGCGCGTCTAACGTCTTGCCGAAATAGCCCGTGGCCTTGCAGCGTTCCAGGCAGGCGGCCATTCCGTCGGCCCAGGCGTCGAAAAACCCCGCCACGCGCAGGCGGAACGTCTCGTCGAGATCGCTCATCTCGAGGGCGATGTTGCCCACGAAGCAGCCCGCCTTGCAGCCGTTGCCGTTGAAGACGCGCTCGGCCTCGGTGAAGATGGCGACCACGCCCTCTTCCGGGGCGGTTTGCGCGCAGATCGGCTCGACTTTGCGGGACTGGAACTCGGCAATCTTGTAGTCCAGGACGGCCAGCGCCAGGGCCGACTTGGACTTATAGTGATGAAACAGATTGGCCTTGGTCATCTGGCACGCCGTGGCGATCTCATCTAAGCAAGCGTGGTTGTACCCTTTGAGGTGGATGATGTGCTCCGCCTCTTGGAGGATGCGCTCGCGGATGGCTGGGTTCGCTTTTCGTGCCATAATTAATTGACTAACCGGTCGGTAGGTTAATTATGCCACACGTAGGCGATTCTGTCAAGCCTATTTTTAGGTCATGCTGGCACGACACCGATGCCGGCTTTGACGCCGGAGAGATCGTAGACCCCGCCTCGGCCGAAGCCCACCCCGCGCGTCGGGTTCTCGGCAAGCCATAACGGCGTGTCGAGATCGACAAAAGCCACGCCGCCTAAGCCCGCGGCCAGGTGGGCG
>JAYVZL010000214.1:0-27052 GCA_043783505.1 Elusimicrobiota bacterium
AGGCAAGGCCGCCGCCGTCGCCGCTCTGCTCGTGGGCCTGCGCCTGACGTTCGATCGCTCTTGGATGGCGCCGACGCTGCTCCCGGGTACGCGCGACGACCCAACGCCGTCTTCAGGCGGACCTCCGGAGTTTCGATCCGGCGGTTCATCAACGCGCGCGGAAACGGACTCCGACGACCTTCCGCCTTCATCCTATGAAGACGACGACTGGGATTGGCGCGATGCGCCCGCCGATGCGGCGAAACTCAACCGCCGTCCGGACCGGAATGGGGTAAGTTCCGCCTTTGCCGCGGCGCGAGCCTTCGGCGCGAGAGCGCTCAAGACGCTCCACGGACCGAGCACCCGATCTCCGCGCGTCCATGCTTCCGCCTCCGAGGGCATAGACGTCTCGCCCTCCGCCCGCGCGGCCGCTTCTCGGGCCGCGCCTTCGCGGAGTCCGGCGCTCTCTCAAGAATCAAATCGCACGACTTCCCCGATCCGCAAAACTTTTCCGATGGGCGCCGTCGCGCTTCAGGATCACTTAACAGCGAGGTCCAGCGCGAGGGAAGCCGCGCGCGGGCACTCCGCGCCGACCGCTCCCCGCGTCGGGCGGGTCTTCCCGCTTTTCTGGCCGCCTCAAGGTTCCATCCATTCGGCGCGCGACGCGGCTAAGGCCGCCCGAACTCCGCGCCCGCCGCTTTTGTCGCGCCTGCTCGGACGCGGCGCTCGCCGTCCTCCCAAGCCGTCGCTGTCGCCGCCCGATCTCTCGCGCTTAAACTCCCGGCGGCCCCAAACGCTGCCCGGAGGCGGCGTGGTTCCGGCCCACCCTTTTGAGCTCGAGCAGCTAGAAGAGATCGATCCGGCGCGAGCGGCCGGACCCGCCTGCCGCCGGAAAGCGCCGCACTGGCACGCCCAAGGCCTTTGGCATGACGGCGCCGCGCGCGGAGTCGTCGCGGACGATCGCTGGATGTGGCTGTGGCGCGGAAAAGGAAACTGGTGGGCCGACGCCTCGCCCGCTGCGCCGCTGCTGCGCCACCAAGGGTTATGGTGGAGCAAGGAGCGCGGTGTCTGGTTCGCCGTGCACGAGGGGGAACTTTGGAGCTGGCGCCGTTTCTCCGAGTGGGACGCCGAGGGCCTGCTGCGACTGATCGACGGCGTCTCCATCGTCTACAGCTCGGATTTCACGCGCGTGGCCGTGATCACGCCCGGCAGCGGCGCCATACTGTATAACGCCTCTTCCGGAGAGGAACTGGGCCGTTGGCGCGAAGATCAGCTTCCTCATCGCCGTCCGCGTCCGCCGACAGAACTCCGTCTGCCGCGCGGGATTTGATATTCTCAGATATGCACATCCTCTTCAACGTCTGGCTCGCCTTCATCGCCCTGGCCGTACCGGCTGGCGCCCAGGACGGGTATGGAGCGCGCGGACTTTTTCCGGTCTACCAGTCCGGCAATCAGTGGCTGATCTTCGACAAGCCCCGGGCCGCCGGCACCGCCAACGACCTTATGCCCGGCTCGAAATTTCTCGTCGTGGGCAACACCGGCGCGGATCTCTTCATCGTGGCCCGCACCTCGCCGACCTACGGAGCCGCCTGCCGGAACAAGAAGCCCGTGCGCCTGCGCGCCGCTCTCCTCAAAGGCCCGCGAGCAGGAGTCGGAGACCCCGTGCTCGCCATCAAAGTCCCCGACTCTTTCGTCATGAAGGGCTCTCGCGCTCATTATGCGGCTCTCGTGAACATGGTCGATGAGCCGCTGTACCAGCGCTTGGGATCGACGCTGACGGCTTCGGCGGTCGAAGAAGTCAAATCCGGCGCTTACCGTTTTCGTCCGGACGACGAGGGCTCCGCCGCGTTTTTGGCCGACCCCAAGCCCGAGAACGTGACGCTCAAGATCGACTTCGCCGCCCACCCCAAGGTCGCCGGCCTAGCCGCGCCCACCGCGCTGGTCACCGGCACGCAGATATCCTCGGCCTATCGCCGCTGCCTGCGCTTAGCCGACGGCGATAAGCTCATCGGCTCCTGCGTGGAGATGCCCCACGTGCTGATGGCCGAGACGGCCCAACTGAGCTTCGTGGCTTACGATCCCGGCGGCAAGGGCAGCCCCTTTCTGCTGGCATACACGCGCGGCGAACCTCTGTGGGGACACGAGCGCTGGGGCTTCGTGCTGCGCGCCGCCGGCGCGCGGCTTTTCCTGCACGACACGCTCAACCCCGGCTGCCGCGAAGGATTTTAACTCAGCGCTTGTCGCGCCGCAGCAGGCCGAGCAAGGCCCAGCCCATGAGCATCAGCGCTATGGCCTGCGGCAGCAGACGCCCCATCAGCGCGAGCAAGTGCGGACGATGAAAAAGCAGTTTGTTGGTCGCGGCGATGACCGTCAGCGCCACCATCGCCTTCATCGCCAAATCCGCGATTCGCGCCCAATCAAATAGGCCGGGGCTCAGGGCCCGGGACATTCGGCGCTTGTCGATCCAGGACATCCGGACGATCTTGATTCCGGCCCAACACCCGAAGTCCTCGACGCGGGACCACATCACCCGACCCTCTCCGGTTACCCGTCCTCCGTCCATCAGCTCCAGCACGAAGGCGACCATCAAGCCCTCCGTCAGCTTCGCCTGAGTGTCGAGCTTGAAGCCGGACAGCTCCACTTCATGCGCGAACGCGCCGTCATCGAGCGGGGCGCCGCCCGTCGCGGCTCGCAGTTCCACGGGCACTCCGCTCTGGCCTCCCGCGCCCTTGAGCGCTTCATCGTAGCTCATGGCGGCATCCCCATCGGCATGCTGAATTCCGCCTTCGACGAGGTCTTCGGTGGCGGCAGACCGAGCACGAGTTGCAGCAGGAACTCGCGATAAGCCGGCAGCGCCGACTTAAACTCCTCTCGCGGCGCACGCAAACGGAACGTGAATAGCCCGGCCCCGTCCGGTATCAACGTCGTCTCGGTCAGGATCACGGTCGTGACGCTGCCCACTAAGGTCCCGTTGGGGTAGCTGTAGGTGGTCACTCGAGCCGCCGGGCCGTTGCGCGTCGCCACGCGGACGGAGTAGACCTCGCCCGAGTCCTGAACGCTGGCTGAGGCCGCGCGGCGTAAGTCGCCGACCGCCGCGTCCCAGCCCGCGAAGCCGGACGCGGCCGCGGAGGTGAAGAACACCGCGATCTGCGCCTCGCCGCCCGGGCGCCGCCAGCCGAGGCCTCCCGAGACGCGTCGCGGCTCGCCCCATTTCAGCGTGTCCCGCCAAGAAAGGAACGGCTCCGAATGCAGGGGCAGCTCGCGCGAACGCAGTCCGGCGGTCTTCACCGGCTCGGGCGCGCTCAGTTCGCGCAGGCGCGCGTCGACGGCGCGCCGCCAGGGCGTGCCCCTCAGCTTCTCGCGCACCGCCTGCAAAGCCGCGATTTCTGTCGCCGGCCCCGTGTCAAAAAGACGCAGGTCGGCGTCCCGAGGCAGGACCGGCCTGTTCATCCACGGCGTCAGCCAATGCCCGACGATTCGCACGGCGCGCTTGAGCGCCGTCCCGAACTCGGGCCACATCGCGTCATAGTTGTATACGCCGAGAAACGCCGCCGCGCCCGGACGCAGGACCACCGAGCGCTTGAGCGGGCTCGTCTGCGGAACGACGAGCTGGTAGCGCACGCCGCGCGAGGCAAAGGAGGCGCCGCGCAGCACGTAGCGCCCCGCGGGCAGATCGAAGAACACGAAATAACCGTTCGCCCATAGGCCCGAAATGCCGCGCAAGCCGGGGACGCATTGACCGTTCTCGTCAAGCGGCTCGATCTTCCCGGCGTCGCCCACGGAGTAAAAAAAAGGGATCAGGGCCCCGCGCACCTTGGCCCGCGCGATCAGGATGCCGTGGTCGACGGAGGTCGAGGAGGGGGGGCGGTTGACCGTGGCGCAGGACGAAAAAACAAGAGTCGCCGCGGCCGCGAGAAAAAGCGTCCGTGTCATGGGGCGAAGTGTAACCCTTGGACTTGCGCGCGCGCAAGCCCCTCCTCGGGGTCTAATGGTATAATTCGAGCCATGGACGCTATAAGCTTGGAGAAAAAATCCAAGGACGCCGTCGTCGAAAGCCTCAAAAGCGCCGCGGACGCTCCCGCCGGCGCCGGCGAGCTCGCCCGCAAACTCGTGACCCGGGAGATCATCGCCAGCGTCGCCTCCGCCCAGCCTCCGCGCCACTGCGTGAGTGCCGTCTGCAAAGGCCTGATGTCGGGCATGCTCCTGCTCGAAAAAGACCTTCCTCTCACCGCGCTGGCCATCCTCAATCAAATGGGCGTGGTCGCCGAAGAGACGCACCAAGATCCTGCCGAGCTGATGACCTGGGCCATGGAGGGCATCGCCCCCGTGGTGAAGCTCGCCGGCGAGGCCGCGCGCTTTTCCGTCCAAGAAGCCATCGCCGCCGCTTTCATGGGAGCGGGGGAGATCTTCTCCAAAGCCTGCGAGACCGCGGGAGCATGAGATGAAGGTCGCGCTCGCGCAGGTCAACGCCGTCGTCGGCGACCTGCGCGGCAACGCGGAGAAAATACTCTCCGCTCTCGACGCCGCGAAAAGCCGCGGCGCGGACTTGGCGGTGTTCCCTGAGCAGACCTTGGGCGGCTACCCGGCCCTCGACCTATGGGAAGAGCGCGGGTTCGTCTCGGCCAACGAAAAAGCCCTGGCCGCGCTCGCCAAGAAAGTCCGAGGCGCGGCCGCTCTGGTGGGCTTCGTATCCCAAAACAAAGACGGAACCGGCAAGCCCGCGCGCAGCTCCGCGGCCCTGCTGCACAACGGCAAGGTCGTCGCGGTGCGGCACAAGACCCTTCTGCCCACCTACGACGTCTTCGACGAAGCGCGCTACTTCGAGCCCGCCAAAGACAACAAGCCCATAGCCTGGGGCGGGAGCAAGCTCGGCGTCACCATCTGCGAGGACGCCTGGTCCGTCGATCCCGCGTCCAAGCGACGCCTCTATCCCGTCGATCCCATCGCCTCGCAGGTCAAAGCAGGGGCAGACCTGCTGCTCAATCTATCCGCCTCTCCCTACGTACACGGCAAGACCGCCCAGCGCCGCGCGCTTTTCTCGCACCACTCGCGACGCCATAAAACGCCTCTTTTTTACTGCAACGCGGTCGGCGGCAACGACGAGATCGTCTTCGACGGCGGCAGCCTGGCCTACGACGCCAAAGGCAGGCTCCGCGCCCGCGCCGCCTTCGCCGCCGGCGACCTGATAGTCGTCGACACCGAGACCTGGGAGGGCGCCGCGCTTAAGGGCGAACCCAGTCCCGTCGGTCAAGTCGGCGAGATCCTGACTTTGGGCATCGCGGACTTCGCCGCCAAGTGCGGCCTGCAGACCGCCTTCATCGGCCTCTCCGGCGGCATCGACTCCGCCGTCGTCGCCGCTCTCGCCGTACGCGCATTGGGCCCCCGTCGCGTCGTCGGCGTGTCCTTGCCCTCGGCCTACTCGTCGCCGGGCAGCGTCGACGACGCAAAGACGCTCGCCCAGAATCTCGGGATCGAGCTCAAGTCGCTGCCCATCGAGAACGTCTATCGCTCGCTTCTTACGACTTTGGGCGATCAATGGGGGACGTTCACCCCTGATCTGGCAGAGCAGAATCTTCAGGCGCGCGCGCGCGGCGTGCTGCTTATGGGCTTGGCCAACAAGGCTTCTCGCGGCTTCGTGCTGACCACGGGCAACAAGTCCGAGCTCGCCGTCGGCTACTGCACCTTGTACGGCGACATGTGCGGCGCGCTGGCTCCGCTCGCCGACGTTCCCAAGCGCCTGGTCTACGAACTCGCGTCCTGGCTCAACGCCGTGCGCGAGGTCATTCCCAAAAGCAGCATCGAGAAGGCTCCCTCGGCTGAACTCAAGCCCGATCAGAAAGACCAGGATGACCTGCCCCCCTACGACCAGGTCGACGACGCGCTCGAGGCGTGGGTGCAATCGCGCCTTGAGCCCGCGCGAGTGGCGCGCGCCGTCGGGAACCGGCATGTGGCCGAGACCCTCCTCGATCGCATGGACTCAAGCGAGTTTAAACGTCGCCAGGCGCCGCCGTCGCTCAAGATCAGTTCAAAAGCCTTCGGCGTCGGCCGGCGCATGCCCATCGCCAAGGCCGGCTGGCGCGCTCGCGCCGGACTTTAATCATGGGTGCGATGCTAGGCCTCGTCGCCCAACTAAGCCTCGATTCTTCCCGACGCCCTACAGAGGACAACGTCTGCAAGCGGCCTACTACAGTTAGGTCTATCGACCTAGCAGATTTAACTCGCGGTATGAGCCGGTCAACAAGTCGGCGCTGGTGATATTGAATTCCTTCATAAGCGCATCGATCTTCGCGCGTTCCGACGTCTCGTCCTGGGCGTCTGTGTAAACAGCCTCGAACTCGATAAAATTCCCAAGCTCATGGACGCAATCGATATGGACTCTGACGTTCCCGATAAGATAGATCTCCCTGATCTTGTCGACGACGGTCTCGATGCCCAGAATCTCATCGAGCAGCGTCTTGCAGAGTTCTGGATTAGGAACAGAGAGCAGCGTGTACTCGCTCTTTTTTGGCCCCGCTTGACTGGGACGAATGTAAGGGATCAATTGGGCCTCGCTCAAAGAAGATTCTCTCAGCTTTAAGCGGCCGGCGTGTGTCTTGAAATAGGTGTCGGTCTGATGGTCGGTACCGACGTGTTTTGCTTTTAGACGCGCCGCGATTTGCTTAGCCGCTGCCGAATCGAGACAGCGCGCCTTGATCTCAATATTCGGCATCGGCGGGCTGAGACATCACTCGAGTCAGGGCTTCGGAGACGTCGCCCGCCCGCAAGTCGTCGTTCGGTCGGCTCCCCATGAGCCGCTTGATCCAGCCCGCGCCCTCGAGAGCGGAGTCTTCGTGGTCGAAATCCTGGAGGTGGATATTGTGAGCACCCGGCACCTGAGCCGATTGCGTGGGTACAAGGCCGTCGTTCGCCTGCCCAATTAGGTCCTTGATGATCCCATGCGGCATCAGCATGTCCTTATGTGCACGGTCGTTGACCTTGGGCTCAAAGCAAGAAGAGAGGGTATAAACCTTCGCTAGATCGGCCGTAGTGAAGGGGGGGAGGCGGGCCATGATGTGCTCGCGAGTCCGCACGGTCAATTCATCAATCGCCTCCATGACGTCGCCCCACTGGTACAGACAGCTAAGCCCACGCGCGGCAAGCCGTCCATACCAGTGCTCAAGCCCCCAATCGGCGATCGGGGTGCCACGTAGAGGCGCCTGCATCAAGACCAGTTTCAAGACTTTATCTTTAGACGAGCGGGTCGTCAGACGGTACCAATCGTGGACCAGGATTCCACCCCGACTGTGCCCGATCAAGACCACTTGCGATTGTCCGTCGACGGCGTTTTGGATTCTGAGGAGATTTGTCTCTCGGCTTCCTTCCGTTTGAATGTCGATAAACTCCGCGTCCAATCCCATCGCCTTCAGACGCTTGCGGATGCCTTCCATGTAGTCGGTGATATGCTTTCCAAAAAGGCCGTAAACCAGCAAGTACTTCACATGACCGCTAGTCGCGGGGGAGAAGGAAGAAATCTGTTTTGCCCGGACCTGACGGTGAATATCCAGGAAAAGCGACGTGATGTCTTTCCCATTCACGGGAACCGACGCGGGCGTTGGGATGTCCGAGAATTTTCCCACGAACACTCTGCGAATGGCGGAACTGCCGGCATCAACCGGGACCGAGCCGCGAGAGCTGGCCATGTCGTCGATCAAGACAGCCGCGGCGCGGTGCTGCGCTTCAAGGTAGCCTTGAGGAAGCGCCGCGTTGATCTCCGCGATCGACCGTTGCGCTCTTAGAAGGTCCGCCTTCTGATCCGCAGATGCGAAGAGCGGCGCGACGACAAGAGAGAGCGATATGGCCCGGACTAAAATGAGTTTTGTCATACTCCGCTATTTTACCAGCCGGACTAAAATCTCTTATGGGCCGTTTGGGCCCGTTGGAAGCAGGGAATAGCCCCCCAAGATCCTAGGTCTTTTGGCGATTAGGACGCGGACGCTTGGATTTCGGAGAGGTCGGCCACGCGGTGGAAGGCGCGCACCAATTTATTGAGCAGAGCCAGGCGCTGGCGCTTGAGGCTCTCGTCCTCGACCATCACCATGACCTTGTCGAAGAACAGATCGAGATGGGGTTTGACCGCGGCCAGGCTCTTGAGGCCGCCCTCGAAATCGCCGCGCACGATGCGGTCGTTGGCCGCGCCCTCGGCGCTGACGAGCGCGTCGTAAAGCTCGAAATCCGCTTGGTCCTTGAGTAGAGCCCGATCGGGCAGGCCCTCGTTGTCGGCTTTGGCCTGCTTTAGGATGTTGGAAGCCCGTTTGAAGGCGGCGGCCAAGGGCTCGAAGGACGGGTCGCGCCGCACGGCGCGCAGCGCGGCCAGACGGCGGAAGGCGTTGGGGAAGTCCTTGAGCGCGCCCGCGCGCACGGCGCGGACCTCGTCGACGGCGCAGCCCATCTCCTCGAACAGAAATTGGGCCCGCGCCCAGACGAATTCGGACAATTGCGCGGCCAGCTTCGCCGGCTCGGGCATCGCCGCGGGTTGAAGCGTCAGCGCGCGGACCATCGCCGCGTCGAGATCGAGCGGCAGCTGCTTTTCGAGCACGATGCGCATAAGCCCCAGCCCCTGCCTGCGCAACGCGTACGGATCGGCCGAGCCGGTGGGGATCAAACCGGCCGCGAAACAACCCGCGAGGCTGTCGAGCTTGCCGGCCACGGCGACGACCGCCGCTTCGGCGGTGGCCGGCGCGGGGCTTTTGGCGGCGACGGGATAATAGAACTGCTCAATGGCGAGAGCCACGCGCTCATCGTGGCCGTCCTTGCGCGCGTAGACCCCGCCCATATGACCTTGCAGCTCGGGGAATTCCTTGACCACGTCGGTGACGAGATCGGCGTAGGCGAGACGCGCCGCCTTGGCGACCGACTGCTCGTCGATGGGGGAAGTCGGACGCAGTTGCGCGCCGATCCAGGCCGTCAGCTCCTCGACGCGCGCCGCCTTCTGCGCCATCGAGCCCAAGGCTTTCTGGTACGTGACGCGCTCCAGTAGGGGGAGCTTGCTCTCCAAGGTCGAGGCCTCGTCGCGTCCTACGAAGAAGGCAGCGTCGTTGAAGCGCGCCTCGAGCACGCGCTGATAGCCCTCGCGCACCAGCTCATTTCCGCTGGAGAGGCCGTCGCGCACGCCGATGAAATAAGGGAGCAGCACGCCGTCTCGCGCGACGACGGGGAAGAACTTAAGCTGCTTTTTCATCACCATCTTAAGGAGGGCGGCGGGAAGCTTCATGTGCTCGGGACGGAGCTTGCCCAAGACCGGGACGGGGTGCTCGACCATGAACAGCGTCTCCTCGAGGAACTCCGTATCGGCCTCGATCTTGCCGCCCGTGGGCTTAGCGGTTAGTTCCAAGGCCTTTAGCAGGTACGCTTTGCGCTCGACCGGATCGGCGATGACCAAGCCTTGGCGAAGCAGCGCGGCATGCTTCGCAGGGTCTTTCAAGGAGGCGGGTGGTTTGGCTAAGACAGGATGGCCATAAACAGCGCGGCCCGACTTGATCCCGGCGAGATCGACGGCGACGATCTTCTCGCCGAGCAAAGCGGTGATGGCCCGGATCGGGCGGCCGAATTTAAACCCCGTCTCCTCCCAGGTCATGAACTTCGGGAATTGCAGGGATTTCAGGAGATCGGGGATCATCGCTTGGAGCAAGACGGAAGACGATTCGCCTTTGGAATGAACCTCGGCGTATAGAATCCCTTCGGACGGCTTGAGATCGTCGGCGGTAAGGCCGTACTTGCGGGCAAAGCCTTCGGCCGCGGGAGTAAACGCGCCCTCGGCATTTTTCCAAACCTGTTCCTTCGGACCTTTGAATCGTTCCGTCTTATCTTTTCCTTTGGGAGCGATATCCTTGACGGTCAAGATGAGATGCCGCAACGTTCCAGACACAGCGACGTCTCCATGGTCGATCCGCCCAGCCAGCCACTTCGCTGCGGCGCTGCGCATCTGCTCGAGCGCCGGCGCCACGAAGCGCGCGGGCATCGGCTCCGTGTGCACGTCGAGCAGAAAATCAGCGGTCTTAACTGGAGATTTCTTCGGCATCAGACGGCCTCCAACTTGGGCGTGTTTTTCTCGATGTACAGCTCCATCACCTTGCGGGCCAGCCCGCGGATGCGGCCGATGTACTGGGCGCGCTCCGTGACCGAGATGGCGCCGCGGGCCTCGAGCGTGTTGAACAGATGAGAGGCGCGCACCACGCAGTCATAGGCCGGAAGAGGATCGCCGAGCCCGACCAGGCGCCCGCCCTCGGACTCCCAATCGTTGAAATGCCGCGTGAGCAGGGCCGTATCGGCGGTCTCGAAATTGTAGCGCGAGAATTCTTTTTCCTGCGGCTTGTGAAGATCACCGTAGGTCCGGCCGCCGCCGTAATCCAGGTCGTAGACCGAGTTTTTTTTCTGGAGGTACATGGCGATGCGCTCCAGGCCGTAGGTGATCTCGACCGACACCGGCGACAACGGCATCGAGCCCATCTGCTGGAAGTAGGTGAACTGCGTGATCTCCATGCCGTCGAGCCAGACCTCCCAGCCCACGCCCGAGGCGCCCAAGGTCGGCGACTCCCAGTCGTCCTCGATCCAGCGCAGGTCGTGCTTTTTCGGGTCGAGGCCGATGGCCTTCAGCGATTTTTGATACGTGTCGGTGATCCCTTCGGGTACCGGCTTCATGATCACCTGAAACTGGTAGTACTTGCCGAGCCGGTTGGGGTTGTCGCCGTAGCGGCCGTCGGCTGGCCGGCGCGAGGGCTCGATGTAGGCGGCGCGAGTCGGCAGGCTCGTCAGCGCCCCGAAAAAGGTCGCCGGGTTAAAGGTCCCCGCTCCTTTTTCCAGATCATAGGGCTGCACGATCGCGCAGCCCTCCTTCGACCAGAAATGCTGCAGCTCCAGGACGATCTCTTGGAAGGTCATCGGGCGAGTGCTCCATGCGCTTCGGTAGTGTTGGACCAGGCGTCGCGAAATTCGAAGGCCCGCAGACGGCGCCCCGCGTGCGCGGAAAAATGCTCGTCGAGCAGACGCCGCGCGGCTTCAGCCGCGCCGGAATCGAAGGGCAAAAAGGCCAGAGCGGCGGGCTCTTCATCGTGCAGCGTCTCCCAGACGAGGCGGCACACCGTAGGCGGCTTCTCGCGCAGGCCGATGCCCAACATCTCAGCCAGGCGTAAACCGAAGGAAGGAACCAACCACTCGCTCGGGCTTTCTTCAAGCGCCGCCAAAACGGCGCAAATCAAGCGGTACTTCTCCGCGCTCGGGGAACGGTCGGGCGTGAGCCGTTCGAGCATCTCGCAGCAGGCCAGGGCGTCGAACGTCCGGCCAAGGCTCTCGCGCCAGCCCGGGAAACTCCCGATCAGGCGGCCGCCGACGCCCTTTGCGAACTCCGAACGCAGCGACAGATGTAGACGATATTCGCCCCAGACGCCGGGCTCGGTCAGCGCCTTCATCTTTCCGGCCGGGCGGTTGACGCCGACGAAGCGGACGGGCACCTTGCCCAGGTCCTCGGTGAAGAGTGTGCACAGGCGATCGTACTCGCCGAGCGTGCGGCGGGAGAGGACGACGCCGCCCGTATTCAAGATCATCGCGACAGCCCCGATCGGAGCAAGACCGCCTCGCGGCGCGTCGGCGCGCGGAACAACTTGCGCGCGCCGGCGGGAGCGTCCTCAAGAAGCGGCGCCAAGCACTCGATGGAAGAAGCCTGATACGCCTCCCATCGGACGTCTGGATTGAGCGCCTTCGCGGTCACCGCCAGACGACTCGCGGGCAACAGGCGCCAGCAGGCGGCGCGCTCGAGCGGCTTCAGTTTCGGCCAGAGATGGGCCAAAATCCGCGGCGAAACAGAGAGCTCTTCCTTTAAGAGCGCGAACTCCCCGCGCGACAGCGCTGCTCGTATCGATGACACGCTCAAGGCTTTAGGCACGGTCGAGATTATACTATCGCCAGAGCAGGAGCGGGGGCTCCGCTGCCCTCGGCGTGCGCGCGGGCGGCAAGCCGCCGGGATTGAAGGCCTCCGTGGACGCCGCCGTCTCGCGTTTGATGCGGACGGCATTGAGCAGGACCTGTGGGCGCTCATAGTCGACTTCAATGTAGCCGGGCACGCCCTGATACGTCCCGCGCAAATCCTCAGGCCGGCCGAGCAAGGCCAGCGCGTAGCGTCCCGGTCCCAAGGACTCGAAGGAAAATCGCCCGTCTTCATCCGGTATCCGCGAGCCCGAAAGCCAGTAATGCGTGGCCTTCGTGGCCGAGCTGGTCCAGACGAGGAACAGTCCCACGCGCACGGAGACTGCGGGCCGCTCATCGAGGAAAAGCGAGCCGTCGACGCGGCCCTCGCGCAGGTCCTCGAGCGTGCCCACCTCGATCTTCTTCTCGCTGACCGACCATAAATCCTCGATGCGTCCCAGCCACTCGCGAGACTTGGCCTCGTCGCCGAAGCGCGCGTAGGCGGCGGAGAAGCCTTCGAAGATGAGCTGGCTGTCCCCGGCCCTCTCGAAGCCCTCGACGCGGCGTCCAGTGGCCGCGGCCAGCCGCTCGAGCTTCGCGTAACGCTCCGCGCTCAGCGGGCCGGCGCGAAGCAGCTCAAGAGCGCGAAGATAATCGGGGTGCGCGCGGCCGGGAACCGAGATCATCAGGGCGTCGAGCGCGCGCTCCTCGTCCCACCATTGCAGATGCCCCAGGCGAACCGCGGCCAGCGCCTCGCCGGCGAATATCCCCCGAAGACGGGTGCGGTCGAGAAAAGACTCGAGACTGGAGATGCTGTCCAGGGAAAGATCGGTGGTCTGCGAAGACATGCGGCGCGGCTCGATATGATGCGAGCGTCCGCGGGTCGGATACAGCCAGGCCACGGCCAAGCGCCGAGCCTCGCCGTTGGTCGGCACGTCGGCCGCTTCGGCCAGCGTCCGCGGCCCAAAACCCCAGACGCGCACGAGCACGGTCTGCGTGCCCACGCTCAGAACCGCCCAAAGGCCCGCCGCCGCCAGCAGCGCCCGTCCTCGCGACGGGCGCCAATCCGCCCGCAGCAGCGCGGTCGCGACTAAGACGTGCGTCGCGGCCAGCGCCCACGTCAACAGCGTCGCCGAGAGGAGCCCCAGGAAGATCCCGCCGCACAGCTCGATGGCGCGCGACAGTTGGGGCCAAAGAGACGCGCACCAGCCCGTGGCCGAGGAGGTCAGCCCGAAGATCGCGCCGGCCGCCAAGCCGCGCCGGCCGCGCGAGGCGGCGAAGGCCATGGCGCCTAGCACGGTCGAGCCCAGCGCCAGCGCCGCGGCGCGAACGTTCGAAAGCTCCAGGGGGAACGCGTCGGGAAACAGGCGCACGCTGCTCGTCCAACTCAGGCTCGCGTACGACAGCGCCCCGAGCAGGAGCAGCCGCCACGCCGTGGCCCGGGGCCCAGCCTCCTCGGAGGGATCGAGGAGAAAATAGAGAATCCCAGTCAGCGCCGCCGCGACGAACACCCGCTCGAGCAGGGCCCTACTCCTCGTCCTTCTGCAGCTTCGCGAGAACGGCGAAATCTTCCAGGGTGGTCACGTCGCCGACGACCGCGCCGCCTGACGCGATCTCGCGCAGAAGGCGCCTCATGATCTTGCCGGAGCGGGTCTTGGGGAGCGAATCGGTGAAGCGCACCTCGGCCGGACGCGCGATGGCGCCGATGGCTTTGGCCACGAACTCGCGAAGCTCTTCTTTAAGCTCGGGGCTGGGCGTATTGCCGCCCTTAAGCGTGACGAAGGCGCACACGGCCTGGCCGTGAACCTCGTCGGGGCGGCCGACCACCGCGGACTCGGCCACGAACGGATGGCCGACGAGTGCGGACTCGATCTCCATCGTCGAGAGCCGATGACCGGAGACGTTGAGCACGTCGTCGATGCGGCCGAGGATCCAGAGATATCCGTCCTTGTCCTTGCGCGCGCCGTCGCCGGTGAAATAGCAGCCTGGGATCTGCGACCAGTACTGCGCGCGGTAGCGCGCGTCGTCTCCCCAGATCGTGCGGAGCATGGCCGGCCACGGCTTGCGCACGACGAGATAGCCGCCGGAGCCGGGCGGCACCGGCACGCCCGCCTTGTCGACCACCTCGGCGTCAATGCCCGGCAAAGGGAGCGTCGCCGAGCCGGGCTTGGCCGCGGTCGCGCCCGGCAGAGGCGTGATCATGATCGCACCGGTCTCCGTCTGCCACCAAGTGTCGACGATCGGGCAGCGGTCGCCGCCGATCGCCTTGCGATACCACTTCCAAGCCTCGGGATTGATGGGTTCGCCGACGGTACCGAGCAGGCGCAGCGAGGACAGGTCGTGCTTCTTGGGCCATTCGTCGCCCAAGCGCATAAAGGTCCGGATCGCGGTGGGCGCGGTATAAAAAATGGACACGCGATGGCGCGCGATCATGGACCAGAAGCGATCAGGATGGGGGGTCAGCGGCGCGCCCTCGTACATCAGCGCCGTCGCTCCATTGAGCAGCGGCCCATAGGCCAAGTACGAATGCCCCGTGATCCAGCCCACGTCGGCGGTGCACCAATACACGTCCGTTTCGCGCAGGTCGAAAACGTTCTTCGTCGTCCAGGCGGTTTGAACCATGTAGCCGCCGGTCGTGTGCAGGATGCCCTTGGGCTTGCCGGTGCTGCCGCTGGTATAAAGGATGAACAGGGGATGCTCGCTGTCGAGCTGGGCCGCCGGGCAGATATCCGAGGCCGCGGCCGTCAGACGATGCCACCAATGGTCGCGGCCTTCGTTAAAAGCGACGTCGTTGCCGGTCCGTTTCAAGACCACCACGGCCGTCACCGACGGCGCTCCCGCGACCGCCGAATCGACGGCGTCCTTAAGGCGCAGGATCGCGCCCTTGCGCCAGCCTCCATCGGCTGTTACCACGACCTTGGCGCCGGCGTCGTTGATCCGATCGCGCAGTGCCTCGGCGGAGAAGCCGCCGAAGACCACGCCGTGAACCGCGCCGATGCGCGCGCAAGCGAGCATTGCCACGACCGCTTCCGGGACCAGCGGCATGTAGATGGCCACCCGATCGCCGGACTTTACTCCCAGGCCCTTCAAGGCGTTGGCGAACAGGCAGACTTCGCGATGCAGCTGGAGATACGTGAAGGTGCGGACTTCGCCAGGTTCGCCCTCCCAGATGAGCGCCGCCTTATGCCGGCGCGCGCCATCGAGATGACGGTCAAGGCAATTGTAGGAGAGATTGGTCTTAGCCCCGACGAACCACTTCGCCCAGGGAAGCTTCCACTGAAGCGTCTTGCGCCACGGCTTGAACCAATGCAGCTCTCGGGCGGCGCCCGCCCAAAAGCGCTCGGGCGAGCGGGCGGCCGCGGCCTGCAGCTTGGCGCGGGCGGCTTTCCCCGAGATCCGCGCGGCCTTGGCGAAAGCGCCGGGGGGAGGATATGTTTTTCCTGCCTTAAGAAGAACGTCTATCGACTGTTCTCGATTCACGTTTTTCATGGAAACGATCCTAGCATTTTTCCTATAATAGCCCTCCAATGCTTCCCACATACCGCCCTCACAATCGCAAGAGAATGAAGAAGATCGGCTTCCGCGCCCGCATGGCCACTCCCGGAGGCCGCAAGACGCTCAACCGCCGTCGCCAAAAAGGCCGAGTCACGCTGATCAAGAAACAGGCTTGACGCGCCCGTCCGGTTTCGGCGCCGGCGCGCGCCTAAAGGAGCGCCGCGAGTTCCGACGTGTCTTCGAGGACGGAAAGAAGACCTTGGATCGCGCGCTGATCCTCTGGCACCGCGTCGACGCCGTCCTGCACGAGCCTCGTTTGGGATTATCGGTCAGCGCGAAGGTCGGCAACGCGGTCAGGCGCAATCGTCTTAAGCGCCTGCTGCGCGAGACCTTCCGCCTGAACCGCGCGCGGCTGCGCGCCGGGACCGAGATGGTCGCCTATCCGAGGCCCGGTTGTCCCTGGAAGGTCCGCGCCGACGCCGAGAGCTCCTTGATCGAGCTCTGCCGCCGAGGCGGACTGTTAAGCTGATGAAAACGATCTTGATCGCCGTCGTCGATCTGTACTGCGCCGCGCTGCGGCCGTGGCTGCCCGCTGCTTGCCGCTTTTACCCAAGCTGCGGGGATTACGCGCGCGAGGCTCTCGTTTCACACGGCGCATTGCGGGGACTGGTCCTCGCGGCGCGGCGCGTCTTCTGCTGCCACCCTTTTCATCCCGGCGGCCATGATCCCGTGCCCATGCCCACCCGGTAACTCAAGGAACCCCGAAACTATGGACAAAAATCTTTGGCTCGCCGTCGCGCTCTCCATTGGCGTCTACGCCTCGTGGTTCGGCTATTTCGAAAAGCGCTTCAATCCGCCCCAGACGCACGCCGCGTCCGCAAGCCGCGCGCCCCTCGCCGGCTCGACCCCGACCGACGCGGCCGCCCCGGCGGGAACCCCGACGAACGCCGCGCCGGCCGATCGAGCGACCGTCCTTGCCGAGGCGGACACCGTCTACATCGGCGACGTCGAAGCCAAGATCCATCCGCGCGGCGCGGCGATCGTGAGCTTCTTGTACCCCGAGCCTCTCGGCCGCGTCGAGCTCGTGGAGGACCCCGGCCAAGGATTGTTCACGACCTTCCTGGAGCTGACGTTCAAGCGCGATCCGTCCGTCAAGAACGGCGTCGTCTACACCGCGACGCGCTTCGACGGCCTTAAGATCTCGAAGGAATATCTGCCCGGCGCCGGCACGGTCCTTCCGCGCGTCCGCGTCGTCGCGGTGAACACGACGCGCCGTGCGATCGACGCCGGCGCCTGGACGCTGAGCGTCGGCCCCGGGCTCGGCACGATCGCCAGCGAGCAGAAAGACAATGCCAAGGTTCAACGAGCGCTCGCGCTCACGCCGGAGGCCGGCGGCCTTAAAGGCCACGTTGACGCGCTCAAGCCCGGCGAGCATCCCGGCCCTTATCGCTGGATCGGCATCGACAACCGTTATTTCCTGGCCGCGCTGATGCCCTCCGAGCAGTTGTTCGCGCAGGCACGGACCGAGACGCCCGCAAAGCTCATCCTCACCGCCAAGCCCGTGACCATCTCGCCGAGCGGATCCTTCACGTGGGAAGTCCCGTTTTACCTCGGCGCCAAGGGCCATACTTGGCTCTCGCGCTACGGAACGGGCCTTGAGCGCTCCATCGACTTCGGATTCTTCGCGACGTTCGGGCGCTGGATGCTGACCAGCCTCATGTGGCTGAACGATCGCATCGGAAATTGGGGCTGGTCCATCGTGATCCTGACGTTGATCCTGCAAATCCTACTGTTCCCGCTCACCTGGAAAAGCCTGCGGGCCGCGGGCGCGATGAAGAAGCTCCAGCCCGAGATCGTCAAGATCCAGCAGAAATACAAGGACGATGCGCAGAAGATCAGCGCGGAGACGATGGCTCTCTATAAGACCAAGGGCGCCAACCCGCTCGGCGGATGCCTGCCCATGGTCTTGCAGATGCCGATCTTCATCGCCCTATTCAACGCTCTGCGCAACTCGTGGGAGCTTCACGGCGCGATTTGGATGTTCTGGATCCGCGACTTGTCGGCCAAGGACCCGTACTACGCCCTACCCATCATCATGGGCGCTCTGATGTTCGTGCAAAGCAAGATGAATCCGCCCGCGGGAGATCCCGCACAGCAAAAAATCATGATGTTCATGCCGGTCATGATGACGTTCATGTTCATGAACTTCCCGTCCGGTCTCGTGCTCTACTGGCTGACGAACAGCCTGGTCAGCACCGTCCTTCAGGTCAGCCTGAAGAGCCAACTCGAGGCCTGACCCCCTAAGGAGATATCCCAATGGAACCCATCGAAAGCGAAGGCCGCACCGTCGCCGAAGCCGTCGAGACTGCCCTGAACAAGAGCGGGCTGCGCCGCGATCAAGTCGAGATCTCCGTGATGGAGGAAGGTGCGGCCGGCTTCATGGGTCTGGGCTCCAAGCCCGCGCGCGTGCGCCTGACCGAGAAGCGCTGGGGTCCGGACTCGCCCGCTCCCGCCCCGACTCCCACCCGCGCCCCTTCGCGTCCCGCCTCGTCGCCGCGGCCCGAGCGCCGCGCCGCCCCGCGCCCGCCCGCCCGTCAACAGGAGCGCCAACCCGAGCGTCAGCCAGAGCGCAAACCGGAACGCCAGCCCGAGCGCGCGCCGTCGCGCGCCTCGGAACCGCGCGCCCCGCGCCCGTCTCACGCCGAACGGCCCGCCCCGCGTCCGATCACTTCGGCCGAGGCCAAAGAGGCCTGCGCCAAAGCCGAGCAACTCGTCGTCGAACTGCTCGGACTGATGTCGATCGCCGCTCCCACGACGTCGTCGGTCTGGGACGCCGATCTAGAGAGGGTCAAGATCTCGGTGGAGTCGCAGGACGCCGTGCTTCTCGTCGGACGCGATGGACGCGTCCTGGAGTCGCTGCAATTTCTCACCACGCTGATGCTCTCGCGCGGGAACGCCGCGCCCATCGCCGTGCAGGTCGACGCCCTGTCGTACTGGGAGAAACAGGAGCAGGTCGTGCTCGACGCCGCTCGGCTGGCCGTGGAGAACGTCAAGGCCACCGGAAAACCCGTGCGCATGGAGCCGATGGACTCCTCCATGCGCCGTCTCGTCCACCGCACCTTGAGCTCGCACCCTGACGTCACGACCGCCTCGGAAGGGGAGGGTCCCTGGCGAAAGCTCGTCGTCCGCTCGAGGAAGGGGTGAACGAGACGACGATCGCGGCGCTGTCCACCGCTCCCGGCCGTTCCGCGCTCGGGATCGTGAGGATTTCCGGTCCGTTGTGCCGTCAGTTGGCCCAACGCTTGTTGGGGCCGCAGCCGCTTGCGCCGCGGCAAGCCTCGACCCGTCTGCTCGCGCATGACGGCCGCGCGGTCGACCGCGTGGTCGCGACGTTCTGGATCGCTCCGAACACCCCGACGGGCGAGGACCTCCTCGAGCTCACCGCGCACGGCTCGCCCGAGATACTCCGCGACATCCTTCAAGCCGCGCTCGACGCCGGGGCAAGCCCCGCGGCTCCTGGAGAGTTCACGCGCCGCGCTTTCGTCAACGGCCGCCTCGACTTGGCTCAAGCGCGCGCCGTCGCCGACCTCATCGCCGCGCGCGGCTCGGCCGCGCGCGCGGCCGCCTTGACGCGGCTGGAAGGAGGCCTCTCCCGCGCGCTCGAGGACGCGCGCGGCCCGGTTCTCGACCTTCTGGCGCGCATCGAGGTTCGCTTGGACCATCCCGATGAGGATCTGCCGCCCCTGTCCGACGACGAAGCCGACGGCGCTCTCGAGTCGTGCGCGGCGCGTGTGGAACGCCTGCTCGCCGGCTACGAGCGCGGCCGCTCCCGCCGCGAGGGCGCGCGGATAGGCCTCTTCGGCCTGCCCAATGCGGGCAAGTCGAGCCTGTTCAACGCGCTGCTCGGCCGCGCCCGCGCCATCACGGCCAGCGCGCCCGGCACGACACGCGACGTTCTCGAGGAGCAGGCCGAGCTGGGCGGCCAAGCCGTCACGCTCGTCGATACCGCGGGTCTGCGCGGCGACGCCTGCGACCCCGCCGAGCGCGAGGGCGTCGCGCGCGCCGAGAAAGCTCTTGAGTCCTGCGCGGTCGCCGTCCTCGTGCTCGACGCCGCGCGCGCGCAGGACGCCGACTACGCCCGCGCGCGAGAGACCATCACCGCGGCCGCCGCCCGCGGCGGCGCGCGCCTGGTCGTCGCTCTCAATAAGATGGATCTGCTCGGCGGGCGCTCCGCGCCCGAGGCCGGCGTTCCCTGCTCGGCGCTAACCGGCGACGGCCTCTCCGCGCTCGAGGCCGCCATCGCCGCGGCCGCCGGCGCGGCCGCTTCCGACGAGGGGGAATCCCTGCTCGATGACGCGAGCCAGCGCGACGCGCTCGCCGGGGTTCTCGAGGAACTGCGCGCCGCACGCGCCGAGATCCTCGCGCGCCCCGGCGTTTGGGAAGATCGCGCCGCCGACCGCTTGCGCCGCGCGCTCGCCCATCTCAGCCGGGCCGCCGGCGCGGATCCCTCCGAGGCCGTGCTCGACCAAATCTTTTCACGCTTCTGCATCGGCAAGTGAGGGAATAAACCATGCCGTCCTCCAAAATGAAAAAGATCGCGAAGGCCAAGCAGCTCCAGCGCACTCCCGTCTCCGAGATCTCGCCCGACGAGCAGATCGTCGGCGCGCCCTTGGTGGGCAAAGTCCTGCGCTACGACGCGCGCCGCCGGGAGATAACCCTTCGCCTCGAGGAGCCGCTCTCGGCCGGAGACGCGCTGCGCGTCAAAGGCCGCGAGACCGACCTGTCCCAGCGCGTCGAACGGCTGTGCATCGGCAAGCACTGCGTGCAAAGCGCGATGCCCGGGGAAACCGTCAGCGTCTCGGTCGCCGACCGCGTGCGCGCCGGCGACGCCGTGTACAAGGTCCGCTCTTTGTGATCGCTTCGCCGGGCGCGGTGCTGGCGCTGCTGCTCGCGGTCAACATCCTCAACTACGTCGACCGGCAGATCGTCTACGCGCTTCTGCCTCTGATCTCGACGGACCTAAGTCTAAGCGACGCCCAAGCCGGCAGCCTCGCCTCGGCCTTCATGATCGTCTATATGTTGGCGGCTCCGCCGATCGCATGGCTCGCCGACAGCCGCGGACGCAAACCTTGGATCGCGTCCGGCGTGTTCCTGTGGAGCCTGGCCACGGGCGCGGCCGCATTCGCCGGAAGTTTTTTGACTCTGTTCACCGCGCGCGCGGCCGTCGGCATCGGCGAGGCCTGCTACGGCGCGATCTCACCGGCCTACGTGGGCGAGCGCTACTCCGCCGAGCGGCGCGGCATGGCTTTGGCGATCTTCAGCCTGGCCATCCCCGTGGGCTCGGCGCTGGGCTACGCGGGCGGAGGTTATCTCGGCGCCGTGATCGGCTGGCGAAACGCGCTCCTGGTCGTGGGCCTGCCCGGACTGCTTCTGGCCGCCGTCTGCCTGGGCCTGCCCCACGATCCTCCGCGGAAAAACGCGCCCACGGCGCTCGCGGGCTACCGCGCGGTCTGGAAAGTGCGCACCTTTCGCCTCATCACCTTGGCCGGAGCGGGCATGACCTTCGCTCTCGGCGGCTTCGCGGTGTGGATGCCGACCTTTTATCACCGCTCCTGGGACCTGAGCGTGGGCAAGGCCGGAACGCTGTTCGGCGCGGTGACCGTGGTTTCCGGCCTGATCGGAAGCCTCCTCGGCGGCTGGCTGTCGGACAAGCTGCGCCGCAAAGACCGTAGCGCGGACCTGCTCGTCTCAGGCTGGGGCCTGCTCCTCGGCATGCCCTTCGCCGCGGCCGCGCTCCTCGCCCCTTCGCTGAACCTGTCTATCGCGGCCTTATTCCTGGCGGAGATGCTTCTCTTCCTCAATATGGGCCCCTTGAACGCGGCGATCGTGTCCGTGATGCCCCTCGAGAAGCGATCGATGGCCTTCGCGGCGAACATCTTCGTCATCCATCTTCTGGGCGACGCGGCCTCGCCCGCGCTCATCGGCTGGGGTTCGGACCATTTCGGCCTGAGGCACGCGCTGATGGCCGCGTGCGCGGCGCTCGGCGTCGGCGGCTGGCTGTGCCTGCGCGCCCGCGCCGATTACGGCCTCGACGCCGTGGAGGCGGAGCCACTCGTATGAGAAAAACGCTTCGTTTCGCCAGCTTGTTTGTTTTTTCGCCCGCCAAAGCCGCGGCGGCTTGCGTGGAAGACGGCGCGCTGCTCGAGGGCCTTAAGGTCTACGGTCTCGCCTTATTCGCCGCGATCATCTTCTATCGCTTCAAACCTTACGACTTCCCCGACGCCAACGCGGCCGTGCCCATGGTCTCGCAGGGTCTTCTGTTCTGGCTGAAAGTGATGCTTTGGCAGCCCCTGCTCATGGGGGCGCTCATCGGCTTCTGCGGGGTACTGCTGCGCTGGACGAAGGACGGCTGGCTGCCGGTCAAACTCGCGACGTCGTTTTTTTGGAGCGCGATCCCGCTCATTCTTACCGTTTTCTACGTCAAGAATGTCCTGCCCAAGGCTTATTTTTCCATCTTTTTGGTCGTGTGGGCGTTGCCCGGCCTCATGATCGCGCGCCGCGTCTGCGCGCGCGAGTGGCGCGTGCTCGCCGCGTTCCTGCTCGGCCTCAACGCCGTCGAGCTGGCGGCGATGTTCCCCGAAGCCGTGGTCACTTTGATGCGCTGGGAGGCGGGTTATAAAGGAGTCATCGGCCTAGCCGGCTTTTGGATGCTGATCGGCGGGGCCCTGGGGCTGAAGTCGCTCCTTCCCGGACGTCCTCTGCCGCGCGCGCTCCTGCCGCTTCTTTTCGCGCTCGTCCTTCAGATCACGGTCGTCGTAGCCGCCTTCATGCTCGGCTGGCTTCCCGTCGAGACCCTCAAGGCGCTTTTGTATGGCTGACGATCTGTTCCCGCGCCGCTACGAAGTGATCGTCGTCGGCGGCGGCCACGCCGGCGTCGAGGCCGCCTTAGCCGCTGCGCGCATGGGACGCTCGACCTTGCTTCTCACGCAAAGCCTGGACACGATCGCCTCCATGTCCTGCAATCCCTCCATCGGAGGCGTCGGTAAGGGCCAGATGGTGCGCGAGCTCGACGCGCTCGGCGGCGAGATGGCCAAGGCCGCCGACCGCTCCTCGACCTTCTCCCAGACGCTCAACTTGAGTAAAGGCGCGGCCGTGCGTTCGCCGCGCGCACAATGCGACAAGGCCGCCTATCGCCAAGGACAAAAAACCGTCGTCGAAGCCGCGCCCGGCCTGGACCCGATCCAGGACGAGGCCTGGTCGCTATGGGTCGAGGGATCTCGATTGCGCGGCGTGATCTCGCGGCGCGGCACGCGCTATGAGGGCGCGACCGTCGTGATCACGACCGGGACGTTCCTCAACGGCCTCGCCCACGTCGGCCTCAAGACGCACCCCGCCGGACGCGGGGGCGAGGCGCCCGCGCTGGGACTGAGCGCATCGCTGCGCGAACTCGGATTTTTGATAGGCCGTTTGAAGACCGGCACGCCTCCCCGCCTGCACACGCGCTCCATCGACTATTCGAAGCTCGAGCGCCAGGATGGGGAAAATCCGCCAAAACCCTTCTCGCACTTCACCGACCGCATCGACAACCCGCAGTTGCCCAGTTGGATCGCCTACACCAACGAGCGGACCCACGCCGCGATCCGCGATAATCTGGAGCGCTCTCCTTTATATTCCGGAGCGATCCTGGGTATAGGGCCTCGCTACTGCCCGTCCATCGAGGACAAGGTCGTCAAATTCCCGCACAAGGAGCGTCACCAGCTTTTCCTGGAGCCCGAGGGCTGGCACACCAGCGAGGTCTACCTCAACGGCCTGTCGACGAGCCTGCCCGAGGATGCCCAGCGCGCATTGGTATCGACCATTCCCGGCCTGGAGAACGCGCTGATCGTGCGCTGCGGCTACGCCATCGAATACGACTTCTGCCAGCCCACCCAGCTCACCGACACGCTCGAGTCCCGCTTGGTGCCGGGACTATTCCTCGCCGGCCAGATCAACGGGACCACCGGTTATGAAGAGGCGGCGGGCCAAGGCCTGCTGGCGGGCATCAACGCCGCGCTCGTTGCTCGCGACGAAGGCGCCTTCCGTCTCGGCCGCGACGAGGCGTACCTGGGAGTGATGATCGACGACTTGGTCGTGCGCGGCGTCGACGAGCCTTACCGCATGTTCACCGCGCGCGCCGAGAACCGCCTGAGCCTGCGCGCGGACGACGCGGACTTGCGCCTCATGGACAAAGGCGCCGCGCTCGGCTTAATCCCGCGCGCCGCTCACGAACGATTTTTGCGCTACCGAGATCTCGTCCAGGAAGGGGGGGAAGCGCAAGACGCTGATCTGACGCCCTGGTCCATGGAAAAAGTTCGAGCCCAACGTGAGGTCCGTACGGCCTACGCGCCCTACATCTCGCGCGAGCGCGGCGCCGCCGATCGCCTGCGCGCCGCCGAGTCCGTCGTCATCCCGGAAAATCTCGATTACGCCGCGGTCGGCGCCTTGACCAACGAGGCGCGCCAGAAACTCGCGCGCCTTCGGCCGCGCACGCTCGGCCAGGCCGGCCGCGTGCCCGGCGTGACGCCCGCCGACCTGCAGATCCTATGGGTCCACGCCGTCCGGTGACGGACATCGAGGCCTTAGCGCGCTTGGAGCAAGCGGCCGATAAATGGGGCGCCCCGCTTGACGCGGCAGCGCTCGAAAAAATATCCGCTTATCTCAACTTCGTGCGCGAGAAGAATCAGAAGGTGAACCTCACCGCCGACGATTCTTGGGGGGACTTGGTCCTCAAACACGCAGCCGACGGTGTTTTCGCGGCGTCGATTCTTCGCCAGCTGCTCCCGGCGGCCGCCCGCGTGCTCGACCTGGGCTCGGGCGCGGGATTTATCGGCATCGTCCTCAAGCTCGCCTGGCCCGAGGCAGAGGTCACGCTCATGGAATCCGTCGAGCGCAAATATCGCTTCCTCAACGCGGCCGCCACGCGCACGGGACTGTCCGGCTTGCGCGTGCTCAACCGCCGCGCGGGGGACGGCCGCGCGTTGACAGCTTACGAAGGCGGCCGCGACGCCGTCATCGAGCGCGCGCTGGCTCCCCTGCCCGAAGCCATCAGCTTGGCCTGGCCTCTGCTGGCGCCCGCCGGATTGTTCGCCGCCTTTCAAACGCATGAGCCAGATCTCACTTCTCCCGAATTGGCCAAAGCTCTGGCCGCCGCGGGCGCCAGAGTGCTAAAGTCTTGCCCTTATCGCCGCCCGGGCGAGGAGCAGGACCGGCGGCTCGTGATTTTCTCGCGACGAGAGGCTTAAACATGCAGATGCTCAGCCGCTATTTCACGCCGTTCGCGCTCGTCCTCATCCTCTCGGCCGTCTACTTCGGCGAGCCCGAGCCGCGCGCGACCAAGATCTCCGTCGCCATCCTGCTCTCCGACGTGATCCTCAACTGGTGGATCACCCGCAACCAATACCGCTGGGCGGGCTGGGCCGGCCGCCTGCGTCAAATCCAGGTGTGGATGAACTTCATCTGGGCCATGCCGCTGTTCTATCTTCTCTATCCTTACTGGGGCCCGATGTGGCTGCTCTTCGTGCTCGCTCCCACGGCCGCGGCCCTGACCACTTCGCGTCTTGAGACCGTACTCTGCTCGCTGTCGGCGGTCGGCGCCATGATCGCTATCATCTGCTCGCGCCAACCCTTGGAAGGGGCCTACCTCGGCATGGTCATCTCCCACGCGTCCTTCATCGTGATCTTCTCGCTCTTCATTCACAGTCTGGCGCAGACCGCTCTGCGCCTGCGCGACTCCAACCGCGGCATATAGGAAGCCGGGCGACCGAGCCCTAAGGCGAGGAAGTGTCCCTTCTACACGCCGTTAGAAAGGGACCTGGAGAAAATTGGGTCGATGGGCTAAACTAATCGCTTGGACGTACTTCTCCGACTCCGCGTTCTCATTTGGATATTGGTCATCAGCCTATGGGGCTTGATGGTGTATCAGTATTTGGGCGAGGAGGAGCGGGAGTCGGCGAAGATGCAGCGCGTCGTTCCCTACGAAACGGCGCAAGAAGCTCCGCCGAGCGACGAGGGGACTATAGCCTCGACCGCGGATGAAACGGCCAACGCGCCGGCTATGATCCCCACGCTCCCTTTCCCCAATCCGATCGCCAAGCCGCCCTCCGACTACGTCGGACCGGCTCCCTCGACTGGACGCCGCGCCGTGACCGCCGCCCCGGGCGCTCCCGTCGCGCCCGCCGCTCGCCGCCGACATTCGCGAACGCACGTCGAGGATCACGCCGCCAACACCGCAGACATGCCCGTGCCCGCCGGATTCTCCAAGAGCGTCTCCGCCCATTTCGTGGTCTTCGCCGAGCAGTATCCGGCTTCGGAGCGCTTCGTCGAGCTCATCGAAAGCCTGCACTCCAACCTCATGCTCGACTTGTCTCCCTTCTCGCCGTGGGCTCGCGAGGAGCGCACGACCATCTTTCTCTTCAAGAACCAGGACACCTATCGTCGCGTCACCGGTCGCCCCGCCTGGTCGGGGGGAGCCAGCTCCATCAACAAGCGCAAGCTCTACGTCTACGAGAGCGAGGAACTGCCCGGCATCGTCGCCCACGAGTTGACGCACGTCTACTTCGACGGGTTCTTCATCGCCGGCGTCACCGACCCCCTATGGCTATCGGAGGGAATGGCGACCTTAGTCCAAGTCGAGCGCGGCTTAGCCGCGCCCAACTGGCTGCGCGAGAATCTTCAGCGCCTGGAACAGGGCGAGGGTCTGCCCATAGACCAGTTCGTCACGGTGACCACGACCGCGGGCTGGCCAGACGAGAAGGTCCGGCTTTGGTACGCGCAGGCCTACAGCCTCGTGCGCTTCATGATCCGCACCCAGTACCGCTCTTCCTTTTATAAATTCGCCGCGCACCTGCGCGACGGCCGCCCCGCGCCCGAAGCCTTGTACCGCGCGTACGGCGCGCCCTACACCCGCCTCAAGGCGCTCGAGCACGCCTGGCGCTACGAGCTCTCGCGCGCCTCAATGGCGAAGCTCGGCTCCCAATAGTTTCTGCAAGGATTTCAGCTGCTGCCGGGCTTCGGTCAAAATCGTCTCAAGCGCGGGCAGCATCCAGTTGTCTTGATTGACGAAGAAAACACGGTCCTTAAATGGCTTCCGAAGGATGTCCACTTTCCCTTCGGCATAATTCCCCGTTTCCGACAGAGGAATCGGATGCCCCCAGCGGGTCACTCGGATATCGGCCACGTCTTGTGGAGAGAGCTTGAGCATGGGGAGGACGACGGAGTTGATTTGAGCCTCGAACTCCTTTCGAATTTTCTCATAAGCGTCGGGCTTCAGTATCTTCGACCTCGCGCCGTCGTAAGGCAGCGGCCTAAACAGCGTGAGAACGGTCTTGGAATCGTCGAAAGCTCCGACCACGTCCGTGGCTCCCTGCTTCTCAGACGCTGCCTGCGTTCCGCCGGATCGGATGGACCGATCGGAGAACTGCATGTCGTAAAAACGATCCGCCTCTTTTAAAGGCTTGTTCACCAAGACCGTGCCCACCAAGTAGCTCCGATAGCGCAAGCCGTCGATGACGGCGGCTCTCTCGGGTTCCAGGTCGTCTATGACGTGCTGCGCGACGAACTTAGGGCCGGCGAAGACGGCGGTCTTCCCACGAGCCACGAAAAC
>JAYVZL010000215.1:0-1646 GCA_043783505.1 Elusimicrobiota bacterium
GCCTGGTACGAGGCCGACCCGATGCTCGCGATTCTTGATTTCCTTGGGCACTCCGATGATCATGTTCGTTTCTCCTAGAGTCCGAAATAAGCGGCGAGCTCGGCGGGCGAGGACAGGCCGCTCGGAAAGCCGTTGACGCGCTTGAGCACGTCGCCCGCGCGGTTCGTCACGACGAACATCGGGACGCCGCGCGCGCCGATCGCGCCGCCCTCGTCGAGCATCGTATCCGAGCCGAAGAGCGCGGCCATGCCTTTGAGCGGCTCGAGCTCGGCCAAGCCCACGACGACCCGGCTGTTCGTTCCGGTCTTATCGAGGAAGCGGCGCAGACGGACGATGTCGGGCGTCACGCGATGGCAGATGCCGCACCAGGGCGCCACGACCACGGTCAGGCATTTGTCCGTGAGGCATGTCGCGAGCGAGGGCCCGAGAGGCCCCGCCAAGGTGGGCAGGCGCACGTCGGGCAGCTTGCCGGCGTTCTCCCCCCCGCCGCAGGCGGCAAGCGCGAGCGCGGCGGCCACCACGGCGGTGAGGGCTTTCATCCCCGAAATTCTAGCAAAGAAGCGGACTATCCTTGAGGGGGACTGACAAAATTATTTGGAGTAAAAATTCCCCGGATTGCATGTGATTTGCGATCGCAGTTGCATATAGTTCGTTATCCAGAGATTTAAAGATTTTGGCGTCGTGACGCTGCGGCTGCGGTGCATTACGTCGCGAAGAACTCGCCCCATTGATTCGAGGGATCCAGTAGTCCGCGGAAGCCTTAATTCTGGATGAAGTTGATAAGCGCGATAGTTGTCTATCCGGCGAATAAACTCGCGAAGGATATTGCCGAATTTCCACGGCATTCCAGGATCTTCGGTCAAGGTCTGTAGACGTTCTAAGGTCGCGTTTAGACAGGCGTTGTCGTTTGTCGTAAGTGCCGCCCGAACGAGGGCGTATCCCTGCCGCCTGATGGACTGTGCTTTGACCGTCCGGTAGTGTAGATGCCCCAGACGTGCGCGCAGCGAAGCCACAAGATGGAACTGGCACAGCTGGTGAACCCATCCATTCGAACTCGCTAGAGTGGTGCTTCCGGCGAAGTTATCACTGACGAGAGCGCGGATTCGCGTCCTGCTGATTTCTGGAATTGAATCGAACGCACGCACCCATCCTTCTCGGCTTTCTGTTCCCTGTTGCAACACGGGATCGATGAATACAGCTTTGTGGTCCTGAGGCATTTTAAACGCCATTAGATACATGACCCAGGGGCGCTTTTTGAAGCGGAACCACAAACCGTCGACGACTAGCACCAGATCGCCGTCACCGTCCGGCTGGTGGCATTTGGAGCGCCTTAGGCGTGACTGGAGCGCGCGGAGGAATCGATAGCTCAGCGCCTGTCGGGAAAGGCCTTTTTGTTTGGCCAGTTCAGTTAAGCTACGCCGCTCAAAGAAGACCTTCTGAATTAAGCGATCGCCCGATCTAAGCCGTGCCCGACCACGTTTTTTCGGCCAAACTCGCCATGTTCGCCGGCACGAACTACAGCGTCGACGCCTCTCGCCAATACGCCAAACAACAACCCCGCAACATTGTGATTTTCCCATGCACACTCTTGGTACACGAGAAATTGGATATGTGCCAGGACTAGATTCAGAGGGAAAAACGGCTTA
>JAYVZL010000216.1:0-11315 GCA_043783505.1 Elusimicrobiota bacterium
CGTTGATCCACTCGCCATGGTTGGCCGGCGTGCTTGCCCCGTTGAGACCGATGTTGTATTCCCAGATCCAGTTGTCGTTGGTGGCGGTGCCTTCGCCGCGCGACATCATCCCGTTTTGCCAGTTGTCGAGGAGACAGTGGCTTATCTTCACATTATCGACCTGGCCAATCTGGTACGCGGGGCTGAAAAACAATTTCTCAACATCCTGCGTGCAGGCTTTTGAATAGATGTGTGAAAAGGTAAAGTTCGTGAAGCTTGGACCCACCGTGTTGCCCACAGTGATGGCCTGGTAATTGCCGGAGCAGTTAGGCCTGTCAATTACAAAACCATAGTCGGCCGGCGTCTGGGACATCGACCCTACCACGCCATCCATGACCCAATAGGACGAGAGAAATTCCAGACAGCAGGCGAAATGCGCCTGCCCGACGCCGAAAGCGTCCGACCAGCCCGCGCTCGCGCCATGGTCGGCGATGGTTGCCTTTTTAATCGTGATCACCAGCGTGCCCGAAGCCGCGTCGCCGAACGTGTAACTGCCGTAGTTCCCATCGGCCATGTAGTAGACGTCCCCCCGGGTCAAAGTCGCCGGCAAAGCGGTATAGGCGTTGGTCCAATCGCTACCGTTGGCGCTTCCCGCGGCGCCGGCGCGAACGTAGCGGTTGGCCGCCTGTGCGCTCGACGCGCCGAGAAACAACACCGCCGCAAACGTCGTTAAGAAGAGCCCGAGAGACTTCGCTTGGTTGATCATGCAACGAGTATAGCGCGGGATAGGGAAAGTAGACATGAGAGACAGGTGAAAGACTCGGTAAATGAATTTTACCAAACGTTTACCGATATAACTGGGGGTTAGGCGTCGCGGAAGCGGTAGCCGACGCGTTCGACCGTCTCGATCCACTTGCCGTAGTCGCCGAGCTGGGCGCGTAACGTCTTGATGTGCTGGGTGAGTGTCTCGCTGGTGACGATGGCCTCCGATCCCCAGACCTTGTCGGTGATCAACTCCTTTCGCATGGCGTGGCCCTTGCTGCTCATCAAGACGGATAGGATGTCGAAATCCTTAGGGGCCAGCGCGATCACGCTGCCTTTGATGAGGACGGTGCGGCGGTCGACGTTGAGCAGGAGGTCGCCGACGCGGTACTCATGCTCACCGGGTTTCTGCGTGAGCTGGCTGCGGCGAAGCAGAGCCATGACCCGGGCGGCCAGCTCGTCGGCACCGAAGGGCTTGGTCAGGTAATCGTCGGCGCCGCTGGTCAAGCCTTCCACCTTATGCTTCTCGTCCTTCATGACGGTGAGCATGAGCACGGGCACGGCGGCCGTGCGCGGGTAGCGGCGCAGCGTCTCGCACAGCTGCAGCCCGGAGATGCCCTTGAGATGGATATCGAGGATCATCAGATCGGGGAGCGACTGCTCAATAAGCCGCATCGCTTTGTCGGCGCTGTCGGCCACGCAGACGCGATAGCCCCTTTTTTCAAGGATGTCGCGAGTGAGCTTCGACCAGTTCGGCGTGTCGTCGACGACGAGGATGTTGGCGCTCATTGAGGCACCAACGTAACAGAAAATAGCCGGTTCGTCAACTTGGCGCCTTCCCGTTGGTCGCCGCGGAGGCGAGTGTAAAGACGAACGCCGTCCCGACCCCGACTTCCGATTCCACCCGGATGTGTTCGCCGTGCGCGTCGATGATCTTCTTCGATATGGCCAGCCCCAGGCCGGTGCCCACGATGTTTTGGGTTCGCTGATTAATCGTGTCGATCTGGTGGAAACGCTCAAACAGGCGCGGCAGCTCCGCCTCGGGAATCCCGCAGCCTGTGTCGCGCACCGACACCTCGACTTTGCCCTGGTCTTGCGCCAGGCGGGCCGCGATCGTCACGTGTCCGCCGGCTTGCGTGAATTTCAAGGCGTTGGATAGGAGATTGATCAAGACCTGCTTGATCTTGTCCTTGTCGCCCACGACGGAGGGCAAGTCCCCGGCGATATCGACGTTCAGGCCGATCTTGGCCTGTGCGGCGGCGACTTCGAAAACCGCGGCGATGGGCTTGGCGACCTCACGCAGTTCGAAGGGCTTGCAGATGAACTCCATCCCGCCGGCCTGTATCTTCGCCATATCGAGAATGTTGCTGACTAAGTTGGTGAGCTCGCGGCATTGGCGTTGAATCACCTTGATTGCCGCGCTCTGCTCATCGGTGAGTTTTCCGTATCCGTCCGGGAAAAAAGAATCAGCTCAGTTGCCGATTCCGAGCTGAACCCATTGGTAGGTGTCGGCCGTCGTCTTCATGCAGAAGAACATCAGGTCCGCGACCCCGCCAGCACCCTGTTGCAGCCACGCCGTGCCGCGCTGGGTGGTGTCGCAGGTGGGCTTGGCGGTCGTGGTGTTGATGCGCAGGCCTCCCGCGACTTCGAGCGTGGTGGCCGGGGTGGCCGTGCCGACGCCGACATTGCCGTTGGCGCCGATGAACAGGTTGGGCGTGCTGGCGAGCGCGGCTGAGGCGGCGGTTGAAAACGAGATGGTGCCGTTGGAGGTGATCGTGGAACCTTTCACCATTTGCAGGTTTCCGGCGACGGTGAAGGTGCTTTTAGCCGCTCCCAGGCCGAACTGGGCGTCGCTGTTGACCTCTAAAAGTGTGGACGGGATCGTCGTGCCGATGCCGACGCGGCCGTCCTTGTTGACGGTCATTCGGGGCAAGTCGTTGCCGGTCCAAAATTGTATAGCTCCCTCCGTGGTTCCGGCAGCTACTGGATCGCCTGCGGCAAAAAATATGTTCCCGCGCTGGCCTGCAAACTGTGAAAAGGTATTTCCGCGCAACAGGAAGTAGGGCGCGTCATTAGAGGCGGAGGACCCAATCCCTCCCGCAAACGCGCCCATGGAGCCGTTGACGGCTCCAGGAACTGACGAGAGTAGGTACATCAAATTGTCCGTTGCCGCAGATCCCTGATTAAAGAGCATCCCCCCTCGAGTTTCGATTCGGCCGGCGACCGACAGCGTTTGAGTGGGAGTCATTCCTATGCCGACGTTGCCCCCCCTCGTGACGAAAGTCGAGCCTCCGATGGAGAAGTCTGGGTTGGTAAAGGTCTTCGACGAAGTGTAGGTGTTGGATTCCCCGGCCGAGACTCCCGTCAGGCCCGAGCCGTCGCCCGAGAAGAACGGCGCGTAGACGCCGCCGGAGAGCACGTTGATGCCGGAGGAAGCCGTCAGCGAGAAGCCGGAGACGTTGGTAAATGAGGCCGTCGCCGCGGTCACGCCGTAGGGCAAGGTGAGATTGCCGGCCGCCGTGAAAGTGGCGACGGTCATGCCAGTGCCGAGCTTGTCGGCGGCTATCGCGCGAAAGGAGAAGGGTGTGGCCGCCAGGCGCTCGGGCGGGTCGAGGATTTCGGGGCCGGTGTTGCCCGTGCCCTGACCGACCGTGATCTCAAGCCAAACCTCGGACTGATGGAACACGGTCTCAGGCAGGGGAGTAAAAGAGCCGATTTGGACTGAGTACAGACCGTTGGTCACGTTCACCGCGTTGGCGGCGCCGGTAAAGCCGGCCTCGGTGGCGAGCAGAGTGCTCTTCGTCGGCGAGTCGTAGAAGCGGAAGCGAAAGGAATAGACGCCAGTGAGGGGATTGCCCGAGGGATCGCCGAGCTTGCCCTGATAGTTGATGTAGCTGGGAAACGCCGCGGCCGAGGCGGCCGAGCCCACCGCGGCGAGCGTGATGACCAGGGCGGCAAGACGGGACCGCCGACATCTTGATCCCCCGCTCCGCTCGATGTCCATAGGATGTGAGTGTAGACCCTTTTTAGCCATGGTTCAATGTCTGCTAAATTACTGCTAAATTAATGCGGGCATAAGCTATTGCAATAGGATATGTAAATATTTTCCTGAAAGCAAAACTTTACATGCTAAATGTTGCTTTGGAGCAAAAGGTGTTCGGTTATCGTCGGCTTTTTCCCAGCAAAGCGTTAAGCCGTGCCAGCAGTTCCTGGGGATCGACCGGCTTGGTCAGATAGGCGTTGACCTCGCCTTCGCTCAACCCTTGAACCTGGTCCTGCGCTCGGGCGTTGACGGAGAGCATGAGCAGGGGCATGCGGGCCAGGCGCGGGTCGCGGCGTATCTCGCGAGCCAGGTCGATGCCGCTGTCGCCGGGCAGGTTCCAGTCGAGCAAAGCGGCGTCGGGGGGTGCTGTCTGCAGGATCAGGCGCGCTTCTTCGGCGCTGCCGGCCGTGACCACGCGGTAATCGCCGGAGGCGAGCACGCGCGAGAAGATGCGGCGGTAGTCGGCGCTGTCGTCAACGATGAGGACGGTGTGCTTCATGCGCGCTCCATTTTTGACATGGGAATTCAGCTAGAGGACCGCTCTCAAGAGATAAGCTTCCCAAAATTCCCTCGGGTTGACAACGGCTGTATCCCTGTGGCGCGCGGGGTAGTGGGATTTGTTGCCGGTGATTAAGAATTCGGCCTTCGCGGCTTGCGAGCACTCTAAGAAACGGTTGTCAGAGGGGTCTGCCCGGCAAAGATTTAGGGTCCCGATCGGAGCAACCAGCTTGGTCCGAACCTTGAATAGGGTTAGAAAACTTCCAATTTTACGAGGTTCAAAATCGAATCGAGGCCGACGCAGCACTCGTTCCAATTCATCCAGCGTGGGACGTGAAACCGCAGCCCTGACTTTTCTCTGCAGGGCTAAGTCGAGAATCGCGGCTGAAAGAGCGTCCGGCACCAAAAGAGCGGAGACAATGACGTTCGTATCCAAAACGACGCGGATCACGAACGAGAACGCCTGGCTGCGCGAATCTCGCGTTGGATTTCATTGGGGGTAATTTTGTCGAGCCCTTTAGATTTAGATTCAAGTTGGAGCTCGACGATGATGGCGGCGCGTTTTTTACTCAGGATGGTCATCAGATAATCTGAAATGCTCATCAACACGGCCTTAGGCTTGCCGCGGGAGCTGACAAGATATCTAAGTTGATTTCGATCAAGGCCGTTGACGATGCCTGAAAGGCGTTGACGCGCTTGGTCCAAGCCGATAATTTGAGTGGTCATTGATATCCTCCAACCTCAATACTAGTATAAAGGTTGCATTGATCGGAGTCAAGGGGTCGACAGGGGCCGCTTTCCCGGGGGTCATAGGCGGTTAGCCGCGCTCTGTTTTGGGGAGCGTCACGCGAAAAAGGCTGCCTCCGGAGGGAAGGGGCTCGTACTCGAGATGCCCGTCTTGGGCCTCGACTAGGCGCCGGGAAAGATACAGCCCCAAGCCGGTGCCCTCGGTGCCGTCTACGGCCGGGCCCAGGCGCGAGAATTTTCCGAACAGCCGGTCGCGCTTGCCGGTGGGGACGCCGACGCCCTCATCGCTCACCTCGACGAACGCCTCCGTGCCGGCGGCGCGGGCGGCCAAAGACACGGTCTTTCCCGAAGGCGTGAATTTGACCGCGTTGCCGATTAGATTGTCGAGCACTTGTCGCAGGCGGTCTGGATCGGCGAGCGCGCAGACCGGTTCGGACGGAGCGTCGAGCTTCAGGCGCACGCCGCGCGCGGCGGCGTGCGGCGCGTAGGCCGCTGCGGCCGACTGGAGAACCGGCCCGAGTTCCACCGGCTTCAGGGCCAGTTTCATGCGGCCGTCCTCGACGCGGGTCATGTCTAGGATGTCGCCGATCGTGCGGCGCAGGTGGGTGGTCGTCGTGCGCATGCGGCCCAAATCCTCGAGCCAGACCCGAGCGTCGTGCGTCTGCGCGGGAGCTTCCGAGACCATCAAGTCGAGATAAGATTCGATCGCCGCCAAGGGCGACTGCAGCTCGTGCGCGGCCAAGGCCAGCGTCTCGGAGCTGGCGCGGCGGCGCGCGCCCTCCCGCCGGCGCAGGATGAAGGCGGACGCGGCGATCACCAGGACGGCCGCAGCAAACCAGCGCGCTTCGAACGGGCGTGGCGTAGCCGGTGCCTGCACCGGCTGCGGGGCGGGCGGGGCGCGGATGACGGCCGTAGGCGCGGGTGGGGCTTTGCGCGGACTAGGAGTTTCGCTGGGAGTCGCAGTACCCAAGGCCTGTCCCCCACCAACTGAGAGATTGCTGTAGTGGGAACTTCCCGATTCGTGCGCGCGGCAAAAGAGCGGGGACGCGTATAGGGCCAGGATGATCGCGCAGCGCGAGCTCATCTCTGTAGTATAGACCCGCGGAGGATGGTGCGCAATACCTGCTAAATTTAAGCTAAATTTACGACGGGTCATATGGACAGTCTATAGCCCGACCCCGGCACCGATTTGATGCGCTCGCCGGCGCGGCCCAATTTCCGCCGCAGCGCTAAAATGTGCTGGACCAAAGTGCGCGAACGGCGCCGCAGCTTGCTCGGACGCCAGCCGCGGCGGAATAATTGATCCCACCCCACCGGCCGGCCAGCGGCGCGCAGCAGTGCGGCCAGAGCGGCCAACTGTTTGCGGGTCAGAAGGATCTCGCGATAGCCCCCCCCCTCGCGCACCAGGCAGCGTTGGGCGCGCAGGTCGAGAGCGATTTCCGCGTCGGGCGTGCGCAGCACGCCCCGCGTCCAGGCCGAAGGCGCTGCGAATTGCTCGACGGTGCGCAGGGCCGCCTCAAGGCGCGCGGCCAGGAGTGCTGGGTCGCCGGGGGCCACCAATGCGTCGTCGGCGCCGGCGCTTAGAATCCGGGAGTAGTCGGCGGAGCGGCTGCTCGGTGTCAGCACGATGACGGCCAGGCCCTGGCGGCCGTACCAGCGGCGCAGCACCGGCAAGGTGCGGGCGGGCTGGGCCAGCAGGTTTAGCGAGACGATCAGGGCGTCGGGCTGTGTCGCGACGGCGAGCTTTCGCAGGGCGGCGCGGTCGGGTGCGACCATGACCTGTATGCCCGCCATCTCAAGAACCACGCGCGAAGGCGCGGGGAGGGCGTCTTCACCTCCCAGGTAGTGGGCCAGTATGCGCGCGGATGTGACTTCAGTCACGGTTTTGACTTATACCAAACCGGGCCGGCCGGCCGCAATGGCTTCCCAATAGCTTCGCACTCATGTAATGAAAACTTCGCACTATGGGGATACGATTAGTCTACATGTACCTTATAGTGCGCGCGGCTTCTTTTGTTCTGGCCCTGCACGCCGCGCTCACCGCTCCCCATTCTCGTGGCGAGCGACTTCACATGAGGCTGATACTGGCGGCGATAATCGCGGCAGCCAGCTTCTCGGTCCCGCTTCATGCCGCGACCTGCAACGGTGTCCCCGGAGTCGTCAAGACCGTTCGCAAATCGGGTGCGGCCGACTACACCACGATCCAGGCCGCGGTCAACAGCTCGACTGGTTCTACGCTAATTAACACCAACTGGTGCATCAACGTCGATAGCTCGACTTATTCCGAGCAGGTCACTGTCTCAAGCCTGACCTTCACCTACAGCACCAACACTCTCACCATCCAAAGCGACCCGGCCTTGGTCAGCACGCGCACGGCCATCAACCCCCCCAAGCTCTCGACGGCGGCTTTCTACATCCTGAGTTCCAGCGTCAATATATTCGGCATCACGGTCATCAGCACCAACAACGTGCCTTTCGGCGTGTACGTCTCTTCGGCTTACGTGAGTCTCTCAAGTGTCAACGTGGATGCGGGCGGAAATATCTACATGGCGGCAATGAGGATATCAAGCTACAGCGTCATCTCCTACAGCTCGGTGACCGTGGGGGGCGCGCACGGCTTCTGGATAGATCAGTCGACGGGTACGCAGATCAGTTACAGCACGGCGGCCAACAACTCGGCGACAGCAAACTCCGTCAACCTAACCACCGCGATTTACAGCAACTTCACGCAACTCTTCGCGAAAAATGCCAACAGCGGCGGTACCGCGTTTTACGCCATTGCCGCAGCATCGAACACCATAACGCAGAGCATCATTCGAGGGGGATCGTCCGGCTATTCTGCATACTTGGACGCCGGCTCTAACTACAACACCATCAGCCTCAGCACCTTCAACGGTGCTGCTTACGGAATCTACGCTTTGAATGCGGCCTCAAATACCATAACACAGATCTACGCTGAGGGTAACAGTAACGGCACCTACTGGGCGGCGGGCTCCAACTACAACTCAATTAGCCTAAGCACCATAAGCGGCGGTGTTTACATTGTGTCCTCCTCGAACACCGTGAAGCAATC
This sequence comes from Elusimicrobiota bacterium, assembly GCA_043783505.1. GTDB lineage: Bacteria > Elusimicrobiota > Elusimicrobia > UBA1565 > UBA9628 > GWA2-66-18. Next base: position 8,103 of record JAYVZL010000216.1, read on the forward strand.
CTACATCCCCAATGGTGGCGTGAGAATGGACACCGGTGGCGACTACAACACCATCAGCCTCAGCACCATGAGCGCTGCCTATGCCGGACTCTATCTCACAACGGCCAAGTCAAACACCGTCACGCAAAGCTATATGTTCGGCAACAGCTACGGCGCCGCTGTGCTGACCGGCTCCAACTTCAACGCCATCAGCCTCAGCACCATGATCGGAAATAGCGGTGGGTACTCTGTCTGCTGCGCCTCCTCTTCGAATACCGTGACAGGGAGCTACATGGCCATCAGCTTAAACAACTACGGCTACGGCGCCCAGATAAATCAAAAATCCAATTACAACACCATCACCTTTAGCACCATGATCAGCGGCAGGGCAGGGACAGGCAGCCAGGCCCTCATCCTTGACACGGTCTCAACTACCACCATCATGAACTGCTATGTGGCGGGTTCCACGGCCGTTTATATTGTGAACTCCACCGGCACGGTCATCGGGGACAGCGTCTTGGTCGCCACAGCCACTACCGGCAGCGCTCTGTGGCTTGACGGTGGCAACGTCAACCTGACCCTGACGAGCAGCACCCTTGATGGCGACGCCTCGGGCGCGGGCATATTCATGGGGGCCAGCAACTCGGGCTTCATCACGCTGGCGAGCAATACGATCACCGGCGGACGCTGGGGCGTGTCGATCGCCACGATGGCCTGCGGTGGCTGCAACGGCAACATCTCGATAACGAGCATGACGTTTTCAGGCGGTTTGGCAGCCGGGGCCACGGCGATCAATTTCACGGGAGGAACTTTCACCTCGACGTTTACGACCGTGGGCTTCAACGACGCCAACATCAAAATCAACGTCAACGGCTTCCTGCTGAACTCGGCCTCCACGATCACGATGGTCGACTACTCAGGCGCTAAGTCGGGCGCGACCTTTGAGCACGATTTTGTCGACCCCAACGGCGTAGTCGATTGGCCGGATAAGTGCGTGGCGCGCGTCAGCGCCGGCGCGGGGCCTGCGAACTGGTCGAACCCGGCTTCGTGGAACCCGCCAGTCGTGCCGATTTCCTGTAGTTCCGTGACCATCCAGGCGGGCCATACGATCACGGTAGATACGCTATCTGCCACCGCCTCAACGACAACTGTCAACGGCAGTCTCCAGTTCAGTCGGGTCGCCAACTCAAGTTTAACCTTGGTGGGCGGCGACATGACGGTCAACGGGACTTTGGACATGGGCACCGAGAGCTCGGTGATCCCGACCGGCATTATCGCCCATTTGATCCTTTCCGTGGGGGCAGCGGGGGGTCAATACGGTCTGATAGTGAGCACCGGCGGCAATTTCACGGTGCGGGGTGCGACCAAGACGCCCTATGGGTTTGCAACGGCGAGTATTACGGGAGCTCGTACGAGTTTGACGATTTCGGCGTCTTCGGCCACCAACTGGGCCATTGGCGACTCGATTACCATCGGCCCGACAACGGGCAATGGTACGGCCACCACGGAACAGAGCGTGGTTACCAATATCACCGGGACGGACCCTCTGACGGTTTCTTTTAGCGCGCTGACCACCGATCGCGTCTTGATGGCGACGAGCCCGATCATTGTGTCGAATTTGACGCGCAACGTTTTGGTCAGGTCATCGGGGACGACCGTCAGCGGAGGCGGGGCCAACAGCGCTTATATCCGCAACCTTACACAGAACACGACCAGCTTCGACCTGCGCTACGGCGAGTTCGCTTATTTGGGATATGGTGTCGCGCCTAAGTACGGCATTACTTTTGACGGCTCGCTAACGCGCGGATCCATATCCAGTTCTACTATCAGAAACGGCTCCTACGGCATTTACCTCAAAGCCTCCTCCTCCAATACCTTTACCGCCAACAACTTTTACTCCAACTCAAACGCCGGCATTTACCTCAACGGATCCTCCTCCAATACCTTGACCGCCAATAACTCTTACTCCAACTCAAACACCGGCATTTTCCTCCTGAGCTCATCCAACAACACCTTGACCGCCAATAACTCTTACTCCAACTTAAGCGACGGCATTTACCTCCAGACCTCACCCAACAACACCTTGACCGCCAATAGTTCTTACTCCAACTCAAGCCGCGGTATTTACCTCTTCAACAACTGCAACAACAACACCTTGACCGCCAATAACTTTTACTCAAACTCAAGCTACGGCATTTACTTCAACACCAACTCCAACAACACCTTGACCGCCAATAACTTTTACTCAAACCTTAGCTACGGCATTTTCCTCACTAGCTCCGACAACAACGCCTTGACCGCCAATAACTCTTACTCCAACTCAAACTACGGCTACCTCTTAGTCGCCTCCAACAACAACACCTTTACCGCCAATAACTCTTATTCCAACTTAAGCGACGGCATTAACCTCAATAACTCCTCCAGCAACACCTTCGTGGGTGGAAACCTGGGCTACGATAGCGCCGGCAACAATAGTCCCAACACTACCAAGGAGCTTTCCTTCGCCACAGGAAACGTCTCATCCCTTAAACTCAAAGCAACTCGCGTCAATCCTGCAGTGGGCATCTCAACGGCCGGCATGGCCAGCGCCGGGACCTATTTGCTCTCCTACAACCAGGACTACGACACCGGCACCATCCGACTTTGGGGCAATTACGCCTTGTCCGGCTCGACATGGACCTTAGACCAAACGGTCCAGCTCTACGCCTCGACGAACACCGCCTCAAAGCTCATGCGCGGCGCCGGCCATACCATAACCAACATCGTCACCTTCGACGCCGCGACCTTAAGCGAGCTCATCACGGTCACCGCCGTCAATGCCACGGATTGGAAAATCGAGGGGTCTTCTTCGGGCATTATCAACGCGGCCTATACCTGCTCACCCGGCCCCTGTTCGTTTACGAGCTCCAAGGTAAACTTCACCTTGACACCGGCAACGATCAATACCGGCGACAAGCTCGATTTTGTCACCACTGCGGCCTCCGGCGACGCGGGGGTGCAGAAGAGGCTCTTGTTCGGCCCCTCGGACTTCACTTACAACGGCGGCCGCTCCAAGCTTGAGGTGGATTCAACAGGCGGTCTAGTCTTCAAAGGTGTTTCCGGCCAGCATACCTTAATCGACATGCTGCCCTTGGCTCAGAGCGGGACCTACTACAGCATGGTGAGCTCAGGCGCCTTCACGGCCCAATATTCCTCGTTTACGAACTTAGATAATCAGGGACTGCAGCTCTCCGG
>JAYVZL010000217.1:0-4550 GCA_043783505.1 Elusimicrobiota bacterium
GGCGTTGAGCACGTCGGTCAAGGGAATCTTGTAGGACAACAGGGCGTTCGGGTCGACGTTGACCTGGTACTGCTTGACGAAGCCGCCGATGGCGGCGACTTCGGCCACGCCCGGCACGGCCTGGAGCTGGTAGCGCAAGTACCAGTCCTGCAGGCTGCGCAGCTGTGCTAAGTCGTGCTTACCGGACTCGTCGACGAGGGCGTATTGGTAGACCCAGCTGACGCTAGTGGCGTCGGGACCGATCTCGGTCTGCACATCCTTGGGTAGGCGCGGCAGGATCTTGCTCAGGTACTCGACGACGCGCGAGCGCGCCCAGTAAAGGTCGGTGCCGTCCTGGAAGATCACGTAGACGTAGGAGTAGCCGAAGTCGGTGAAGCCGCGGATCGCCTTGATCTTCGGCGCGCCGAGCAGCGCCGCCGTGATGGGATAGGTCACCTGATCTTCCAGGATGTCAGGGCTGCGATCCCAGCGTGAATAGATGATGACCTGGGTGTCGGAGAGGTCCGGGATCGCGTCGAGCGGCACGAGTTTCGCCGTCCAGACAGCCCCGGCCACGCTCAAGGCCGTGAGCAGAATGACCAGGAATTTGTGGCGTGCGCTGAAGTCGATGATCTTCTCGATCATGGCTTGCTCGCAGCGGTGAACCCGGCGGCCGCGGCGCGAAAGCGCGACTCGGAGTCGATCAGGAAGTTGGCCGCGGTGACGACCTCCTCGCCGGCTTTCAGCCCCGAGAGGATCTCGTAGTAGCCGCCCGCTTGGCGTCCGAGCTTGACCTCGCGCGGCTCGAACTCACCCCGCGCCTTACGCACGAAGACGAGCTGGTTCTCCCCGGTGACAAGCACGGAGTCCTCCGGCACGGCGAGCCGACGGCCGAGACCGATCGCCAGCCGCACGTTGACGAAGGTCTCGGGTCGAAGCGCTTCCGAGGGCGTCTCGATGAGGCCTCTGACGCGCGCCGTGCGCGTCTCGGCATTAACGACGGAATCGACGGCCACGACCTTGCCATGATAGCTGCGGCCCGGCAGCGACGGAGCCGTGACCGAGAGATCCTGCCCGGAGCGCACCAGTCCGACCTCGGATTCGTAGACCTCGGCGTAGACCCAGGCCGTCTTGTCAGGCAACAGAAGGTTGATCGGGTCCTGGCCGTCGCCAGCGAGCTTGTCGATTTGAGCCTGCGAGAGTCCGAGTAGCCGCAGTCGAGTCCCGGCGGAGCGCACGATGGCGTCCGCGCCGTTGCGGGCGTCCGGCAACGGACTGTCTTTCATCTTGCCGCGGGCCGCGGCGGCTTGCTTGTACTCCTCGATCGCGTTGTACAGCTCCGGGTCGTAGGCGATGCGGCCCACGGCGCGGATCTCGACATCGAGAACGCGCACCGCCGCCGTGGCCGTCTTGACGCCGATGAGCTGCTGCCGCTCGAGCGGGATCGAGAACGAGGCGTGACCCGCGATCACCGGCCCTTTCGACTGTTCCTCGGCGTAGACCGGAACATAGTCCATCCCCATTTCGTCTTTGACCTGCGTCGCAGAGGTCACGTCCGGCCTCATGGGATGCCGGAAATACAGGGGCTTCCCTTTTTCTACTGCTTTAGGCGAGGTTGCCGATCCTCTGTCCACTTTTTGAAGGCGCATACCGCAGATTGGGCAATTGCCCGGCTTGTCGGAGACGATCTGCGGGTGCATGGAGCATTGATAGAGCTCATGCGTCTCGGTGGGGGTTCCCATTTCCCGGGGCGTACGCCCGCGGCCGATCAGGTAGCCCCCGCCTCCGACGGCCAACGCGAGGCCGACGGCGAGAAGAGACAAAGCTTTTCGGCTAATGGAGATGTTCATGATCTTCGGTCCTCGGTGCGGACGTCAACTCGGCACCGACGACGCGCTCGAGCTGCGCCAGTCTAATTCCGTAGTCGGAGACGGCCTTGAAATATTCGAGCTGGGCGTCCAAATGGGCGCGTTGCGCGTCGAGTAGGTCTAGAAAGCCGACGCGATCGGCCCGGTAGCCGGATTCGCAGACGGAGAGCAACTGCTCGGTCTGAGGAAGAATCGTCGTCTTATAGAGCTCGACCGTCCGGCGCGCCGCCTGGACCTGCACGAGGCCTTCTTTGACCTCGTATCGAGCTGCGATCTGAGCGGACTCAAGCATGGCGTGCGCATGCTCGAGTTCGAGCCGCGTCGATTTCACGACGGCCTGCTGACCCAGCCAGAGGAACGGGAGGGTCATCTTGACCACGGCGACGGCGTCGGAGGGCATTCCCACGCGCGTCCTCCAGGTGTATTGAAGCATGAAGTCTGGAAGATAGTCGGCGCGCTTGGCCGCGAGCTCGGCGCGCATGTGGTCGACGTGGTGCGCCGCGCCGTGGACCTCCGGGCGATGCTCCAGCGCCAAAGTCTCCAGCCGCCCCTGGGCCGGCCCGGTCGACGCCGTCGGGGGCTCCTCGCCGGCGTCGACCGGCTCGTCGGGCCCGCGCGCGAGCAGGGCGTTGAGCTTCGCCCGGGCCGTCTCGAGCTCCTGACGCGACGTGATCGCGCGGTTGGAGACCTTCGACAGCTCGACCTGCGCCTTGAGGACGCTCGGCTGTGACGCCTTGCCGACGGCGTACTTCGACTCGGCGATATGAGAAAAGCGCCGCAGGATGTCGACTGTGTCATCGTAGACTTTCGCCTCGCGCTGGGCTAGCAGCAGGCCGTAGTACGCCTGCTTGACCTTGGCGACGACATCTTGTTCCATCGCCCGGTAAGCTTCGCCTTCACGGCGGGCCAGATGGGCCGAGGATTTGCCGCGGAGCCGCAGTTTTCCTGGAAACGGGATCGTCTGTGATACGTCGTACCACTTCTCGCCGGCGGACCCGACGTTGAGACCCGAGGGGGAAAAGCCCCAGTACTCGACGCCCACTTCCGGCGCGGGCCAAGCCTTGTCCGCGCCCACCTTCGCTTGAGCCATCTCCCAGCTCTTGCGCGCGGCGATGACATCGGGATTACGTTGACGCGCGATCTCGACCAACGCAAAGAGCGGGGATGGAACTGGCTGCTCTTGCGCCCGCCCGGGCAATGCAAGCCACGACAATACGACGAATAGGAAAATCACGATGCCTCCTTTTAGACGCAACGAAACGGCGCACGCAGTTTGGCGCGGGCGCGCGATCTAAACGAGGCGAGGCGGGGCGAGGCCGGAAACGACGAGGCGGTCGGCTTGAGTCGGGGACGGGTCCTGAGCGAATGGCACGACCTGGGAGGTCGTTTGAGGCGTCGGCTGGGCCAGGACGACGACGATGGCCCAGGCCAAAAGCGGCGGCGTCAATTGCGCGATGGCGACCGTCGCCGGCGGCATGGGCGCGATCTGGCAGCAGGTATCAGGCGCGGACTGGAGCGGCGGCGGGCAGGACTTGCCGCAACAGGCTCTCGGTTTGGACGGTTGGGCAAGCAACGGCAACGCCGTTAAAGTGACGGCGAGGGTCGCGGCTAACATCGCGCCAACGAGTCTCTTAAGTCTCATCGGTTTGAGTGTAGCACCAAAACCCCATAAACGCAATGTCTAGGTCCGCCTCCGTCCGCGCGAGGTCACTAAAGCTTTACGTCTGATCGGCGGGAAGACGCGCTAGAATGCGGCATGAGCGGACGAATCAAGATCGGAATCTCGGGCTGGACCTATGACGGGTGGCGGGGAACGTTTTATCCTAAGGACGTTCCCCACTCTCGAGAGTTGGATTATGCCTCGCGCCAGGTCAGCTCCATCGAGATCAACGGGACTTTTTACGGTCTTCAAAGCCCCAAGTCGTACACCGCTTGGCACGATAAAGTCCCCGATAATTTTACCTTCTCCGTGAAAGCGCCCGGCTTCATCACTCACGTCAAGCGGCTCAAGAACGTTGAAACGCCTATCGCTAACTTTTTTGCCAATGGGATATTTCGTCTTAAGCAAAAGCTGGGCCCCATCCTCTGGCAGCTGCCGCCGAGTCTGAAGTTCGACGCGAAGTTGCTGAGCGAGTTCCTGGAGCTTTTGCCTGGCGATACTCACGCCGCGGCAAGGCTCGCGCGCCGCCACGACACGATCGTCGACGAGCGCTGCGACCTGTCCCCCGGCGAGAACCGGCCTTTGCGTCACGCGCTTGAAGTCAGGCACGCCTCTTATCGCGATCCCCGCTTTTTGCCCATCCTGCGCCGAGCCGGTGTGGCTTTGGTCACGGCGGACACCGCCGGCAAGTGGCCGTACTTCGAGGGGGCGACCGCGGACTTCACCTACGCGCGGCTGCACGGCGACGAGAAAATCTACGTGAGTGGCTACACGCCCAAGGCCTTGCGCGGCTGGGCCGCTAAAATCCGCGCCTGGAGCCGCGGCGGCCGGGACGCTTTCGTCTATTTCGACAACGACGTTAAAGTCCGCGCGCCCTTCGACGCGATGTCGTTGTCAAAACTTCTCGCTGACGGCGCCGCGCGGCCTGGCGCGCGTGCGCGCGCCGCGCGCGCCGCGCGCGCCGTGCATGCCCTTTCGTAGGTCATTTATCTCACTTTCGGCGTGAATTTATCTTCTGCTTTATCTTTGCGGCGTCCTTCCGG
>JAYVZL010000218.1:0-4538 GCA_043783505.1 Elusimicrobiota bacterium
CTTCATTCCCCGTCCACCCGCGGCGGCGGCGACTTTGGCGACGCGAGCGCGGCAATGGGCGGGCTTTACCGCATGGGAAGCGGCGGCGCTGGAACGGCATCCTCCGGAGAAAGAACGTCTGGCGCAAGCGGGGGGGCTCGCCGACTTTTTCTTGTCTCGACATAAAACACATCCGACGCAGCCTGAGTTGCGTGCCCACGCCGAACATATAAGCGCCTGGCGGAAATTGCTGCCCTGTGTAAGGCCCGGGCAACCATGAGCAGCCTCGAGAAGGCACTGCGCTCACTCTCGACATACCTGGAGGAGCGGGCGCTTGCCTACATGGTCATCGGCGGCGTCGCCAATCTCGCATGGGGAATGCCCCGGTCGACCTTCGATATTGATGTCACCGTATGGGTTCCCGCGGGCACCGAACCCGCATTGATCGCGGGGTTATGCGCCACTTTCACGGCCTTGCCCGCGGAACCGGAAAAGTTCGCGCTGGAGACCCGCGTGCTTCCCCTTGAAGTCGAGGGCTTTCGAGTCGACCTTATCTTGGGACAGTTGCCTTACGAAGAACAGGCCATCCGCCGCGCTCGACTCATGGACATGGGGGGGGGGGTACGGGTACGTATGTGCTCGCCGGAAGACCTGATCGTCCACAAAATTCTCTCCGAAAGGCCTCAGGACTTGGAAGATGTCCGAGGGATAGTGCGCGCGCAGGAAAAGACGTTGGATCGCGCCTATCTTGATCCTCTCGTGCACGGACTCGCCGTCGATCTCGCCCGCCCCGCCATCGAAAAATTCTACTTTTCCTGTTTTTAAGCCGAAAAATCTAAAGACGTTTTAAGGACGGAACAGGTAGCCGACGCGGACTACGGTCTCCACGCGTTCGCCGAAGACGGGCAGCTTGCGCCGCAGGGACTCGATGTGCTTGTCGACCGTGCGCGTCGAGGCGTCGGGCTGCGTGCCCCAGACTTTTTCAAACAGCATGCCGCGCGTGACCACGCGGTTAGGATGTCTTAGGAAGTAGGACAGGAGATTAAACTCCAGGTGAGTGAGCGTGATCGTCTTGCCCGACACCTCCACGCGGTGCTCGTCGAGGTTGACCGTCAAGCCGCCGTAGCGCAGGGACTCCGAGGCGGGAGGGGCAGCGGCGGCCTTGCCCGTGCGGCGCAGAAGCGACTCGATGCGCACCACGAACAGCTCGAGATCGAGCGGCTTGCTCATGTACTCGTCGGCCCCGATCTCCAGGCCCGCGATCACCTGGGGCGTGCCGCGCTCAGCCGCGCTGATCGCCACGATTGGCATCGTCTTGGTCGCGGCGTTTTCGCGCAGCACGCGGATCACGTCGCGACCGTGGATGCCGGGCAGCTGCATGTCGAGCACGCACAGATCGGGGCGGGCCTTGATTAAGGAGTCGAGAAAGCGCCCGGGCGTGGCGTAGGGCTTCACGTCGTAGCCGGCCTTTCCCAAGACCAGGACCAGGAGTGCCACCATCTCCGGATCGTCGTCGACGACCGCGAGCTTCGAATTCACCGACTCTCCGCCTTCTTGAGCGCGTCGGCGACGCGCTCAAGCAGATCCTCCATCTCGAAAGGCTTAAGCACGTAGTCGGTCACGCCCGCCTCGATCCCCTCGGAAATGGTGACCACGGCCGAACGCACGGTGCACATGAGCACCGGCACCTTCTCGCCGCCCTCAAGCTTTCGCAGACGCCTGCACACCTCGAGGCCGTCGATGTCGGGCAGGTTGCCGTCGAGCACGACCACGTCGGGCTTGCGCTCGGCGAAGGCCTTCAGGCCGGCTAACCCGTCGGGGGCGGTCGTGGCGTCGTAGCCGCCGCGCTCGAGCACATGCGAGCATATGACCCGAAAATCGTGCTCGTCGTCGATGATCAGCACCAGCGGTCGTTTACTCACTTCGCTAATCTAGCATATCGCCTTGAAATTGTAATAGAGACGGTCTATCCTTATGGGGTATGCCGCCGCGAGACGATTTGACCGATTGGCTGGGGGACCTGCGCTGGCAGGGCTACCCTCGTCTGGAGCCCGTCCGAGACACGCCGCCCGAAGCCCCCGACGCCTTGCCCGCGCCTCGGCCTCGTGGGGCGAGCGATGGGCGCATGGACCTACTCGTGCGCGAAAACGAGGCTCTGCGCGCCAAGATCGAGACGATGTCCCGCCTGGGTGTCGAATTCGAGCGGCGGCTGGCGGACGCCGCCTCTGCCTACGAGGGCGCCGCCCTCGAGGCGGATTCCACTCGGCGAAACCTCGAGCTTGAGCGCGAGCGCCTCAACGGCGAGCTTGAGTCGGCCAAATCCGAGCTGGCCCGCCATGCGGCGCGCGAAGCCAATCGCGACGCGGAACTGACACTCGAGCGCGAGCGGCGCGCCGACTGCGAGCGGTCTCTCAACGACGCGCGCCGCCGCCTCGACGGCCTAGAGGCCGAGCTCACCGCCGCGCGCGCCAAGGCCTCGGAGCTCGCGGGCGCGGTCGCCGAATTGCGCCGCATGCAACAATCCTTAGGAGAGAAAAGATGAAATATTGGACCTACATTAAAGGCGAGGTTCCAGGCAGCTACGAGCCCGAGGCCTTGGTGGCGCTTCCGGGCTTTGGCATGACCACCTTGGTCTGCGCAGCACAGGGGGAGATAGCGGAGAAGAACTGGCGCCGCGCCGGCGAGTTCGAGGATATCGCCAGCGCCGTGTCGGCGCATCAATCCAATCTGCCGCCTTCAGCGCCCCAGGTGGCACCTCCGGTCGCTTCCGAGGTGGACGCACTTCTCGATACCGCGAGCACGCGTCTGTTCAGCCACGTGGCCGACCTCATGAAAGAGCTGGAGACGCGCCGCGACGAGAAGTCGCTCGTCGTTTCGCTGCAGCGCCAGATCGCCGCGCTCAAAGTTGAGCTGCTGACCGCCCGCGAGCAGGCCAGCCTGCTTGAGATCCGCATGCCCCACGTCGCCGCCCTCGAGGAGTCCCAGCGCAAGAACCATGCCGACCTCACCCAGCTGCAGGCCGCTCTTGTCGCCCGCGACACCCAGATCAGCGAGACCCGCGCCGCCTTTGAGAAGATGCGCACCGAGCTGGGGACGTCGAAGCAGCGCCTTCAGGAAACGACCAACGACCTCGCCATCCGCAACCGCCTTATCGACAAGCTCTCGTCGGACCTCTCCGAAAAAGAGCTATCCCTAGCCAAGTCGTTGGGCGTGATTAGGCGCCTGGAAGAAGACCTAAACCGCATATGCCCCTCGCCTGAGTTGCGCCAGTCGGCCGCCGAGGCGGTCGAGCTCCCTTCGGTGCCCGAGGCTCCGACCCCGGCCAAGGCTCCGGCGCCTGTCGCGGCCAAGGTCAAGGCTCCCATTCCCGCGCCGGTTAAATTAGAAACCCCTGCTACGACGGCACGATCACTGTCGTCTGACGCTTCCAGCACCTTCACCAACGACGACCCGCCGCCGCCTCCCGATTATCTTGAGCCCCGCATCAACGAAGGCCCAAAAGCCCACGAAGCCCTGCTCGGTTTCTTTAAAAAGGTCTTTCCCGGCCAGCCGCACTGACTATTTCGCACCTGCGCCGCCTGTACTGAAAAGTTTTACTATCTTTTATCCAGGTCGAAATGATATTAATCGACCGCGGGCCTATACTGTGCTATGCGAACTTGCCCCTTCATCTGTTCTACACGGTTAGGAACGAGCACGACTCGGCCCTTATTGTTGACATTGGCCTTGCTCATCTCGTCGCTGGGCGTATCACAGGCGACGGTTATTCACACCAATGATTGGTCCAATAAAACCGCGGCGGGGTGGGATTACTCCGCCGGCGGAGGCGCTCCGTTCATCGACTGCGCCACCAATACGCCCGCCGGCGGCTGCGCACTGCGGCACCAATGGAGCCCTGGGACGTATTCGTCGAGCAGCTCAGGCGGAACTGCGAACTATACGTTTTCATCTTCTCTTAACCTGACGGAAGTGTACGTCGGCCATTGGTATAAGTGGAGCAGTCCCTTCAGTTGGAATCCAGTTGGGACCAAGATCGACTATATGACGATGCGCAATTGCGCCGATAGCGCAATACCTACCTGTCACCGAGATAATTTTCTGCTCATGATTTATGAAGGGGCGGGTCATAACCTGACGTTCACACAGCAGTTATGGAACGCACCCGGCACGCAAAATCGGTATATCAATCGTGCCGGCTGGAATGTCCAGTTGAACGTTTGGTACTGGGTCGGCATCCATGTGCGCTTGAATGATCTCGGGCAGCCCAATGGCCTGTTCGAAGCGTGGATCAACGATGTGCTGGTGATGCAGCATAATGATGTGACTTTCCGGACCACGGACGGGCCGATCGGGAGTTTTCAACACGCGCCGATCTGGGGCGGGGGCGGCGGAACCATCGCGCAAGAGCAGTATGCTTGGGCCGATCACACCGTGTTCGCTACTACGAGGGCTGACATTAATAAGCCCGGCGGCCCTCCTCCTCCGCCGCCGCCTCTCGACGCTCAGGCTCCTTCGATACCGGCAGGTCTCAGCGCGCAAGCCGCTTCGTCGTCACAGGT